>SVMC01000046.1 GCA_015067585.1 Oscillospiraceae bacterium
ATCATCAACGCAAAATTCAGAAACAAGTGAGGGAATCGTTATGAAAACCCAGCGACAGGCAAAAATTTTGGAGATCATTGCGGCTTCTGACATCGAAACGCAGGAACAGCTCCTGGATGCCCTGCAGAAGGCAGGCTTCCGCAGCACGCAGGCAACCATTTCCCGTGATATTAAAGAACTTCGCATCGTCAAGGAACTGACGAATCTTGGCACTTACCGCTATACCGCTGCCAATAAGGAAAGCGGCGGCACATTTTCCACACGGCTGAACACCATTTTCCGTGAATGCATCACAAGCTATGACTATGCCCAGAACATGGTGGTGATCAAGACCATGCCGGGTCTGGCTTCCGCAGCCTGTTCTGCCATCGACTCCATGAATATGCCTGTGGTACTGGGTTCTCTGGCGGGTGACGATACCGCTTTCCTGGTGATGCGTGATGCCAATGCCGCCAGTGTATTCTGCGCTGAGATCAAGCGCTTACTGAGCTGATAGAAGGGAAGTTTATTTATGCTGTCCATGCTTCATATCGAGAATATCGCCGTCATTGAAGCTGCGGACATCAGTTTTGCCCCCGGCTTTAATGTGCTGACCGGCGAGACAGGTGCGGGTAAATCCATCGTGATCGATGCTATCAATGCCATTTTGGGTGAGCGCACTTACCGTGATGTGATCCGCACCGGGGCAAAGAAAGCCTTTGTCAGTGCTGTGTTTCAGAATGTGCCGCTTCTCCCATGGTTCACTGAGCATCATGTGCCCCATGATGAAGAGCTGCTGGTACAAAGAGAACTGACCGTGGAGGGCAGAAATACCTGCCGGGTCAACGGTCAGCCGGTGAGTGTGGGCATTTTGCGCCAGCTTGGGATGCAGCTGATCAACATTCACGGACAGCATGATTCTCAGCAGCTTTTCGATGACGAGAATCACCTTCGTTATCTCGACCTCTTTGCCCATAATGAGAAAGAGCGGGATGTCTATCAGCAGTCTTACAGCGAAGTCATGAAGGTGCGCCGTGAGATCGACAGGCTCAGCCTTGACGAAGGGGAGAAGCTGCGCCGGACGGAAATGCTGCGCCATCAGATCCGGGAGATCGAAGCGGCGGAGCTGCACAGCGGAGAAGATGAAGAACTGGAAGCCAGGCGAAAGCTTCTGCAGAATGCGGAAAAGTTTACCACGGGCCTTCTCAATGCCCTGCGCTGTCTCTATGGCGATGACGATACCGACGGGGCAAGCGCCATGATCTCAGAAGCAGAATATGCGCTGGGTAAGATCGCCCGCTATGACGAGCGGATCGAAAAGCTTCACGCCGGGGTGACGGAGCTTTCCTGCATGGCGCAGGAGGTTTGTGAAGAACTCATTGACCTCAAGGATGCCGCCAGTTTTTCCCCGGAAGAGCTGGATGAACTGGAGGCCCGCTACGATGTGATCCATCGTCTGCGGCGTAAATACGGCCGCACCTGTGATGATATTCTTGCTTTCCTTGATAAATCCAAAAAGGAATTGGATGAGATCCAATTTTCGGACGATCTTCTCATTGAACTACGTAATAAATTAAAAAAACTGGAAAGCAAGGCCAATCATGCGGCGATCGACCTGCGGCGTAGCCGTCAGGCGGCTGCCATCGGTCTTGAGAGCCGCATCCGCACAGAACTGGCTCAACTTGATATGCCCAAGGTGCAGTTTGTCTGCAGCTTTGAGGAGATCGAGCTTTCTCCCACAGGAGCGGATCAGGTTTCCTTCCTGATGTCTGCCAATACGGGTGAGGCGCTGAAACCCATGAGCAAGGTAGCCTCCGGCGGTGAGCTTGCCCGCATCATGCTGGCAATGAAAAATGTACTGGCGGAGCAGGATGCTGTACCCACACTTATCTTTGATGAGGTGGATGCGGGTGTCTCCGGCAGAGCTGCCCAGAAGGTGGCGGCGAAGCTGCTCAGTGTCTCTTCCGGAAAGCAGGTGCTCTGTGTGACCCACCTGCCCCAGATCGCCGCCATGGCAGATCTGCATCTGCTGATCGCCAAATCGGAGCGGCAGGGAAGGACCTATACCACCGTGACTCCACTGGATCGTGACGGTCGCATCGATGAGCTGGCACGCATCATCGGCGGCGAGGTCATCACCGACACCACCCGCAGCAGCGCTGCCGAGATGCTGCGGAGCTTTTCTTGATTTTTCGGATTCCACCATTGACTTAATGGGGTATTTCTGCTAAGATATAGCTGCATTTTGAATATATAAGAGCAATGACGGAGTATAGTAGCATGGCAGCGCCTTTCAGAGAGCCTCTGGCCGGTGAAAAGAGGTAAGGAACACCCTGTGAATACCCTCCTGAGCTGCCGCCTGAACCGGGAAACCGCAGTAGGGTAGGTCGGGTCCGCCCGTTACAGCGTTCCGGTGCATCGCACCGGGTGAGCATCGCAGTGTGAGCTGCGGTGGACTCAGAGGTGGTACCGCGAATTTGTTATTCGCCCTCTGTCCAATAAGGACAGAGGGTTTTTTATTTGAAAATACTGTACAAGGAGTAAAATATACAATGCAGATTTATGAAGAACTCGTTGCCCGCGGCTTGATCGCCCAGGTAACCAACGAAGAAGAGATCCGCACCATGGTCAACAATGGCAAGGCTGTCTTCTACATCGGCTTTGACCCCACTGCGGATTCCCTTCATGTAGGTCATTTCATGGCCCTGTGCCTGATGAAGCGCCTGCAGGAAGCCGGCAATAAGCCCATCGCCCTCATCGGCAGCGGCACCGCCATGATCGGCGACCCCTCCGGTCGTACCGATATGCGCTCCATGATGACCCGTGAGACCATCCAGCACAATGCCGACTGCTTCAAGGTGCAGATGTCCAAGTTCATCGACTTCAGCGAAGGCAAGGCCATCATGCTGAACAATGCCGATTGGCTGCTGGACCTCAACTATGTGGAAGTGCTCCGTGAGATCGGCGCCTGCTTCTCTGTCAACAATATGCTCCGTGCCGAATGCTACAAGCAGCGCATGGAAAAGGGCCTGAGCTTCCTGGAATTCAACTATATGCTGATGCAGGCATATGACTGGTACCATATGTTCCAGACCGTTGGCTGCAATATGCAGTTTGGCGGCAACGACCAGTGGTCCAACATGCTGGCCGGCAGCGAACTGATCCGCAAGAAACTGGGCAAGGATGCCCATGCCATGACCATCAACCTGCTGCTCAACTCCGAGGGCAAGAAGATGGGCAAGACCGCAAAGGGTGCCGTCTGGCTGGATGCCAACAAGACCTCTCCCTTCGATTTCTATCAGTACTGGCGCAATGTGGACGATGCCGATGTCCTCAAGTGCATCCGTATGCTGACCTTCATCCCTCTGGAAGAGATCGACAAGATGGATGGTTGGGAAGGCAGCCAGCTCAACACCGCCAAGGAGATTCTGGCCTACGAGCTGACCAAGCTGATCCACGGCGAAGAGGAAGCCGACAAGGCCCAGAAGGCCGCAAGAGCACTGTTCTCTGCCGGCAGTGACGACGAGAATATGCCCACCACCGAACTGACGGAAGAAAATCTCGTGGATGGCGGCATGGGTGTCATCGAACTGCTTGTTGCCTGCAAGCTGGCTCCCAGTAAGGGCGAGGCCCGCCGTCTGATCCAGCAGGGCGGTGTCGTGGTCAACGGCGAGAAGGTTGGCAGCATTGATGTGCGTGTCAGCGCCGATGATCTCAAGGCCGGTGTCAAGATCCGCAAGGGCAAGAAGGTCTATCATAAGGCTATCGTAAAGTAAGAGAAAATGACTTCGCCCCATTGCATTGTTTTTCGGTGCAATGGGGCGCATTTTTGCATTATGAGGTTGACATTTTACCGCTTGTTGTGTAGAATAACCCCATATGAAAAACGCATGGATGGAGAATAGTAGGCAAAGCCCTGCCTTTCAGAGAGCGGTCGGTGGGTGTAAGACCGTGGAGGGCCTGCTGAATGTCACTCCGGAGCGGAGCGCTGAAAAATGAGTAGGCGTCTACGGGTGCTCCCGTTACAGAGCAAGAGTGTCCGTTTTTCGGAAACTCAGGTGGTACCACGGAATTGCGATTTCGTCCTGAGCTGTGCTCGGGGCGTTTTTTTCTGCAACCAAGGAATAAACATCATTAGGAGATGAATGATATGGCAAGAGAACTCCCCAAGGTATATGATCCCAAAGATGTGGAAAGCCGCATCTATCAGATGTGGATGGACAAGGGCTGCTTCAAGGCAGAACCCGATCCCGACAAGAAGCCGTTTTCCATCGTTATGCCGCCCCCCAATGTTACCGGTCAGCTTCACATGGGCCATGCCCTTGACGCCACCCTGCAGGATATCCTGACCCGCTTCAAGAGAATGCAGGGCTACAGCGCCCTGTGGCTCCCCGGCACTGACCATGCCGGTATCGCAACCCAGATCCGCGTGGAAGAAGAGCTGCGTGTGAAGGAAGGTCTGACCCGCTATGATCTGGGCCGTGAAAAGTTCCTGGAACGGGTCTGGGACTGGAAGCACAAGTATGGCTCCCGCATCGTCAGCCAGCAGATGAAGATGGGCGCAAGCTGCGATTGGGATCGCGAGCGCTTCACCATGGACGAAGGCTGCTCCAAGGCCGTCCGTGAAACCTTCTGCGAGCTGTATGACAAGGGCCTCATCTATAAGGGCAGCCGTATCATCAACTGGTGCCCCCACTGCATCACCGCTCTTTCTGATGCGGAAGTAGAATATGTGGATAAGCCCGGCGCTCTGTGGCACATCCGCTATCCTCTGAGCGACGGCAGCGGCGACCTCGTGGTTGCCACCACCCGTCCTGAAACCATGCTGGGTGACTCCGGCGTGGCCGTCAACCCCAACGACGAGCGCTATCAGCACCTGATCGGCAAGACCTGCATCCTGCCCATCATGAACCGTGAGATCCCCATCGTCGCCGATGACTACTGCGAGATCGAATTCGGTACCGGCTGTGTTAAGATGACCCCCGCCCATGACCCCAACGACTTTGAGATCGGCCTGCGTCACAATCTGGAAGTCATCCGTGTCATCGCGGATGACGGCACCATGAACGAGCTGGCAGGGAAGTACGAGGGCATGGATCGCTATGAATGCAGAACTGCCATCGTCAAGGATCTGGAAGAGGGCGGCTATCTCGTTCAGGTTGAACCCTACAGCCACAATGTTGGCACCTGCTACCGCTGCCACAATGATGTGGAGCCGCTGGTCTCCGCACAGTGGTTCGTCAAAATGGAGCCTCTGGCAAAGGAAGCCATCCGTGTTGTCAAGGATGGCACCATCCGCTTCGTTCCCGAGCGCTTCACCAAGACCTATATCAACTGGATGGAAAATGTGCATGACTGGTGCATCTCCCGTCAGCTCTGGTGGGGCCATCAGATCCCTGTATGGTACTGCGACGAATGCGGTCACCACAATGTCAGCCGCGAAGATCCCACCGCCTGCGCCAAGTGCGGCAGCACCAAGCTGACTCGTGACGAGGATGTTCTCGACACCTGGTTCTCCTCCGCTCTGTGGCCCTTCTCCACCATGGGTTGGCCCGACATGGATGCCAAGGACCTGAACTACTGGTATCCCACCTCCGTCATGGTCACCGGCTATGATATCATCTTCTTCTGGGTTGCCCGTATGATCTTCTCCGGCATGGAGCAGATGAAGAAGGAACCCTTCCACACCGTATTTATCCACGGCCTCGTCCGTGACGATAAGGGCCGCAAGATGTCCAAGAGCCTTGGCAACGGCATCGATCCTCTGGAAATGGCCGATAAGTTCGGCGCCGATGCCCTGCGCTTCAACCTCATCACCGGCAACTCCCCCGGCAACGATATGCGCTTCTATGTGGAGCGCTGCGAGGCCATGCGTAACTTTGCCAACAAGATCTGGAATGCCAGCCGCTATGTGCTGATGAACCTGACGGTGGAAGAAAACCGCCTGCCCGCTCCGGATGCTCTGGAACTGGAGGATAAGTGGGTTCTGAGCAAGCTCAACACCCTGATCCGTGAAGTCACCGAGAATCTGGATGCCTATGAGCTGGGTGTTGCCTCTTCCAAGGTTTACGACTTCATCTGGGATACCTACTGCGACTGGTATATCGAGCTGACCAAGTCCCGCCTGTACTCCGAGGACCCCGTGGGCAAGGAAAATGCACAGCGCGTTCTGGTCTATGTTCTGGATCAGCTCCTGCGACTCCTGCACCCCTTCATGCCCTTCATCACCGAAGAGATCTGGCAGGCCATTCCCCATGAGGGCGACACCCTGATCTGCGCCGAATGGCCCAAGTACACCGATGCTCTGGCATTCCCCGAGGAAGAGGCTGCCATGGAGTCCATCATGAACGCCATCCGTGCTGTGCGAAACCGCCGTGCGGAAATGAATGTTGCCCCCTCCAAGAAGTGCTCCCTCTATGTTGCCACCGAGAAGACCGAGATCTTCCGTGCCGGTGAAGCCTATATCTGCCGTCTGGCTTATGCTGACGAGCTGATCGTGGATACCCAGGTTCCCGCAGGCCATGAGGATATGGCAGAGTGTGTGACCACCGATGCCAAGCTGTTCCTGCCGCTGAACCAGCTTGTGGATGTGGACAAGGAGCTTGCCCGCATTACCAAGGAAGAGGACAATGCGAAGAAGAACCTCGACCGTATCGCTTCCAAGCTGAATAACCCCGGCTTCCTCGCCAAGGCCCCCGAACAGGTTGTGGCCGCAGAGAAGGAACGGGCACAGAAGCTGGAGCAGATGCTCTCTCAGCTTGCCGACAGCCGAGCAAGACTGGAAAAGCTGAAAAAGTAATCAAAGAATTTTAAATATCTCCGGCGCATTGCTGATATTGTCCCCTTAGTTCAGTCCCGTATTCTTTATTGGGATGCTGATCTAAGGGGACATTTAAGATGGAATTAAAATTGACAGTGCCGTGATTTTTGGGTATAATGTACAAAATAAATACAGGAGGATTCCATCGACATGATTGAATTGGTAAAAGCCCATGAGCTTTTCATGGAAGAGGTCAATATGCCGATTTTAGAGCTGGATCGGGAGGATTATGAGGCCCGTATTGCCAGACTGGTGGAGCGCATTCGGGCAAGGGAGCTGACCCACATGGTCATCTACGGCGACAGAGAGCATTTTTCCAATGTGGAGTATTTTACCCATTATGACAGCCGCTTTGAACAGACGCTTCTGATCGTTGACCGGGAAGGGAAGTGCTCCATTATTCTTGGTAACGAGGGTATGGGCTTCAGCCAGATCATTCCCGTGGAGATCGACCGCTATCTTTATCAGCATTTTTCTCTGCAGGGTCAGCCCCGTCACAAGCTGCGCCTGCTGAGCGAGATCCTTGGAGATATCGGCATTCATGCCGACTCTAAAGTGGGCATTGTAGGCATCAAGTATTTTGAAGAGGAAATGATCGATTCTGATCCGGATCAGACCTACGATCTGCCCCAGTACATTTTGGACGGCATCCGTAAAGCCTGCCCCAACGTCATCAATGCCACAAAAGAACTGACCGGTGTACCGGATGGCATTCGTATGCGCCTTTATACCGCGAAAGAGATCGCGTGGGCAGAGTCCGCGGGCAACCGTGTGGCTTCCGTGATGCAGCGGCTCATCAAGAATCTGAAAGAAGGAATCATGGCGTGCGAACTGCCTCAGCTCGCACAGGTCGGCTTTGATCCCACCAGTGTGCATCCCATGCTGAACTTCGGCGATCGGGATGTGGCCATTGGTATGGGCTCTCCCAGAGCGGAAAAGCTGGTGAAGGGCACTCCCGGCGGCCTTTGCTATGGTCTTCGGGGCAATCTGACCTGCAGAGTATCCGTTCTGGCTACCTGTCTTGAGGACTATGCCGAGCATCTGAAGCCTTATTTTGAAAGCTTCTATAAGGTCTATTATCAGGCAGTTGCCGCATGGTATGAAACGGCGAAGATCGGTGCCACCGGCGGCGACCTCCACAAGGCAGTGATGGATCTGATCGGCGGTGAGGAGTTTGGTGTCACGCTGAATGCAGGGCACTGCACCGCTACGGAGGAATGGCCCAACGCCATCAGCTATGAAGGCTCCACCGTGCCTCTTGTGGGCGGTTCCTTTATGCAGGTGGATATCATTGCCAGTGGCCCCGGCCCTGTCCATAACGCCATCTGCGAGGATGCTGTGGTCATCGCAGGTCCGGAACTGCGGGAAGCGCTGCGCCAGCAGTACCCGGATGTGTATGAGAGAATTCAAAAGCGCCGCAAGGTGATGAAGGAAGTGTTGGGCATCAACCTTCATGAGGATGTGCTTCCCATGAGCAATCTGAACGGTGTGTACTATCCCTTCCTCCTGAACACGGATGTCGTGTTCGGCAAAAGATAAAAATAAGCAGGAGACGGTAGATGAAAACCGTCTCCTGCCTTGCTTTGTGTTATCTTTGGTGCAACAAATACGGAGGAACGTTGCGAAGCTGACTCATGCTTGCTTTTGATAAAAAGGTTTAAAACCCTTTTTATGGTGCCGAAGGCACGTCAAAAACAGCATGAGACAGATTTCGTGATTGTCTAATTAAAAATCACGTGATTGGCAACGCTGTAAGGCGGTGCCTTTTTAATAAACGAAACCGTTTTATTAAAAATTTAGTATCTGACATCGTTCTTTTTAAATTTTTCTTGAAAAGTGTAACCTTGCCGTCCCAAACGGTGCTTATTAGGGTGAAGGCCTTTCAATACGGAAAGAAAAGGAGATGAAAGCCTTGGACGATAGCAGAATCGTTGAACTATATTTGCTGCGTGATGAAACAGCAATCGAGCAAACCACAGAAAAATATGGTAGCCGTTTGCATTCATTGGCGTATGGAATTGTCGGAGATCCGCAGACAGCCGAAGAATGTGAAAACGATACTTACATGGAAGCGTGGAACACGATTCCACCCCATGAGCCGAGAAGCTATTTGTATGCGTTCCTTGCTCGGATCACTCGTCACATTTCTTTGAACTGCTGCCGTGACCGCAGCCGCCTGAAGCGCAGCGCATTTATAAGTGAACTTAGCGCAGAGATGGAGCAATGTATTCCTGCACCCGATGATGTTGAGTGTCGTATTGATGATATGACGTTGAGTTATGCAATCAACGGATTTCTCAGCAAACTGGATGAGGAAAAAAGGAATGTTTTTGTTCGCCGGTATTGGTATCTGGATTCCGTGGCTGACATCTCCAAACGCTTTGCTTTATCTGAAAGCAAAGTAAAAACCACGCTCTTTCGTTGTCGTAATGGGCTTCGGGAGCATCTTGAAAAGGAGGGTTACACTTTATGAAAGGAAATGAATTTTTAGATAAGATGGAGCTGATCAATCCTGCTTATGTTGAAGCAGCAGACGCTAAACCGAAAAGGAGAAAGACCGCTTGCGTTAAGTGGGGAGCAGTGGCGGCTTGCTTCTGCCTTGTATTTAGTCTTGCCGTACCCGCAATGGCGGCTTCAATTCCTACATTTTATGACATGCTATACGCAATCTCTCCCGCCACGGCGCAGTTCTTCAAACCAGTGCAGCTGTCTTGTGAAGATAATGGTATTCGCATGGAGGTGGTAGCAGCTTACATCCACGAAGATACCGCCGAGATCTATATTTCCATGCAAGATTTAGAGGAAACAAGATTTGATGAAACAATCGATCTTTTTGACAGCTATCAAATCAATACTCCGTTTGACTGCACAGGGCACTGCAACCTGTCGAGCTATGATCCGGACACACAGACTGCTACATTCCTTATTACCATTGAACAGTGGAACGAGCAGAGGATTATTGGTGATAAACTTACTTTTTCAATCCGGGAGTTTCTGAGCAATAAGAAAACTTACGAGGGAATCATTGATGATGTGAGTTTAGACAACATCGAGCTAAACTCCGCAACACAAACTGTTCACCCACGAGGTCTGAGTGGGAAAGATCTTGTTGATAAATATACAAGTTCAAACACCAGAGAAGGGTTATCCGTGCTTAAACCTGTAGATAATCTTTGTTCTCCAGTCAACGGTGTGATGTTAACAGGCATTGGCTATGTTGATGGGTATCTCCATGTGCAGATATATTATGAAGATATTCTCAAAACTGATAACCACGGATCGATTGCTCTGTTAAACAGTGAAAGCGGCGAAATGATTACCTGTAATGGATCAATTTCATTCTTTGACGATGCGAGAGAGGGTAGTTATGAGGACTATATCTTTACTGAGATTGCTGCTGATACACTTGGCGATTATGAGTTATATGGAGATTTCGTTACTTCTTCGGGTTCTGTGGAGGGAAATTGGAGTGTTACCTTCCCATTGGAGAATACCACAGACGAATAAGCGAAAAGAAGCGCACCAGTAAAATATAACCGCAAAAAATCCCTTTGGAACAAAGGGCGCACTTCTATACAGGGGCAAGCCCTGTATGTGCGCTCTGCGAGGCAGACAGCCCGGACGATTGAAGTCCGGGCT
>SVMC01000047.1 GCA_015067585.1 Oscillospiraceae bacterium
CTTCTTGCCCAGGGTGATGTTGTAGGGGCGCTTCTGCCGGGCCTGAGACCAGGTGGCATTGCCGCGGCCCTTCATCTTGTCGAGCACATGCTCTTCGCCGTCAATGTAGATGACGCCGGTGCATTCGGTCTCGTGATCGGGGTCATCGTTCATGGCCTTGATGGTACCCTGGCTCTCATCGATCTCGATGTACATAGTCTTCACATTAGGAGAGCCCTGATAGGTGGTGACTTCAAAGCTCTTGGAGCCGGTGCTGTTGGTGAAGGTAATGGTTTTGGTTTCGCCGACAGCGGGAACAGGCATCTCGCCGCTTGCGTAAGTCTTGCCGTCAACCGTGCCTTCCAGGCCATCGGCCCAGGAGAAGAAGCAGTTGGCTGCATCAGTATTGCCGGGCAAAAACAGGAAGTCGCCAGAACTGCTTCCCCAACCGGAATTACTGGGTGTATAAAGATCAATTGCTGCGGGGATGTTGTTGATCTCCGACGGTTCTACCGACAAAGTTGCCGGCAGGTCGCCTTCCGCCGCGCTTACACCAAAGGTGAAGCCGGGCATCAGGGTCACAACCATGCAGATCACAAGCAACATGCTGATGAGTCTTTTTTTCATGTGCGTTTTCCCTCCATACGAAAGTTTTAAATCATCTGCGCGGCAAGAATCCAACGAAATACATAATCACGAAAAACCCCTGCCGTAATCCAGAATAAATTATAGCAAAATACCTAAATAATAGCAACGGACATTAGTGCATAGTTCTTCGCTGTATATTTTGTTTACTATATACATAAATCCTCCCCATGTTTAATGTTTGGTTAAGATTTTCTGGTTTTTCCTTCGGAATTTCCACCTCTAACGAAGTTTTACCCGGGTTTTCGTAATACCATTCATCACGAAAACCCGGGTATATTACATATATTTACTGAAATTTTGCTGAATTTGATTATTCTGCCGGAACAAGGACTCTCATGTCCGCATCCAGCAGGGCCAGCTGCTGCAGGGCAGCTTCGCGGGTGGCGCCGACGCCGGTGAGATAGAGCTTGATCTTCGGCTCAGTACCGGAGGGACGGACGATAACGCGGTTGCCGCCGCCCAGCCGGAACTCCAGCACATTGGAGGTGGGCATGACCAGTTCAGTCACTTCGCCGGTGGCGATGGTCTTAATGGTAAGCTGCTGATAATCCAGCACCTGCTCCACACTCAGACCGCCGATGGCAGCGGGGCTGTCGTTGCGGAGGTTCTGCAGCAGGGCGGCTGCCTTTTCCATGGCATCCACACCCTTGAGCTCGCAGGAGATCACACCGGCCAGGGTGTAGCCATAGGTCTCATACAGAGCATCCATGGCCTGTGCAAGGTTCTTGCCCTGCTTCTTATACCATGCGGCCATTTCAGCCACCAGCATGGCTGCTACAACGGCATCCTTGTCTCTTGCATAGGTGCCCTTGAGGTAGCCGCAGCTTTCTTCGAAGCCAAAGACGAATTTTGCTTCCTGACCCTGTTCCTCTTCCTTCAGGATCTCGCCGCCGATCCACTTGAAACCGGTGAGCACAGCGCGCATCTCGCAGCCGTAGGTCTCACAGATGCGGTCAGCCATGGAGGTGGTGACGATGCTGCGTACCGCGAAAGCGCCTTCGGGAAGGTCCTTCTTTTCGGCGCGAACACGCAGGATGTAGTCCAGCAGGAGGCAGCCCAGCTCGTTGCCGGTGAGCTTGCGGAAGCCGTCGCCTTCGGGAATTGCCACAGCGATGCGGTCGCAGTCGGGGTCGGTGCCCATGATGAGGTCGCAGGGAGCTTCTGCCGCAATGCGGTAGCTTTCTCTCAGTGCGCCGTCGGTCTCGGGGTTGGGATATTCGCAGGTCTTGAAATCGCCGTCAGGCTGCTCCTGACAGGCAACCACATTGGTCTGCACGCCGATGCGGCGCAGGATCTCCCGCACAGGCTTGTTGCCGGTGCCGCAAAGGGGGGTATAGATGACCTGAAGCTGTGCTTCGGGAACTTCGGAAAGCAGCAGGCCTTCCGCCAGAACGGTCTGATAATAGTCTTCCCAGATGCTTTCGGGCAGCAGCTTAATCGTGCCTTCCTCCAGCCATGCCTCAAAGGACTTTTCAGGCTCGCTGAGCGCATCCACCGCGGTGATCTTTTCCATGACCACTGCAGCGGGGGCATCGGTCATCTGGCAGCCATCGGGGCCGTAGCACTTGACGCCGTTGTATTCACCGGAGTTATGGGACGCGGAGATCACAACACCGCAGCCGCATTCCATGCGGCGCACCGCATAGGAAAGCATGGGAGTGGGAGCCAGTTCGTGATAGACCCAGGTCTCAATGCCGTTCTCGGCAAAGGCGCAGGCGCAGACCTCGGTGAACAGGCGGGAATTGTGGCGGGAGTCATAGCCGATGGCGCAGCGCTTGGGAAGGTCGGTGCCCTTGAGCCATGCAGCCATACCAAGGGCAGCTCTGCGTACGGTGTACACATTCAGGCGGTTGGGGCCGGGGCCCATCACGCCACGAAGACCGGCTGTACCGAACTGAAGTTCAGCGCCAAAGGAGCCACGAATGGCTTCATCATCGCCCTGCATCTGCTGCATCTGCTGCAGAAGGCCCTGGGGCATCGTGGGGAAGCTGCACCATTTTTCCCACAGTTCAATATAGTTCATGTTTTGGTTCCTCCGTTTATTCTTTCTTTATATAGTGATTGCTGTTTTGGACTTGCTTCATTAAAATTGTATTATACTTTGGCAGTACAAAAAAACAGGTCAAATTCCATCGGATTGACCTGTTTTCTCTTTGGTGTCAGATATCCTCAATAATGGGGGAAGCTGCCTTGGGCTGGGGCTTGGTCAGGCTGCGGAACTTTGCCCGGGATTCACGAATTTCACCCAGGGCGACATTGATGGATTCCTCGGTACGGCGCAGTGCATCATCCACATAGGCATTGGTGACCTGCTTGAGTTCGCGCACCTTGGCCTGGGTAGAGCGCATCAGTTCATCGGCCTGCTGCTCGGCCAGCTTATAGACCTCCTCCTTGGAGGCCATCTTCTGAGCCTGCTGCTGGGCCTGCTTGCGGATCTCCTCTGCCTCACGGCGGGCCTTGGTGATGACCTCGCTGCGGGAATCCACGATGGTTTTTGCCTGCTTCAGTTCGCCGGGAAGACTGTTGCTGATCTCATCTAAAAGATCCAGCACCTTTTCACGCTCAACAATGCACTTCTCCGAAGACAGGGGCACAGCTCTTGCATCCTGAATCATTTCATACAGAACACTGATCAGATCCTCAATCCCGTTATGGTTCATATTATTTGCCTCCTCTTAAAATCAGGTGGGTTTTTTCTTTGACATCC
Source organism: Oscillospiraceae bacterium (assembly GCA_015067585.1). Lineage (GTDB taxonomy): Bacteria > Bacillota > Clostridia > Oscillospirales > Oscillospiraceae > SVMC01. Next base: position 3,335 of record SVMC01000047.1, read on the forward strand.
GGAATGATCTCTTCCGGCAAAAAATCGCTCAGATCCACATCATATCTGGAAAGCTCCCGGATCGCTGAGGAACTCATGAACATGTACTGATGTTCCGAGGTCAGGAACATGGTGTCGAGACCCGGGTTCAGCTGCCGGTTGATGAGGGCCATCTGGAATTCGTTTTCAAAATCCGTGGCAGCCCGCAGGCCCTTAATGATCACGCTGGAACCCATTCGGCGGGCAAAATCCGCCAGAAGTTCTTCCGAAGCATGAACCTCCACATTGGGAATGTGGCGCACCACGCGTTTGATCAGCTCCACACGCTCGTTGCTGGAAAAGATCGGCCGTTTTGCACCATTGACCATGACGCAGACGATGAGCTGATCGAATATTTTGGATGCCCGCTCAATGATATTCAGATGTCCCTTACTGATGGGGTCAAAACTGCCGGGATAAATGGCAACCTTCATAGAAGCCTCATTCTTCGATGGATTTTCGGAACTTCGTGATCAGAACCGTGCCGTAGCGGCGGTCCTTTTTTGCGATCAGGCCGGGGAAATCGCCCACAAGAGGCTTACCCACAGGCCGCTCCGATATTATTATACCATCATTCGATAAAATGTCAATTTCTGTTATGATTTTCAACGATTTTTCCAAAAAATTTTCTCCGTAGGGAGGGTCTAAAAGGATCAGATCGTACCGGGTCTTCCGGCTTTGCAGAAAGGACTCATAGTCCATGCAATGCACTTCGGCTTTGTCTGCCAATCCCGTGCGGCGCAGATTCTCCCGCACCAGGTCCAGAGCCTCCCGACGGTGATCTACAAAATCGGCGCATTTCGCGCCCCGACTCAGGGCCTCAATGCCCATCTGACCGGTGCCCGCAAACAGATCCAGCACCCGCATCCCCGGCAGTTCAAACTGCAGGGAGGAAAAAATCGCCTCTTTGACCCGCTCGATGGTGGGCCGGGTCAGCATGCCTTCCGGTGTCAGCAAATGAATGCCGCCGGCAGTTCCCGCAATGACTCTCATGGTAGCTTCTCCTGTTTTTTATGAAAATAGTCATAGACACTTTGGGCCGAATTTTTCGGCACCACCCGGCAAAGCTCCTCATAGGTAGCTTCCGAAATCCGGGTAATGGTGCGGAAGTGATCCAAAAGCGCCTGCTTTCTCTTATCTCCGATGTTTTCAATGCCGTCCAGCTCAGAACGGCGCATCCGCTTGGAGCGGAGCTTTTTATGGTAGGTGATGGCGAAGCGGTGGGTCTCCTCCTGAATCTGACCGATCAGTGAGAATACCGCCTGCACCCCCGCAATGCCGATCTCCCGACCGTCCGGGGTGACTAAGGCACGGGTGCGATGTCTGCCGTCCTTCACCATGCCAAAGATGGGAAGCTCAATGCCCATGGCCTGCAGTTCTTTGCGGACACTATCGGCATGGGTCACACCGCCATCGATCAGGAGGGCATCCGGCTTTTCCTCAAAGCCCTTATCCCCTGCCTGATAATGGGCAAAGCGCCTTCTCAGCACCTGCCGCATGGCGCCGTAATCATCCTGCCCTGCCATATCTTCCAGCTTGAAATGACGATAGGCACTCTTGAGAGGCTTTCCATCCCGGAAAACCACCATAGAAGCCACCATATCGGTACCCGCAATGTTGGAAATATCGTAGGATTCCAACCGTCTGGGAAGCTCAGACAGACCCAGCATTTTCTGCAGCAGACTCAAGCTGCCAAGGAGCCGTTCCTCCCGGGAACTCAGCCTCTGCGCTTCCTCCCGGGCATTTTTCACCGCCAGCTCCACGAGGCGGAGGTTGTCCCCCCGCTGGGGTACACGAAGCCGCACCTTTTTCCCCAGCTCCTGCTGCAAAAGCTGGGAAAACAGCTCGGAATCCTCCATTTCCATAGGCAGGAAGATGGTCTTGGGTGCGCTTCTGCGGGAGAGATAATACTGCTTGATGAGGGAGGACAGGGCCTCCCCTTCGCTGTCAGACGGCTCCACAATCTCATATTCTTTATCAATGAGGCTGCCGCCCACATAGTGCAGCACCGCAAAGCAGGCATGATTCCCGGTCTGTGCATACCCTACCGCGTCCACATCCACCATGGAACGGGCCGTCACGAGCTGCTTCTTGCCCAGCGCCTCAATGGCCTGCAGGCGGTCACGAAGCTGAATGGCCTGCTCAAAGGCAAGGGCCTCCGAAGCCGCCTCCATCTGCTCCCGGAGCATATGGGCCACCTTCTGATAATCCCCCCGCAGCACCTGCACCGCCTGTGCGATCACCGCGTCATACTGTGCCTTCGTGCGGGATAGCTGACACCAGCCCTCGCAGTTTCCCATCTGATAATTGAGGCAGGGTCTTCCCTTCCCCTGATCCCGGGGAAACTGCTTGCCGCAGCCGGGCAGGCGGAAGGTCAGCCGCAGGGTGTCGATCAGGTGTTGGGTGATAAAGCGGCTGCCGAAGGGACCAAAATAGTTCGCCCCGTCGTCTATCGCCTTGTTCGCCAGACGGAAGGTGGGAAACTCCTCCCGCAGATCAATGCGGACAAAGGGATAACCCTTATCATCCTTCAATAAAATATTGTATTTAGGCATATGGCGCTTGATGAGGCTGCACTCCAGCACCAGTGCCTCAAATTCCGATGCCGCCACGATCACATCAAAGGTGTCAATCTTCGACACCATCATTCGGGTCTTGGGAGAATGGGAGGCAGAGTCCTGAAAATACTGGCTCACACGGCTGCGCAGCCGCTTCGCCTTGCCCACATAAATGATGGTTCCCCCGGCATCCTGCATGAGATAGACACCCGGCTCAAGGGGCAGTGAATGGGCTTTTTCCCTAAGTTGTTCAAAAGTCATGGCTGCTCCTCCAAAAAAGAAACTGTCTCAAACGCGGCCGTTCACGGCGCGTTTGAGACAGTGGGTCTGCGTTACGATCAGAAAATATCCTTCACCAGCATCTCGCTCAGCGCGTTGACGGCAATTTCTTCATCCGAGCCGTCTGCCACCAGCGTAACGGTGGTGCCTGTGGTAACACCCATGGACAGAACGCCCAGCAAGCTCTTGGCATTGATCCGACGCTCTTCCACCTCGATCCAGATGCTGGAGCGATACTCGTTGGCCTTCTGAATGAAATATGTAGCCTGCTTGTTGTGAAGACCGGATTCACAGGTTACGACTGTCTGCATGGAATACATATGGATTCCTCCTCATTATCTTCGTACATTTTTATCATAACAAATCTTTGTTAAATGTCAACTGTTTTCTGCAATAGTTCCTGCCATTTTGGAGAAACGCCTCCAAAATGGCAGAAAACCCATCACTTTTTTATACATGTTTTTTGATAAATCGGATCAATTTCCAAAGAAGTAGCGGAACATATCCTCCATTCCGTCAGGAAGCTCGCCATAGCCAAAGGGCATGGTGCCCTGTTCCCCGCCTTCCGGCATGGGCTGGGTCTCCGGTTGAGGTACCTGGGTCTGCTGATCCTGAGCTGCAAGCTCTTCCTCGCTGGGCCGCTCGTCAAAGATCACCGTCAGGCTAAGCTCCGCGCCGGCACGGTAGACGCGAACTTCAGCCGCATCACCGGGGGTAAACTCCCGCAGTGCCCGCGCAAGATCATTATAGGAGCTGATCTCATACTTGCCAATGCTGAGAATAATATCCTTGGCCTGCATGCCCGCCTTCTGGGCGCAGCTTCCATCCACCACGGAGTTGACATAGGCACCTACAGGCAGAGAATACATCTCCGCCGTCTGGGCATCCATGTCCATGGCGGTGATACCAAGGTAAGCCCGGCCGCTGATCACACCATCGTCCAGAAGGTCTTCCACGATGAGCATGACATCATTGATGGGCACCGCAAAGCCGATGCCTTCAATGGAAGCGCCGCTGCTGGTGGAGCCGGAGTATTTTGCGGTAGTGATGCCAATAACATTGCCCTTCATGTCAAACAGGGGACCGCCGGAGTTACCGGAGTTGATGGCGGCATCGGTCTGCAGCATATTGATGGGTACACCGTCGGTATTGATCTCACGGTCCAGCGCGCTGATATAGCCCACCGTCATGGTGAGGGTCAGCTCGCCCAGAGGATTGCCGATGGCAGCCACCTGATCGCCCACCCGCAGCAGATCGCTGTCACCCACCGTGACCGCGTCCAGCTCCGGTGCTTCGATCTTCAAAAGTGCCACATCCATGCCGGAATCGTAGCCAACAAGGGTCGCGGGATGCTCCATGCCGTTATAGAGGGTCACATGCAGAGTCTGGGCACCCTGGACCACATGGTAATTGGTCACCACATAGCCGTCATCCCGGACGATGAAGCCGCTGCCTGTGCTTGCGACACTGGAGGACTGACCAAAGATATTGGTGGTGGTAGCGCCGTTGGTAATGCCAACCACGGAGGTGACATTGTCTTCATACACCTGGGTCGCGGCAATATTGGGCTGTGCGTCATATTCCTGCTGCTGCGGTGCTTTCTCCGCATCCCGCTCCAGTGCTTCGATGCGTGCCTCCAGAGATGCATTATCCTGACTCGGCTGCGAACTGCCGCCTGCCAGCAGACCGCCTAAAAGACCGCCCACCAAAGCGCAGGCCAGACACAGCAGGATCATGGGAAATACGCCAATGCCGCTGCGCTTTTTCTTCTTTTTCTTTTCCTTCTTTACAGGTTTAAATTCCTGCGGAGGTACAGGGCAGGCATAATACACCGGCTCCTGCTTCGGCACTTCCTCCTTGGGAAGCTCGGGTTCCTGCCAAAAATTCTCGGGTTCAGTGGAGGCTTCCCAAGGCATGGGAGGTAATTCTTCCGCCGGAGCTTCCTCTGCAAAATCTTCCTGCGCAGGTTCGCCCTCAATTTCAGGGGCAGCTTCCGGTTCTGAATGCACTTCCTGCTCCGGAAGGGCAGTTCCCTCCGTTGCGGGTTCGGAAGTCGGCTGCTGCACACCATCCTGCCCGATCAATTCGGGAAACAGGACAAAATCCTCTCCAAAGGGATTGTTGCTTCTCTGTTCATCCATAGGGTTCCCTCCTGTGGGGTTCAAATTCCAAATTGTTTGCGCTTCTATGAATTCTACTTACTATGATAGACCTTTTCCGCCGTTTCGTCAACTTCTATTTAAAATAGTATTTCCCGCCAAATGAGGATTCTTACCGCCAAGCTATTGGAATCTTCCTTTCTTTCTGATATAATGGGTGCAGAAACCGAAACGGAGTACAAACTATGACAAACTTTCTGCCCATCTGCCGGGCCGATATGGTAAGGCGCGGCTGGGATCAATGCGATTTTGTATATATCATCGGGGATGCCTATGTGGATCATCCCTCCTTTGGTCATGCCATCATCTCAAGAGTCTTGGAGGACGCAGGTTATCGGGTGGGCATCATCTCCCAGCCGGATTGGAAGAATCCGGAGTCCATTCAGGTATACGGCCGTCCCCGGCTGGGCTTTCTCGTCACCGGCGGCAATATGGATTCCATGGTGAACCACTACACCGTCACCCATCACCACCGCAAGACCGATGCCTATACCCCCGGCGGCAAAATGGGAAAGCGCCCGGACTATGCCGCCGTGGTATACTGCAACCTCATCCGCCAGAGCTATCAGGATGTGCCCATCATTTTAGGCGGCATCGAAGCCAGCCTGCGGAGATTGGCGCATTACGACTACTGGTCTGACAAGCTCAAGCGGGCCATCCTGCTGGACGCACAGGCAGACTTGGTGCTCTACGGCATGGGCGAGCGCAGCATCGTGCAGGTGGCAGAGGCACTGGACAGCGGTCTGCGTGTGAAGGATATCACCTTCGTCGAAGGCACAGTTTACAAAACCAAAAACCTCGACGATGTCTACGACTATCTGATGCTGCCGGGCTTTGAGGATATGAAGGCCAATCCCAAGCTCTATGCCAAAAGCTTCGGCGTGCAGTACCGCAACACTGACCCCATTTTAGCAAAGCGGCTGGTGGAACCCTACACCGGCGGCACCTATGTGGTGCAGAATCCCCCGCAGATGCCCCTGTCCACCCATGAAATGGACAAGGTCTATGCCCTGCCCTACTGCCGCACCTACCATCCTTCCTATGAGAAGCTGGGCGGTGTCAGCGCCATTGAAGAAGTGCGCTTCAGTTTGGTGTCCAACCGTGGCTGCTTCGGTGCCTGCAGCTTCTGCGCCCTGACCTTCCATCAGGGCCGCATCGTCTCCTGCCGCAGCCATGAGTCCATTTTAGCAGAGGCGGAGGCCATGACGAAAGACCCCAAATTCAAGGGTTATATCCACGATGTGGGCGGCCCCACCGCCAACTTCCGTGCCCCCGCCTGCGAAAAGCAGCTTTCCGAGGGTGCCTGTCAGGGTCGGCAGTGCCTCTCCCCCACCCCCTGCAAAAATCTCAAGGCAGACCACAGCGACTATCTCGCTTTACTTAGAAAGCTGCGCGCCCTTCCCAAAGTGAAAAAGGTGTTCATCCGCAGCGGCATCCGCTTTGACTATCTGCTGTGCGACCGGGATGACAGCTTCTTCCGGGAGCTGGTGCAGCACCATGTATCCGGTCAGCTCAAGGTGGCCCCGGAGCATATTTCCGACGCGGTTCTGCGTCAGATGGGCAAGCCCTCCAACGGAGTCTATCAGCGCTTCCGTGACCGATATGAAAAATACAATAAGCGCTACGGTCTGGAGCAGTACCTTGTGCCCTATCTCATGTCCTCCCATCCCGGCTCCACCCTGAAGGAGGCCATCGAGCTGGCGGAATATGTCCGCGATCTTGGCTATATGCCGGAGCAGGTGCAGGACTTCTACCCCACCCCCTCCACCATTTCCACGGTGATGTATTATACCGGCCTTGACCCCCGCACCATGAAACCCGTCTATGTCCCCACAGATGCCCGGGAAAAGGCCATGCAAAGGGCGCTCATCCAGTACCGTGATCCCAAAAATCACAACTTGGTGCGGGAAGCGCTGCGCCTTGCCCACCGGGAAGATCTCATCGGCACGGATCCCAAGTGCCTCGTCCGACCGGAAAAGCAGCAGCCGGAATCCCGCGTCACCAACATCAAGCGCAAGACCGTCCGCCCCATGCCCCCCAGCAAGCGCCGGGGTGGTGATAAGCACCGGAGCAGCGGACGCAAT
>SVMC01000007.1 GCA_015067585.1 Oscillospiraceae bacterium
CAGCGTATTTCATAGCGTCAGCTATTTCATAACGCGAAGCGTTATTTCACAAATCCCGCAAGGGATTTATTTCATTGAAAAGAACCCACACTTGTCGTAGACAAATGTGGGTTCTTTTCTGGTGGAGGCGAGGGGAGTTGAACCCCTGTCCGAAAATAACTTGGAAGGAACTTCTCCGAGCGCAGTTTGTTATTTACATTCCCTCGCCGTGGCGGGAACAAACACTCTTCACGGCTTGGTAGCTTCATGATGCATGGTGCGCTCAAAGCTTTGCGCACGCACGAGTACCACTAAATCACGCCCAAGCCCGGGTCGTGGTCCTCCCGGGGTGGACGGGTTGCCTAATTAGGCAGCCAGTGCAACAGTATTGTTGTCAGTTAATTTAGAAAAGTTGCCCGGTTTAAAGAGGTCAGACACCTCTGCTCGCTATTCCGGCCTCACTATCCCCGTCGAAACCGGTACGCCCCCATATCGCCGCCCCAAAATGGGGCGGGTATGAACATTCTCTTAGCGGAATCTTGCGTAGGGATCTTCCAGCTTTTTGGGTTCGGGATATTCTTCACCGAAGGTGTCCACAGTGACCTTTGCCATGATCTGAGGTGCTACAGGACGGTCAGCCCGGTCGGTCTTGGTGGCTGCGATGGCGTCCACCACTTCGATGCCCTCGATCACCTTGCCAAATGCGGCATACTGTCCGTCCAGATGGGGGGAATCCTCGTGCATCAGGAAGAACTGGCTGCCGGCGGAGTTGGGAGACTGGCTTCTGGCCATGGACAGAACACCACGCTTATGCTTCAGCTTGTTGTCAACGCCGTTGAACAGGAATTCGCCCTTGATGCAGTAGCCGGGGCCGCCGGTGCCGGTGCCCTGAGGGCAGCCGCCCTGGATCATAAAGCCGGAGATGACACGATGGAAGCAAAGGCCGTCATAGAAGCCCTTATTGATCAAAGAGATAAAATTATAGACAGACTGCGGTGCGGTTTCGGGATAAAGCTCCGCTTTGATGATAGCGCCGTTTTCCATTTCGATGGTTACAATGGGATTTGCCATATTATCTGCCGTTCCTTTCTTTCATTGCGCGGTCCATCTGCCGTTTTGCATCCCGCTTGGCGATGTCTTCGCGCTTGTCATATAATTTCTTACCGCGGCACAGGGCGATCTTCAGCTTGACCCTTGAGCCATTGAAGTAGAGGCTCAGAGGGATCACCGCAAAGCCTTCCTGCTTCGTCTTGCCGAAGAGATACATGATCTGCCGTTTGTGCATCAGAAGGCGCCGGGGCCGCATGGGGTCTTTATTGAAGATATTCCCCTGCTCATAGGGCGCAATGTGCATATGGCGAACCCACAGCTCGCCGTCCTTGACGGTACACCAGGCGTCCTTCAGGCTCACATTGCCCTTGCGGATGGATTTGACTTCGGTGCCGAAAAGCTCGATGCCGGCTTCAAAATCCTCAAGGATGAAATATTCATGGGTCGCTTCGCGGTTCTTCGCGATCACACGGATGCCCTTGCTTTCCATGCCGGCACCTCCCTTCCGTCATTCATTATATCACATTACAAGTAAGAATTAAACCACAATTATCAGAAAATTGCAAGCGGTAAAATCAGAAGAAGCTCACCTGACTGGTCTCCGGCATGGAACCAAAGGCACCGGCCGCCTTGAGGTTCTCAATATGAGTCTGGGATACCTTGGGACAGGCGGCAGAGAATTCCTCAATGGAGATAAACTGCTTTCCTTTTCTTCCCTCCACAATATCCTCGGCCGCGGTTTCACCAAGACCGGACACCGCGAAAAATGGCGGCAGCAGCTTTCCATCCTCAATCACAAACTTCTTTGCCTCAGACTTATAAAGGTCGATGGGAGCGAACTCAAAACCGCGAAGATAGAATTCATAGCAGACCTCAAGGGTGGTCAGGAGGTCTTCATCCTTGGCGGTGGCATCAGGGTTATGCTTAATGGCCTGAATGCTGGAAAGAACCATGTCCTTGCCTTGCGTCATCAAGGCTGCGTCAAAGCCGCCCTTCTGACTTCTGCGGTAGAAATACGCCGCATAGAAGGCCAACGGCTCATGCACTTTAAACCACGCAATGCGGAAGGCCATCATAACATAGGCAACGGCGTGGGCCTTGGGGAACAGATACTTGATCTTCTTGCAGGAGCCGATGTACCAATCCGGCACACCTGCCGCCACCATTTCCTCCTCCGCACCTTCGGGCAGTCCCCTGCCCTTTCGTACCGCCTCCATGATCTTGAAGGATCGTTTTTCCGGCATGCCGCAGGAAATCAGATAGTTCATAATATCGTCACGGCAGCCGATGGCCTGACCGACGGTGGCAGTCTTGGACAGGATCAGATCTCTGGCATTGCCAAGCCACACGTCCGTACCATGGGAGAAGCCGGACAAGCGGATCAGAGTATCAAACTCTGTGGGTTGGGTTTCTTCCAGCATGCCGCGGGTAAAGCTGGTGCCGAATTCCGGAATGGCCACAGAACCAACCGGCCCTAAAATCGGATCATTTTCATAGCCAAGCACCTTGGAAGAGGTGAAAATGGCCATGGTATCCTTATCATCCAGCGGGATCTCGCGGGCATTCACCCCGGTCATATCCTCCAGCATACGGATCATGGTGGGATCATCATGCCCCAGCATATCCAGCTTCAGGAGGTTTTCCTCCATGCAGTGATATTCAAAATGGGTGGTGATCCATTCCGAATCCGGTGCGTCCGCCGGGTGCTGCACGGGGCAGAAATCATAGATCTCATTTTCCTGCGGAATGACCACCAGACCGCCGGGATGCTGGCCCGTGGTGCGCTTGACACCCACGCAGCCAAGGGCAAGGCGCTGCTCTTCCGCGCGGTTGACAACCTTATCCCTTTCGCCGAGGTACTTTTTAACATAGCCGAAGGCGGTCTTCTCCGCTACGGTGCCGATGGTACCGGCACGGAACACATGATCCGCTCCAAACATATTCACGCAGTAGGCATGGGCCTCCGCCTGATACTCGCCGGAGAAATTCAGGTCAATGTCCGGTACCTTGTCACCGCCGAAGCCGAGGAAGGTCTCAAAGGGAATGCCGAATCCCTCTTTTGCCAAGGGAGTGCCGCATTTGGGGCAATGGGCATCCGGAAGGTCCGCACCGCAGGCGGCATTATTCTTCGCCCAGATGGCTCTTTCCACCTTTTTGGCATCACCGGAGTCCTCGTCCATGGCATGGATATCCGCCGTATCAAATGTGGTGAACTTACACTCTCGATTCGGGCAGCGGTAATGGGGCGGATAGGAATTGACCTCCGTGATCCCGGAAAAATAAGCAACGATAGACGATCCAACGGAACCACGGGAACCGACCAGGTAGCCGTTCTCCAACGAGTTCTGCACCAGCTTCTGGGCAGACATATAGATCACATCATAATGGCAGGAAATGATGTCGCCAAGCTCCGTCTCCACACGGTCGCGGATCAGCTTCGGCGGGTTTTCGCCATAAAGCTCATGCATCTTTCCGTAAACCAGCCGCTTCAGATCTGCCTCAGAATTCTCAATGGAGGGGGCAAACAGGTTATGGGGTACCGGGCGGATGGTTTCGCACATATCCGCAATCAGGTTGGTATTCTTTACAACCACTTCGTATGCCTTCTCTTCTCCAAGGTAGGAGAATTCCTCCAGCATTTCATCGGTGGTCTTAAAATAAATCGGCAGATCCTTGTCCGCATCCTCAAAGCCCTTGGTGGCAAGAAGGATATGGCGGAAGATCTCGTCCTCAGGATTGAGGAAGTGTACATCGCCGGTGGCACACACGGGGATACCCAGCTCCTCGCCCAATTCTACGATGGTGCGGTTAAAGCTCCGCAGCTCCTCCTCGTCCTCCGCAAGGCCCTTTGCCAGCATGAAGCGGTTGTTGCAAATGGGTTGGATCTCCAAGAAATCATAGAAGCTTGCAATGCGCTTGAGTTCTGCATGACTCTTATGGGCCAGAACCGCCTGAAACAGTTCGCCCGCCTCGCAGGCAGAGCCGATGATCAGGCCCTCCCGCCAACGGATCAGCTCAGATTTCGGGATGTGGGGCACGCGCTTATAATACTGCAGATTGCCAAGAGAGATCAGGCGGTAGAGATTGCGAAGGCCGGTCTGGTTTTTAGCAAAGAGAAGAATATGCCGCGCATGGCGCCCATCCAGACGGCCACCGCTGCGAATCTGCGCCATAGCGGGATTGATGGCTTCAAGATCGTGAATATCCCGTTCTTCCAACATCTTAATAAAGCGCATCAGCAGATAGCCGCAGGTCAGAGCATCGTCAGAAGCTCTGTGGTGCTGGAATTCCGGCAGGCTCAAAGCATCCGCTACAATATTCAGCTTATATTTGCCCAGCTTGGGAAGCAGGTTCTGGGCAAGGATCAGAGTATCTACATAGGTGGGTGCAAAGGGAATTTTCAGCTTTTCGCAAGCCGCTGTCAGGAAACCCACATCGAAGTCTGCATTATGGGCACAAAGGGGACGATCGCCGCAGAATGCAAGAAATTCCGGCAGCACCTCGTGGATCTTGGGTGCGCCACGCAGCATCTCATCGGTAATGCCGGTGAGTTCAATGATCTTTTTCGCTAAAGGCCGCTCCGGATCTACAAAGGTCTGGAAACGGTCGATCACCTCACCGTCCCGGATGATGACGGCACCGATCTCGGTGATCACATCCTGTCGGGCAGAAAGGCCCGTGGTTTCCAAGTCAAAGGCTACGAATTCATCATGCAGGGAGGCATTCTGCTCCCCATGTACCACGATACGGTCATCCACGTCGTTTACATAATATCCTTCGCAACCATAAAGGATCTTCATTGGCTGGTTGGTGCCTGCCACCTTGCAGCCCCATTCCACCGCGTGCATAGCATCGGGGTAGGCCTGTGCGCCACCGTGATCGGTGATGGCAATGGCCTGATGTCCCCAGCCTGCCGCCGTTCTGACTGCGGTCATGGTGTCGGTCAGCGCATCCATAGAGGACATGGCTGTATGCAGATGCAGCTCTACGCGCTTTTCCGCAGCGGTATCCTGTCGGACAGGCCGCTTCCCTTCCATAATGGCGCTGGGTTTCATAACCATATCGTTCTCATATTTATCATGGGTCATGCGGCCCTGAATCCTGATCCAGATACCCGGCTTTTTCTTTTTTGCATTGGGACCGTAAATGTTTTCAAGGATCGGCTTTGCCTCCGCCGGCTCCATGAACTGGTTGACACGCACACTTCCGGTATAATCCGTCATGTCAAAGCTGATCACCCATGCGTTTCGCTTTTTCAGCTCACGATGATTGATGGCAATGACCTCGCCCTCCACGATGACACGCCCCATATCCAGATTTAATTCGCACATGGCAGTCGCCTCTCCCCGGAAGGGCTTGCCATAGATGGCACCTGCTTCGAGCTTGGATGCCGCAGGGGCCGCCTTCTCCACGACGGTGACAGCGGGCACAGCTTTCATAGCTTCCTGGCGAATGGCCTGGGTCATCTCAAACAGAGCATCCCCCTCAAGCTGCTCACCTGCGTGAACTTCAACGCGTATTTCTGTCTCAAACCAATCCCTGAGCTGCCGCTCCAGATGCTTCAGATGCGGCTCCAGCTCGCTGACGCCATTTCCCTGCAGATAAAGATGCATCGTCCGCTGTTGTGCATCCGCTTCCCAGCGCGCACCCGCCAGAATGGCTCTTGCGGGAGAATACGCACAGGTCACCACACGGGTCAGATCAAGCGGCGCAGCTTTACTGAGCGCATCCAAGGGGAACACCGGAAGGATCTGCACACTGCGAAGGTGATAGGCTTTTGCAAGCTCCGTTTCACAAAGGCGGAACAGCGCTGCGGGAAAATAGCTCCCGCAGCGCACCTGAACCGTTAAAGAACGAAACTGTGTATCAAGTTGTACATCAAATACCCGCATATTCTCCATGAGCGGCCGCAGCTCATCAGGCGGCGCAAAATCAGGAAACATGACGGTAAAATGCAGTTCGGCTTTCATAATACTCCTAAGAGAAATCACATCATATCAACATATTCCAGTAATCTGGGAAGCAGCTCATCATAGGGCATCTTTTCCTTGAGTTCCCCCTTGACAAACAGCACGCCGCAGCCATCGCCGCCTGCGATGCCCAGATCTGCCTGCCGAGCCTCACCGGGGCCATTGACCACGCAGCCCATAACCGCAACGGTCAGATTCTTTTTGCAGCCCTTCAGCGCATCCTCGACCCTCCGGGCAAGACCGATCAGATCGATCTGCGTCCGTCCGCAGGTGGGGCAGGCAACGATATTGATACCCTCTTTGCGAAGACCGGCGGCACGAAGGATGGCCTTAGCCGCCTCGATCTCGTGCAGCGGGTCTGCGGTCAGGGATACACGGATCGTGTCACCGATGCCCATACAAAGAAGACCGCCGATGCCAACGGCAGATTTGATGGTACCCATGTACTCCGTACCGGTTTCTGTCACGCCTACATGAAGGGGATAGCTCGACCGCTCAGAAAACAGGCGGTAAGCCTCCATCATCACCGGTACATCAGAGGATTTCATGGAAACGCAGATATCAAAGAAGCCGCAATTCTCCAAAAGGGCAATGTGAGAGAACGCGCTGTCCACCAGTGCCTGTGCCGTGGGGCTGCCATAGCGCTCCAAGAGTTTCTTTTCCAGGCTGCCGCCATTGACACCAATGCGAATGGGGATCTTATGGGCGCGGCAGCAATCCACCACCGCTTTTACCCGCTCTTCCCCGCCAATATTGCCGGGATTGATGCGGATCTTGGCTGCGCCCGCCTCAGCAGCGGCAATGGCAAGGCGATAATCAAAATGGATGTCCGCCACCAAAGGCAGCGGGGATCTGTCTACGATGCTGCCAAAGGCTTTTGCCGCTTCCATATCCGGAATAGCCAGCCGTGCAATCTGGCAGCCGGCATCGGAAAGGGCATTGATCTGGGCAAGGCAGCCTTCCACATCCGTTGTTTTTATATTCAGCATGGACTGGATGGACACCGGCGCATTGCCGCCGATGAGCACATCCCCCACACGGATCTGTCGTGTAATATTTCTCATAATCTCACCTGAAAATCAGTTTCCACACATCGTGGAAAGTAATAAACGCCATAAACAAAAGCAGCAGAACCATGCCGGCGCCGTGGATATAGCCCTCATACTTGGGATCGATCTTTTTTCGGAAGATCCCTTCAATGGCCGCCGTCACCAATAGGAAGAAAATGCGTCCGCCGTCCAGTGCCGGGATGGGCAGCATATTCATCACCGCCAGATTGACAGCAATGAAAGCAGTGAGGTAAAGCACATCCCGAATGCCCTCAGCCGTGGTTTTTGCGGCCTTGCCGGTCTCGGACATAGTGTTCACAATAGCAACGGGGCCACCCACTTCATTCAGGCCCGCTCTGCCGGTGATCAGATCCTCAAGACCCATCCACACCATGCGGCAAAAATCCATACAGGCATACCAGCTGTTCCGCAGAACCGAAGAAGCCGTGGCTTCCTCATAGCCGACGGTAAAGCCGTAAAGAAGCTCTTTGCCTTTCTCTGTTTCATATTCCTTCTTTTCCAGTGTAAAATCCGGCATTTCCACCTTTTCGCCGTCTCGCAGCACCACAAGGTCGCACTTCCCCGTGGCATTACGGCTCAGGTATAGCTGGATATCCGTCAAGGTATAGACCCTGCTTCCGTCGATGGAATAGAAGTAGTCCCCTTCCTGCATCCCGTGGACTTCCATGGGACTATCGGGCAAAAACTTCGAAACCTGTGTCGTGCTGAAACCATCTGCTGTACTGAACAGCAGCAAAACGATCAAAAAACCAATGACGAAATTCATAAACGCACCAGCAGCTAAAATGATCAGCCGCTTCCACCATTTGGCACTGGTGAAGGCCCGGGGGCTGTCACTGGCCTCATCCTCCCCCTCCATGGCGCAGTAGCCGCCAATGGGGATAGAACGCAGGGAATAGGTGGTCTCCCCTACCGTTTTTTGAAAAATAGCAGGCCCCATGCAAATGGCAAACTCATTGACCTTCACGCCCAGGGACTTTGCCGCAATAAAATGTCCCAGCTCATGCACAAAGATCAGAATGCCGAAGGCAAGAATCGCAAAAAGGATATACATGAATCAAACGCCTCTTTTATCAGAGTTTTGAGAATTGCCGCAGCACCGCTTCCCGGGCCATCCGGTCCGCGCCGAGAATCTCCTCAACGCTCTCGCCCGGAGTCACGGGAACCTCATCCATCGCCGCCTTTACAAGCTCTTCGATCTGTGCAAGGGAGATCTTATCCTCAAGGCACAGGCCCACCGCAGCTTCGTTTGCAGCATTCATGATGGCACAGGCGGTACCGCCCTGCCTTGCCGCGTCAATGGCAAGCCGCAGGCAGCCAAAGGTCTCCATGTCCGGCCTTGCAAAGGTTAAGGAACCGCAGGAAAACAGATCCAACTCCGGAGCGGGGCACCATGCTCTGTCAGGGTAAGTCAGCGCAAGCTGAATGGGGATGCGCATATCCGGCACACCAAGCTGCGCCATAATGGCGCCGTCGCAGAATTCCACCAGACTGTGGACGATGCTCTGGCGATGGATGGCCACCTCAATACGCTCCAAGGGCATGGAATAAAGGTGCATCGCTTCGATCACCTCAAGGCCCTTGTTCATCAGGGTAGCACTGTCAACGGTGATCTTTGGGCCCATGTTCCAGTTGGGATGGCGCAGGGCATCCGCCTTGGTCATCTCAGAGAGTTCTTCCCGGCTCATACCGTAGAAGGGGCCGCCGGAGCAGGTCAGGATGAGCTTCTTCACCTGCGCCCGGTCATGGCATCCCATAAGGCACTGGAAAATGGCGGAATGCTCAGAGTCCACTGGAATGATCTCCGCGCCCCACTTTTTCGCCTCAGCCATTACAAGAGAGCCGGCGCAGACAAGGGTTTCCTTATTGGCAAGACCGATGCGCTTGCCTGCACGGATAGCAGCAAGGGTAGGGCGAAGGCCCAATGTACCCACAACGGAGGTGATGACAGTATCTGCTTCGGGAAGCTGCGCTGCTTCTATCATACCCGCTTCGCCCACGAGTATGTCGATCTTCTGATCGCCCAGCAGACTTCGCAGTTCCTTTGCCGCCGCTTCCGTACCCATGACCGCAAGGCGAGGCTGAAATGCCCTGCACTGCTGCGCCAGAAGTTCCGTGTTGGTACCCGCCGCAAGAGCGCAGACCTGAATGGGCAAATGCTGCACCACATCAAGGGTCTGGCGGCCGATGGAGCCGGTGCTGCCAAGGATCACAAGCTGTTTTGTCATGTAGCATTACCTCTTATCAACAAAATCAAACACGAACCGCGAAGGGCAGCAGCAGCATCAGTGCCTCTACCAGAGGGGCCACCACCACCATGCTGTCAAAGCGGTCAAGAATGCCGCCATGACCGGGCAGCAGATTGCCGTAGTCCTTGAGTCTGACCTGCCGCTTGATGACAGAGAAGACCAGATCGCCCAGAATGGAGCCGACGGAACCAAGGGCACCATACAGCAGCGCATAGATGAAGTTTACTTCAAAACGGAAGCCGAAGCGAAGCACAAAGGCATAGATCAGCATTGCTGCCATAGCGCTGATGATGCCGCCAATGGCACCCTCTATAGTCTTCTTGGGGCTGACAATGGGAGCCAACTTTCTTGTACCGAAGGCACGGCCCACAAAATACGCACCGGTATCCGCAGAAAAGGCAATAATGCAGGGCACCAGCACCAAAAATCTGCCGTTGTCCATCATAAGTAAGCGAACCATGGCGGTCAGAAGGCCCGGCACAACGATTGCCGCAAAAGCAGATACGCACACAGTGGTAAAGGGCAATTCCGCATGGGCATGCACCAATTCCGCAGCCAGCGCAATGAAATACACCGTCAGCAAGAGCACAGCCAGACCATGGGGACAGGACAGCCAGCTCCAGATGGAAATGGCAACAGCCATCAGCGCGGAATAGATCATAAGACGAAGATGGCGCACCAGACCCGTGGCATACAGCAGCTCCCACACCGCAAGGGCGCACATGGCACCAATCAAAATCGCAGTGGCGATGGTGGGAAGGACCAATAAAACGATCAGAAGCAGAGGCAGAGCCACTGCCGCGGCAATAATTCTGGTTTTCATTTCTTTACTCCTCCAAATCTGCGGGATCGGCCGTTATACTCCGCAATGGCTTTTTCCAGATCCTCCGGGGTGAAGTCCGGCCAGAGGACATCTGTAAATACATATTCACTATAGGCCGACTGCCATAACAGGAAATTTGATGTACGGATCTCGCCGCTGGGGCGGATGATCAGCTCCGGATCGGGCACACCTGCGCTGTAAAGGCAGGAAGAAAACTGCGCCGCGTCCAAATCTTCGGGGTTGGCTTTTCCCTCCATGCAGGCTCGGGCAAAGCTGCGGGCAGCCATCAGGATCTCGTCCCGGCCGCCGTAGTTGAGGCAGAAATTCACCTGCACTCCTTCATAGGTCTTGGAGCGTTCCTGCGCCAGCTCGCATAATTCCCGCAGATCATCGCTCAATCGGGAAAGGTCGCCAAAAAAGACAAAGCGAACCCGGTTTTTATCCATATCCTGCAGCGCTTCCCGGAGATAATTGCCTAAAAGCCTCATGATGGCGCTGATCTCCTCCTGAGAGCGCTTCCAGTTCTCCGTGGAGAAGGCATAGACGGTGAGGTATTTCACTCCAATAGATTTGCAGTAGTTGGCAATGGTGCGGAAGGTCTCCGCCCCCACGGCGTGACCTGCATAGCGGGGCATACCTCGGCGGGTAGCCCAGCGGCCGTTGCCGTCCATGATGATGGCAATATGCTGCGGAACCGGACGATCCGCAGTTTGCAGCGTCGGTTCCTGCGACTTCTTAGAAAAAATTCCCATAATGTATCCTCAACATTTGATTCTATTAAAGCTGTCATAACAAGGGGAACTTCCCTTCCCACTGTTATCACAGCTTTTCGCCCGGGGGAAATAAATTCCTCCGGGCGATGATAAAGCCAAAAGCATTAAAGCTCCATCAGTTCCTTTTCTTTCACGGCACAGGCTGCATCGACCTTCTTGATATACTTATCGGTCAGATCCTGCAGATCCTTTTCGGCCTTCTTCTGATCGTCTTCGGTGATCTCGCTCTTCTTCTTGAGGGCTTTGATGTAGTCCATGGCATCACGGCGGACATTACGGATGGCGACCTTACCATCTTCACCGTACTTCTTCACCTGACGGGTCAGTTCCTTGCGGCGTTCCTCCGTCAGCATGGGGAAGGAAAGGCGGATGATACGGCCATCGTTCTGGGGATTGATGCCCAGATCGCTGACCTGAATGGCCTTCTCAATGGCCTTGAGGAGACTGCCGTCCCAGGGCTGGATTACCAGCGTGCGGGGATCGGGAGAAGAAATGGAAGCCACCTGAGCGATGGGTGTCTCACTGCCATAGTATTCCACGCTGATGCGGTCAAGAACACGGGCATTGGCACGGCCGGCACGGACAGCGCCAAACTCTTCCTGCAGCACTTCCAGAGTGCGCTCCATCTTTCTTGTATAATCCTTGAAATCTACCATTTAAATTTCCTCCTTTACGATCGTGCCAACCTCTTCACCTTTGATGACACGCAAAATATTTTCGGGGTCCTTCAGTGCGAAGACAACGATCGGCATATGATTGTCCATGGACAGGGAGGTTGCCGTGGTATCCATGACCATCAGATGGGCCTTGAGCACATCATCATAGCTGATCTCGTCGTATTTTACCGCGGTTGCATCCTTGGCAGGGTCCGCGGAATATACACCATCAATGTTTTTGGCCAGCAGAATGGCGTCAGCGCCGATCTCCACCGCACGCAGGGCAGCGCCGGTATCCGTGGAGAAGAAGGGGTTGCCGGTGCCGCAGCCGAAGATCACGACACGGCCCTTTTCCAGATGGCGGATGGCCTTGGAGCGGATGTAGGGTTCTGCGATCCGATTCATCTCAATGGCGGTCTGAACCCGGACAGGCACACCCCGCTGCTCTAAGCTGTCAGCCAGAGCCAGAGAGTTGATGACCGTCGCCAGCATACCCATATGGTCGGCACGGGTGCGCTCCATACGGTCGCCGCCGTCCTTCAGACCGCGCCAGATATTGCCGCCGCCCACAACGATGCCAACCTGCACACCGATCTCAACGCAGCGCTTGATGACATCGCAAACACTGCCGATCACATCAAAATCAAGCCCTCTGTGGGCATCGCCCGCCAGAGCCTCGCCGCTGAGCTTTAAAAGGATTCTTTTGTATTTGAGTTCCTGCATCAGTAGAACACTCCTTTTCTTGTTTCCCTCCTATTCTATAATAATTATGCCTTTTTGACAACAGGTATTTCCAGCTTTCATAAAAAGTTTTTATTTTTTTCACACAATAGAAAGGCCATCCCAGTTGATAATCCATAAACAGCTGAGATGGCTTTTGCTTTGTTCTATAAGCTGCTATAACAAGACAGCAACTATTTTTTTCGCATTAACTCAGATTGACGATATTGTTCTGCAAGGGGGATGTCTACAAAATCGACCGTCTGATCAAAGTTCTGCTTTACAACAGCTTTTATTTCATCAAGTGATACTCTAAAGAATTCTCTGCGAGTATTTACCATATTCAACTTTCTGTCTTCAAACGCTTTATGTAATTCCGCTTCAAGTGCCGGCGCATTGTCCGAGAAAATAAGTGCATGAACATCGAAGTCAAACGGAACCGAGGCATCACCCAATTCATCGATGCGATCCATCGGCTCTAAGCGTCGGGTCATACCAATTTTATACACGCCTTCGCCAAATGCACCTACATTGGAGATAATATAGACATAACCGGCCTTTTGATTCGCTTCGCGATAATCAATTTGTTGAATAGACTTGTCTAAATCTAATAGCTGATTTTCAAGTTCCTTCTTTTTCTCTTCCAAAGCTGCTACTTCATCGGCAGAAGCATTTGAAAGTTGCTGAATAACTTTTTTGAGCGCATTTGCATAATGTTTTTGCTCTTTTTCAACTTTCTTTCTTGCTTCCGCAATTTCCTTTTCCAGCTTTGCTCGTTCACGTTCTTCAGCACGCAGCTGTTTTAATGCCTCTTTTTCTTTTTGTTTCTCTACTTGGTATTCATATGCAAGGTACAATTCCTTAATTTTAAGATCTCTATAGATACCGGTAATCGCTATTCCGCAAACAGCACCAAGCTTGGAAATTGCGCTGTAAGATGCTTCGATTCGTTTAACAGCATTCTCAACATTGTTAAATTTAACATGATCAACTACATCATCACATTCACAATTAAAAGCACGAATCAGAAGTTTCTGCATATCGTGGATCATCTTTGCGCCTTTTTGTCTGTCGCCATTAACAGTCCAATCATCACGACCAGTTGCAGCCTGACCTGCCTTAACACATTCTTTTTGCTGTGTACGAACCTTTGAAAGTTCTTCTTTGTACTCAGAAGAGTTAGCAAATGCAAAATGCGGCTTATATAGACCAAAAGACTGCATCAGCACTTCTTCATTGGTTTCTACCAACTGCATTTTTGCTTGAGCAATTTGCTTATTAAGTAAAGATAATTCTTGGCGAGCTTTTTCCGTCTGTTGATCCAGAGCGATTTGTGTACTTGTAAGCTGCTGTTGTAACCTTGAAACCTCTGTACGTTGATCAGTAAGCTGTCTCTGCAAACGAATACTGTCCTGCATTTCCGGAGTAAGCATAGCCTCTAACTGCATAATCCGGGCTTTCAACTGTGCATTTTCTTTTCCTTTAAACATATCTCCCAACGCCATATTGCCTGCATCCTCCTAATTTTTCTTTAATTTAAGGATACTGTCTTTGAATTTTTTTGTCAAGTAAAAGTACGAAAGACACCTCGAATGATTTGATGCTTCGCATCATGAATTGGAGCAACGCTCCATGATTTCTCGCTTTTCTCCATGATTTGAATTGCCGTTGGCAATTCATTATTTCAATCTATCGATTTCCCTTTGCAGATTTTCTAAGAATCTTCCCGCGTGGGCGCCGTCCATTTGGGTGTGGTGAAACTGGAAGGAGATGGGAAGCTCATAGCGGAACAGCTTTTTTCTATATCTGCCCCAAATCATGAAAGGGTTGTTGAAAATGCCGCTGTTCATGCCCACAGCACCGTCGATTTCCGTATCCACAATGGCAGAGGTACCAATGACCATGCTGTTGTCGGACAAATCCCTGTCTTGGCAGGTCTGTGCCACCTGTGCGGTATCGTTCAAATACTGCTGATTAAAGCTTTCCAAGTCTTCGTCATACAGAAGATCGCAGGAACTGACCTCCCCTTCCCGATTCTTCACGATGGTATTGACCGCAATGGTATCATACTGCATCAGCTGATCGCCAACGGGAAGAATGTAAAACTCCTTTACCCCGACAGCCGCCTTGCCGATGCAATAATCCATAAGCATATTGAACTTCATCTCTCTTCGCTTGCTGACCCGGATGAGATTTGTCACATTCAGGGTCTTAAAAAATGTCACCATCGGATTTGGCGCTTTCATCCAAAGCTCATATGCACTTGCCCTTGAGGTGTCCTTGGGATCGATTGCTCTTGCCATGGTTTCCACCATCCTTTTCCATTGATTGCGCATTTTTTACAATTATATCATAAAATTCCAAAAATGACAGGAGCAAATGCCCCTGTCATTTCATATATCATCTTCAATGCTCTGCCTTGCATTGCCGAAAAAGCAGTATTCCTTTGATGAGCAGCAGCAAGAAGGCCAACGTGACCGCGTAGGTCTCCCCTGCCAATGCCAGATAAATAACCAAAACGACGCTCATTACCATGGAAACGAGCGTTACAGTTTTTTGATCTTTGCCTGCGCGTAACTGCGTCAGCGAAATTTTCACCGCGCCGATCAAGACAAGGGCAAGGAACAGCGCCCAATAGACCGTCCGATTCAGTATGGTCGTTTCTGTATACGAAAACAGATTCACCGAATATACATAGCCGTCCACTGTCCAGGGATAGAGAGGCAATACGATGAGCAAAAAGGAAAACAGATCTGTCATTCCAAACATCAGATCACAAATATTGCGAATATTGGACTTGTTTTCCTTTTCCGCGATGGAGATCAGCTTCTCACCCGACAAAAGATCATCGATCGTCACCGAGAAATACTTT
Organism: Oscillospiraceae bacterium; assembly: GCA_015067585.1. Lineage (GTDB taxonomy): Bacteria > Bacillota > Clostridia > Oscillospirales > Oscillospiraceae > SVMC01. Next base: position 15,163 of record SVMC01000007.1, read on the forward strand.
GAGATCTCCTTCAGGGAGTCAATGCTTGGATATCCTCTGCCAGATTCCCATTTGGACACGGCGGTTCTGGAAACATACAGTGCCACCGCCAATTCCTCCTGGGTTAACCCGCGGCTTTTTCGCAATTCCTGAAGTTTTTCGCCAAATTCCACCGTCAAACCTCCCTGATCCGCAAAACAACACCTTTGTAGATAAAGAACAAACCCATACTCAGAAAAACAGAACCCACAATATCCGTCAGCCAGTGAACTCCGGACACTAATCTTTCTATCACCATGAATAACGAAAACAGGCTGGTCAAAACGGAAATGACTTTTTTCATTCCCGGATGCTTCAATCTGCGCTCAGATTGAAACACAAGGGTCGGCATCACACTCAGCACAAGCAATGTGGTGGAGGACGGATAGGAAGCCTCCAAACGACCTTCGATGAAGATCGGTCTGTAGTTGATGGGGATCATCTCAAAGAGAAGATAGCACAAAATCACGACCACATAGTAAAGGCCCAAAAGAAGGATATCAGGATCGACTTTCATCAGACTTTTTCTCCTGACCAGCTGCGTTAAACCAAGCAAGCCAAACAGAAAACACACAAACACCGGAACCAATCCCAGCCAATCTGTGATATAATAAGCCGTCATATGTACGCCGGTAAAACCATGAAACCAGCCATTCAAAGACGCAAAGCCAATGTCCTTCCCCGTCTCCCCTGCCGTTCTCACATCCACCGTCAGGATCAATACCGTCCAGAGGGCAAACAGCACAAGCAGAGATAATCCAATAAGAAGCGTTCTTTTTCCTCTTTCCTTCATTTTTCCAAGTCCTTTCTCGTTTATCTGCCAATGGCAGTTTTAAACTATCAAAAGACATGAAAAAAGGAAAGAATCAAGCCGTCACATGGGTGACACGATTCGTATCATCAAAAATTAGTGCAACCGGCATTTATGATGTTGCTGATTTGTCATTATTTCAGCAGCCACTGATAATCCTGCCTGCAATCCACGATCCAATCCACAAAAACCGTATCGTCCCTGATTTGGTACAGGATCAGATAACAGTTCTCCACATAGAGCTTATGGTATTTGTTGGCCGGGATATAGCTCTCCTGAAAGAATGGATAACGCTGCGGCATATCCTGCAGGGAACGCATTGCCTCGATCAGGCGGTTTTTCAGTTTGACCGCAGCAGGTTTATTGACCTGCGCCAAAAAACGGATGTGCATACCAAGCATTTCTTTCGCTCTGTCAGAGACAATGACATGATATTTCATACATTATCCCTCTTTCAGCACAATATCCAGATAGCTTTCCAGCTCATCAATGCTGCAGCCCCGGCGGCCCATTGCCCGGTCTTCCTCTACCGCAAGAAGATTTTCCCGCAGCTGGAGCATTCTCTCTCTTCGGGTGAAGCTTTCAATGTCCATGACCACCAAATCACCTTCGCCATTTTTTGTCAAATAGACCGGAGTTTGCGTCTTGCGGCAAAGCTCCGCGATTTCATTGTAATTCTGCCGAATGGCAGCAGAGGGACGGATGTTCATAGCAGATCCTCCTGTAGTCAAATTCTATCATTATTATAACCAAATTCAGCAACCTCGTCAATGTAAAAAAACTGCAAAAGGAACGGCACACAGGCCGTTCCCAACAATTGTTTCGTAATATGCACTTAGTCTACATCACGGGGAATCCCTCTTTTAGCCTCCTCCATAATCGCATCCACATCTGCGCCCCAGATGTTAAGACCTTCTGCTTTCACAAGGCGAACATCAAAGATTCCGTAAAAGCTTTGTGCAAGGGCTTTCACATAGTCAAAGCCGAAATTATGAATGATGGGGCCGCCGGCTGTGGTCACATAGATCAGGCGCTTCGCCTTGCAAAGGCCCTGAGGAATGCCGTCTGCACTGTATTGGAAGGTGATGCCGGTTACGGTAATCTCCTCCAGATAAGCTCTCACTTTGGCAGGAAACATCAGATCCCAGTAGGGTGCCGCGATCACGATGGTGTCTGCCCGGGCAAACTGATTTGCCCAACGGAACATGGGATGGGAGTATTCGCCCTTTCTGAGAAGCTCGTCCCGCTGCCGCAGAGTTTCCTCGTTCAGGCCCTCCGGGCCATCGGGATAAAGCTTGACCTCCTGCACCTGCCCTGCTTCCTTCGATAATACAGCTTTTGCTAATTCAAGGGTACGGGACTCCGCCCGAACACAGCCATTGATAAATAATACCATCTTTGTCCTCTCAAGTAATACAGTATTCTATTGCTATCATATCACAAAACAATGAAAACGCAAGATAAAAGGGAACGGCACAACGGCCGTTCCCAATATTTCACTTATTCTGCAATCAACTCCATAAACGAGAAGGTTCTGCAATCCACCATACCTCTGTTGGTGAGGCGGGTCTCGGGCAGACAGGCGAGGGGGATCAGCGCCATGGTCATGAAGGGAGACGGCAGGGTGCTGCCCATTTCCTTCCATGTGTGCTCCATGTTCTCAATGGCTGCGCTCATTTCCTCGATGGGTCTGTCGCTCATCAATCCTGCAATGGGCAGAGGTACAACACTCAGCACCTTGCCATCCAGCACGGCAACCAGACCGCCACCGCATTCGATCAGGGTATTGGCGGCAAGGGCCATATCTTCATCATTGCTGCCCGCAACCAAGAGATTATGGGCATCGTGGGCCACCGTCTGAGCCAAAGCGCCCCGTTTGATGCCAAAGCCCTTGACAAAACCTCTGCCAACGGTTCCGGTTCTCTTATGCCGCTCAAATACCGCCACCTTCAGGATATCCTGTTCTGAATCTGCCGCAATGCCGCCCTCCTGCACAGGAAGGGTCACGACCTTGTCAAAGGTGCCCACTCTTCCGGGAATAACTTCGATGGTGTGTACCTTTGCGGATTCCCCTTCGCAGGGAATCTTGAAGTCAGCCGGGGCAAGGGGATCCAAATGGACAGAATGCGTTGCTTTTTCAGAATAAGTATAGGGGGCAAATTCGATCAGCAGCTTGCCGTCCTTCGCCACATATTCGCCATCGATGAACACATCCGTGACATGGCAGGCATTCAGATCATCCATCAGGACAAGGTCGGCGCACTTGGAGGGGGCAACACTTCCCATTTCATGATCCAGCTGGAAGCACTGCGCCACATTGATGGTGACCATCTGGATCGCCGTGACGGGATCAATGCCCTCTTCGATGGCACGGCGCACGATATGGTCGATATGTCCATGACGCATCAGGGTATTGGGGTGGGTGTCATCGGAAACGAGACAGGCAAAGCGGCTGTCCACCTTTCTTTCCGTCACTGCCTTGGCTACCTCATGAAGGTCATGCCATGCAGAGCCTTCCCGGAGCATGGCGTACATACCAAGGCGCATTTTTGCGATGGCATCCTCCGCCCTTGTGGATTCGTGGCAGCATCTCAGGCCACTGGCAATGTAGGCATTCAGACCCGGGCCGGTTTCGGGGAGAGAATAATGGCCGGTGGGGATCTTGCCTGCCTTCAATGTTTCGGCAACGATGCCGTGGGTATGGGGATTGGCGCCGAGAATGCCGGGGAAATTCATCATTTCGCCAAGGCCAACGCAGCAGTCATAGTCCATCGTCAGAGCCACATCCGCAGGATCGATCTTTGCGCCGGTATCCTCAAAGCCGCCCACCGCGGGAACACAGGATGGTGTGGTGAGCATCGTCTTCAGGGGGGTACGCTTTGCGTCCTCCATCATGTAGTTCACCCCGTCCAGACCAAGCACATTGCAGATCTCATGGGGGTCAATAAACACGCCGCTGGTGCCATGGGCCACCACTGCCTTTGCGTATTCGCCAACGGAAAGCATGGAAGATTCAATATGGATGTGCCCATCCATAAAGGCGGGAGCAAGATATTTATTTTCCGCATCGATCACCGTGGTGTTTTCACCGATGCAGTGCTCCGCATCACCGACCAGCGCGATGCGTCCTTCCGTGATCGCCACGGAGATATTCTCCATGATCTCATGAGTACAAACATTAATCAGGCGGGAATTCTTGATCACAAGATCCGCTTTTTCCGCGCCTGTGGCAACCCGTGCGAGCTTCATCGTACATTCGTAAAGGGGCTTTTTACAGAATTTGTTAATCATAATTCTCCTCCTAAAATTTTATAGATGATTTAGTATAACACATGCCGCAGAAAAAAGGAAGAGAATTTTGTGATTTTGCAAAAAATTTCGCGACTAATCGTTCTCATTTTATCCGAAGTACACAAGAACAGTAATATGAACAACCGCTTTAATTCACAGCATCGTTTTGTTGAACTTTATAATATCACACGATATAATAGAATCACAGCAAGGAGGATAGATTATGTTTATGTTCCATAATTTCAATGAATCAACTCTTGAATATATAAAAGCATTTGTGAAGGGTGATTTGTCAATCGCTGATTTCATGGCTTACTTTCATGAAATCAGCGAGATCTCAGACTATCTGGAATATGTAATTGATACCATTACAACACAGCAGATTCCCATTAAACGCCGTACTATTTATATGAAAAATGTTGCTCAGAACAAACCGTTTGAAGTACGTTCTAATGCCGAGAAATTTATCAAAGAATATGCCCAGTCATTCCGTGATCTTTCTCCTAAATGGAAAGAGAATCCTCCCAGAGTTGGGAATTTTTTAAGAACGCAGACCCATCAGACCGCACATGGGGCAGTTACAATATACGGCATTGTTGCAGATATCTACTATCAGATCGATCCTACATTTCCGCGTACTGAAAAATACAGTGAAGAATATGAATTCTCACTGGATGTTCTTCCCGGATATCTTGCAGGCGGCATTTCCGCAGAAAACTATGTAAGCCAATATATCCTACCCAAATATCCTTCCACAATGAAAAAAGGTGAAAGAAAGCGCCTTGTGAAGGAAGAAATCAAGCTGGCTTTTCAGCGGGAATGCAAAGGTTTTCCCCGATGGATCCAGATGCCGGAATGGCCGATCGGCTCAGACAACAAGCCGATGATTTACTTGGGTCAAAAGGCATTTGATCATCATTCAGAGTATTATTTTCGTGATAGTACAACAAATGAAAAATATACTGTAACACAATCGTGGTAGACACAAAGCGGGGAATCGGACAAAACCGATTCCCCGCTCTTTTATGCTTTTGTATCAATGGCAGCAGATCCGCAGCAATTAAAGCTCTGCAATCACTCTGCACGGCAGACCTGTAATGCCAGAAAACCGCATAGGGTATGTCCGTGCGGTAAAAAGCGCATTCAAAGACAGTACGGACTTCAGATCCCACAGATTTTCGATCACAAATACACCCCGATCTGCACAGCGCTGGTCTGCCGGTACATGCGCTTTCCCTCTGCGGATCCCGGCGCAATCGACTCCAATGATGGAGATTTTCTTGTCGAGTAAGGCATCGATCAATATGTCGCTAAGCTGCGGATGCTCTTTAAAATATTGGGGCGTTCCATACGCCACATCCTCGATGTAGCCTGTTCGGAAGGCAACAAACATATCCGCATCCACAAGACTTAAATCTACATCCGCAATTTCAATATCCCGCCCTCTTATGTGCGAAACATCAAACACCACAGCTTTGCGTGTAGTATAGTCCAAAGGAAACTCTTTATCCATCACATCAAAGTGTGTACCCAGATGGCCCACCAGCGATTTTGCTGTGTTTTCCCGAGCTGTCCCCATCATTTCCGGTGTTACCGGCAAGGTAATATCTATCATCATAATGCTTACCCCCCCTCAAATACGAAAACCCGGCAATTGAAAGATCATGATCCGCTCCCGCGAATCTCCCTCAAACAGATCATCACATTCGATCTCATCATAAAATTCAAGTTCGTCCACCGTCATAAGATAGGAAATAAACTCCTCCGACGGATAATAGAAAAACAGAAAGATTTCCCTTGGATTCTCGTAATAAGATTCCAGTATTCTTGCCATCACCTTATGCAGGATCTCAGCAGAAAATGGATTGAAAAAGTAACAGCGGTTGACTTCCTGCGGCACTTCATATGCTTCTGCTCTTGCCAGAATAAACGCTGCTCTGGATGCCGCCGTTTTTTGGTTTTCTATCGCAAGAGCGTAAATCCGCTCATCATATTCGATGCCAATGGTCTTCGCCTGTGTCTGATGGGCAAGAAAGAAATCGACCCTTCCCTTCCCGCAGCCATAGTCTAACACCGAATCCCCCTTGCGGATCAGACCGCTGTCTGCCAATCGCTCCAATACACAATAAGGTGTGGGTTCGTATGGATATCGATACTCGTCAGCCTTAGAATCATCCCGACCCGTGGTGTTGATTTTCAGGAGCTTGTCCCATGTATGGTCATATTCTAACATGATCTACCTCTATGATGTAAATGAGTTGACAGTGGACAGTGGACAGTTGACAGTGATTGTGTCGGCTTCGCCGACGAATTATAATCATTCCCTTCGGTAATGCCATAACTATCCACTGTCCACTGTCAATTGTCAACTGACAACTGCCTTCCCTTCCCATTGTGACAGCACGATTGCAGCGAAGATCACTGCAAAACCGGCAAACATACGAAGGGTGATGTGCTCGTGATAAAGGATCACAGAGAACAGAACACCGAATACGGATTCCAGACTCAGGATCATGCCCGCAATGGTAGGCTCTGCGTATTTAATGCCGAAGCTTTGCATGAACAGGCACAGCGCCGTTGCAAAAAGGCCCAGATAGACGATGCCGCCCACCGCTTTCATGGGGAATTCTGTGGGGAATGCGTTGCCCGCAAAGACGAAGATCCACGCAAATACGGCTACAACGCAAAGCTCAACGGTGGTCAGCAGCAGAACATTTCTTTTCTTGCTGACAATGGAGGAAATGACGATATTGACAGCACAGGGCACACCGCTGAGTGCTGTCAGCACATCACCCAATGACATCCCCCATCCACCGGACAGGGACAGAAGTCCCACGCCGGTAATACACAGGAACACACAGACGATATGCCGCAGTTTGGGACGCCGCTTCGTCACAAACCAGTAGACAAACGGCACTAAAACACTGTAAGTGGTGCATAAAAAGGCACTTTTTCCCGGCGAGGTATCCAAGGTAAGGCCGCACACCTGAAGGAAATAAGACGCAAACATGGTCAGGCCCAGCCAGAAACCATGGATCAGATAGCTTTTATCCAGCTGCTTTCTCTGGGGATAGGCTGCGATCAGAAGGACAATGCCTGCGATCAGGAAGCGTAATGCAATAATAAAGGATGCTGAGAACACCTCTGTGGCAAGCTTTCCAATTGTAAATGTGGTTCCCCAGAGTATCGCCGTCAGAAACAGCGCCATTTTCGCGACCGTTGATTTTCTCATTCTATCTCCACAATAGTTGACAGTTGACAATTGACAGTTATGGTGTCGGCTTCGCCGACGAATTGAATCATTCCCGAAGGGAATACCTTAACTGTCCACTGACCACTGTCAACTGTCCGCTTCATTAATCTCACTGTTCCCTCTCACGAAAAGCTTTCTTGCTTTCCTCAATGATCTTCAGTGCCTCTTCAGCATTGTGATAATTGCCCACCTCAACACTGACACCCTGCAGCACCTTATAGTTTGCGAAAAAGTTTGCGATCTCCTTGAGGACAAAGGGATTGATATCCTCGATCTGCTGATAATGGTCATAACGGGGATCACAATCCACAACGGCGATCAGCTTATAATCCAGCTTTCCGTTGTCGATCATGTCCAGGTATCCAAGCACCCTTGCCGGAACGATACAGCCGGGGAAGGTGGCATCCGAGCAGATCACTAAAATATCCAGCGCATCCCCATCCGGTGCCAGAGTATTTTCAATGATTCCATACTCCGCGGGATACATCATCGCCGCATACAAAACCCGATCCAGCTTGATGCGTCCGGTCTTTGTATCCATCTCATACTTATTCTTCGATCCCAGAGGGATCTCGATCATTGCATCAACAACATTGTTTTTCATCGTATTTTCTCCTGTTCTTTGACAATCGGAAGTAATTACAATCGTTTTGAATATTATAGCAGATTTTCCCACAAAAAAACAGAGGGGAATTCAGTTGACAGTGGACAGTGGACAGTTACGGTGTCGGCTTCGCTGACAAATATAATGATTCCCCAAGGGCATACCTTAGCTGTTCACTGTTTTATCTCAGTTCCTCCGGGAATTCGCCATAAAACCACAGGACGGATTTTCGTGAAAAATCATCATCATGAATCGTTTCTTTCATTGAAATCTCCGGCAGAATTGTAGCTATATTTCTTCGTCTTGTAAAGGACATTTGTTTGGATACTTCCCAAGTCTGAACTGGTCCGCTTCTGTGCCAGAAGCTTCTATAGTATTCTTCATCATAAAAGATGATGATCTGAGAATTCCAAAAATACGGTTCATCGATCATTGCAACAATTTTACAAAACGGAAGATCATTCGGTTTTTGCGACAGCATCTCTTCGGCTTTCTGAATCCATGCCCTTGCAAATTCCGTCTTGATTCTCCCGCTGGTTTTGGGAGACTCTATGAATTGACCGCTTGGAACATGAAAATGCTCATACCCCAATCCGAGATGTTCAAATGCATTGAATTCCTCAATGTGTCTAATTAAACATCGAAGCTTTCTGTGTTGTCCCCTGACTCTTGCTTGATCCATAGTGCTATACTCCATATTCTATTATCACTGGATTGATCTTTGTTGTATAGGCATTCTTTCTTGGCTTTATCACGACACTCTGTGTGCTGACCTGTATTTCTCCGAGGTAGTCCAATGTCACGGTTTTTGGCAAGTCTTTTTCAAGCAGGAGATGATCCTCTAAATCATATACCCGCAAAAGTGGATGGAATCTGCAGGTATCAAGAAACCGCAGATAGATCACAGCTTTACGCTTTGTAGTGACCTTTTCTTTGAACTTCATCAGCATATCCTCCCCTTGTTCAACCGCCTGCTGAACACAGGAATGGATCCGTAATTCGTCAAAATCCTCAGACGAAAAATAAGTAACGAGCACAGTGCTGATCCAATGGATGATGCTTTCGTAAGCCTCCGGAGAATAGATGTTATTGTAGAGATCCATTTCTACAGGTACATTACATTCCCGGAACCACGGAAAACATTGATCTGCATCCTCGGCTAAGCGCACTTGTTTTCCCTGATCACAAGGCATAATGTTAATATACAGATGATCAAATTCTCCAAAGGAAAAGTCGTTTTCCCGCAATTTCATGACGATTCGTTTTACAATCGCATTCAGCTTCTTATCGCCAAAGGGTGTATTAAAGTCAGCGCCGGTTTCAGGATTCGTTCCACTGACAAATAAACGAATATCTTTGATGGTTTTCTTTTTCATAAGAATTCCCCCATCGCCAATTTGATTTTATTCTTTTTGATCTCCGCCATGATCTTCTTTCGACTTTTTCAAATATACAGAACCCAGACAAAGAAATGTCGAACCAAGGCACAACCACAGTACACCCTGCGTGTTATTCTTTCCACCTACAAAACTTAAAATCGCAGATATATAGAACAAAGCAGCCGCAAAATAATAAAGCGTAGAAGCGATTTTATCCTTTTTCATTTTAACACCTCTTTAAACCATGATCCCTTAGGCCAATTGTACCATAAAAGGCGAAAGAATGACAGGAGCAAAACTGCTCCTGCCATAAAAATGTTTTTTCAGTTACAGCGGAACAAACTGTCCTCTGTCCCCTGTCAGCTGTCCACTGTATCGCCGCAGGCAATTATTCCTCATCCGTCCAGACAACGACGGGTTTATCCGCAAATCGCTTCTTGAAAACTCTTCTGCGGAACAAGAATACCGTGTAAGCAATCCAAAGCACAAAGAAAATCACAAAAGCAATGATGGCATTGGTCAAGGATTGTCCTGCGAAGTTCAGAAGGAGCAGCAGAGGTGCGATCATCACCATTGCAGGGAAATTGGAAAGGATGTACAAACCGGAAACCGGGGTGCGAAGCTGCGGGTCGATCTCCTTCATGAGAATCATACCGTTGGAAGCCGTGCCAGTCATAGTGCCAAAGCTCATCAGGAAGAACTCATGCTTAAAACCCTTAAAGCACTCTTTTGCCACAGCTTGAATATAGAAGAAGGTTATCACAGCGCCAACAACACTGAGGATCACAATGGGAAGGATATAGTTCTTAATATCATTGATCTCAATGGCCGATACACCGGCAACGATCATGACATCAAAAGCAAAGCCTGAAATGCGGTCCATCTGATAATTGTTGATGTATTCCCTGTTCATCAGCTTTCCCTTATGCAGCTGCTTCACAACAGCACGGATCAGCATACCGGCCAGAGATGCCCACAGGAAGTTGAAACCCCAGGCAATGTTATTGGTGAAATCGGAAAGCGCACCCAACAGGCACATAAAGCCGTAGGCAAGGGCATAGGCAAGCGCCACAAAGCCGTTCTGCAGTGTGAATTTATCGATGGATTCATTATCGGGGATCTCTTCCCGTCCGCCATCAGTCTGGGTCTCCGGAACAGGCAGCGCACTGCTGCTGCGGACCGTAAGCTTGCCCCATCTTTTGCTGATATTGATGTACAGCACACCAAACACAGAGGCTACTACAAAGCCGATGGACGCCAGCGACAGGCCAAAGCTACCGTTGCCGGCGAACTGGGCAGCCGCGGTATTGGTAAAATTAATGTCCCAGCTCAGGGCATTTCCCGGACCCTGACCGTAGGCCAGAGGCAGGATCAGACCGCAAATGTAGGAAACGACCTTTTCCCCGTGACGGGTGAATAAAAACATCACCAAAGTAATGCCCAGACCGACAAAAGCCTGCAGCATATAGGCACCGCCCTGCAGCGCGCCAAATTCTACAACCTGTGTTGGATTCGTCTTATGGTTGGTCTTTTCCGTCTTCAGTGACATTGCCGCAAAGCCAATGGCAAGACAATGATAGGTGATGACCTGCATCAAGCGGTTATCCACCAACACAAAGTCAAACTGCTTGCCAATGATGTTCACCACCAGCAACATTGTGCCGCCCAAAAGCGCGGAGGGAATCAAGCACTTACGAAACAGAGGGATCTTACGGCGGAGAATATTGCCCACGACAAGGAACAGCAGCAGAATACCCAACTGCACCATAAAGCTCCAGACAGGACCATAATTTTCCAGAGAAAAATTCCAGCTTGTTGCAGCATCCATAGTCAGCACCTCTATTCTATCAAAAATGGCTGATTTAATTATGGCATAGCAATCGTTTTTTGTCAATAAAAGGAAGACGCATACCGGTACATTAATTTAAAATTAAAATAATCGGTTTGGTTGACAATGGACAGATAAAAATTGACAGTGACGGTGTCGACTTCGCCGACAAATTTAATCGTTTCCGAAGGGAACACCGCAACTGTCCACTGATTTCCCCATTATTTCCAGAATTTTCAGGCATCCAAGTCCACAGCAAATCTGTGTTCAAACTCCAAATTAGGAAGAGGTTCCGGCGGTGAAACCGTTCTATTCCATACATTTTGGAATCCCCGGACTACCATTTCGCTGCCGTCCATTGCGATATGGTTGATGCGATAATTCTCATGTCCTCCGGTAAATTCCTTATGGGTAAAAGCCAGTTTGGTTTCCAGGGTTTCCGCATCGATCACTTCCCATCTGCGTGCCCTTACCCCGCACACCACGGTTTTATGACCGATCGCAGTAAAACCCCAGTCGACTGCGGGTCGCTTCTCTGCCAAAACTTCACCTGTATGGATATCGAGCAGCTGAAGCGCACGCTCCCGCTGATGACACAGCACGGTGCTTTCATTCACAAATATACTGGTAATACTCCGCCTGCTTTTCGTCCGCCAGAGCTTTTCGCCGGTACGGGCATCCAAACAAAACAGGCCGTTTTCCCATGTTTGAACAAAGATGTATTTCCCATCAAATGAAACGGCAATACCAAACTGATAATTGTAAGATGAGATCCATTTCGTTGTCCATTCCGCTTTGCTGCCATCTTCAAAGAATACACAAACCGCAGCGGGAGCCGAAATCGTATCAAAATCCAGTGTAATCAGGCGAATGGCCCCTGCATCAAAGGCAGTCGTTCTGCCGTAATGATATAAGCAATAATTCCGATGAAAAACAATATCACCGTTTTCCACCGCCTGACGATATACTTCGTTCAAATCATCACCGTCTTTTCTTTTTCGTTGTGACTAAATTACCCCATTGAATTCTGTTCATCAGAACACAGCGATCCGCCGATCAAAAAATCGTATACGACGCGATTGAAGTCTTTCGCTTCCTCATAGGCAGCATGGCCTAAATCATCATACATATGTATTCTGCATCCGAGTTTTTCCGCGAGCTCCACGGAAGCCTCACCGCCAAGGACTTGATCCCTTCCACCGCCAAGAACAAGCACAGGACACTTGATCCTGTCCAATATTTCATATGTATTGCAGCTCAGACAGGCTCTCGCAAGGATGATAAACCGCCGTACATCCTTTGGTTTTTGCAGGACCGTCAGCAGCGGCATAAACGGTCGGTACCTTTTAATATATGCATCTGAATACATTTTTTCAGCCATATCTGCAACAAGCGCCTTCATAGCGCCCTGCTCTGCCATCTGCGTCCAGTGATGGATGACCTTCCTTACCATATCATTCGTTCGGGAAAGCGTAACGGCAAGAACCAGTTTATTTACCAAATCGGGCCGATCGATTGCAAGGTACTGTGCGATCATTCCTCCCTGCGATACACCAAATACATCTGCCTTTTTGATACCCAGTTCTGCCATGGCAGCGGCAATATCCAAAGCCATATCCCTTACCGTGATCCCCTCACAGACATCCGGCCTTCTGTCAAACAGATAAACCTTGTAATCCTTAGCGAAAATGCGGTACATATAGGCCAGCGACAGCGCAGCACCCTTAATCCCCCGGGTATTTAGTCCCTGTATCATGATCAAAGCTTTTTCTCCGGAGCCGAATGTAATATAATCGAAGACTCTGCCTTGAATATTCAGTTTCAACTCCTTTGCATTGTACATCATAGTATACTTCCCCCTGAATTCAGGCTTCAACAATCTGGTTTTAACTTCAGCAGTTTAAGGACTTAACCATGACACGGTCATTCAAAACTTCATAACCAAATTTCTTATATAGCGCATGTGCGTCTCTCGTAATCAAAACACCTCGCAGCCCCGCATACTGCGGTAACTGCTCTATATACGATATCAGATCGGTCCCCAAGCCATTATGCCGATAAGCTTCATCAATGATCACATCGCAAAGATAATAGGTCGTGGCATAATCGCTGATCACCCTGGCAAAGCCCACAAGTTTTTTCTCGGCTTCAATATAAACGCCATAACAGGAGGAATTGTGAATTGACTTCTCGATTTGTTCTGTTGTTCGTTTATCCGCCCAATAAGTCATTTTCAGCAGTCTGACAATGTCTTCAAGCTTCATTTCTTCCATTCCATCAATGATCCTGTAGTTCATAGCTCTCCAATTCCTTATAAATCCTATATTGTCTAATTCATGGCGATATAAAATGGAAACGACATCAACAGCCGGCTTATTTTCAGCCTGTACAGCAACGCCTCCGGTTATCCGGAGGCGAAATATGCTTAGAAATTCAAAATACCCATTCTTTTCAGGATACCAAATGTCAGACCAAGGATGACCGCGATCACGATGATAAGAATCCGCTGTTTTAACACACCTTTTCCGTCCGCGGCTCTTTTTTCATCCAGCCAGTATTTATTCATACCAACTCTTTTTACGATATTCATGCTGAGCATTTTGTGCATTGCATCCGCATCGGCCATCGTTTCTGCATCCGGAAAAAGTTCACTCCGAGTCACTGCAGTCTCCTTAGACAGTGCGTTCAGTTCCTGAAAACGATCATAGTACACGGTAAAAGCTTTGTCCATCATGTCTTGATATGCCATATGTCATTCCTCCGTTTTGCAGCATTGGTTAACCTAAAATAGTACGATTAGATTATATACCATTTTATAATAAAAGTATAGCGGCAATTATGGTCATTCACCAGCACATGTGTCACCGCGCCCACCAGTTTGCCATCCTGGATAATGGGACTGCCGCTCACGAGTGATTGTCATTAGGGGCAACATTTTTTAGGCACAAAACAGCTCTGTATGATTTCATTTCAGTTTCATAGGTATTCATTTCTCGGCAGCAATCAGTACAGCCCTGCACGGCGAACCGTCTGCACCGGACAGATTCAACGGTGCGGCATTCAAAAAATAAACACCCTCCGGCACCGCCGACAAACGAATTCCTTCCAACAAGACAACATCAGCGGCCAAAAGCACAAGGTGCACAGCCATCGGTGCATTTTCCGGTCCAACTGTCTGTGGTTCATTTCCCAAAAGTAAAATATCTGAAGATGCAAATATCTTTGCTGCCTCTAATGATACTTCCACATCACCTTTAATCAGAATTCTCTTTGCCGCTTCCGAATTCTGCCTTTTTGCTTTTTCGATGATTTCTGCTGCATCATCACCGGTGACAATCCCGTGATGTTCTGCCACATAAGCCATTCCCACAAATGCCTCCAGGCATATCTCATCAACTGTTTTTCCGTCTTTAATAAAATGAAACGGCGCATCTATATGCGTGCCGTTATGTGCACACATACTAAATGCAGTTAAATTATATACTTCACCTCTTTGCATTGACTTCAGCACTTTTTTCTCCGGCACAGGATCATCGGGATATACTTCGCAGCTGAAAACCTTTTGAGAAATATCATAGATTTTCATCGCATATTCTCCTTCCGCAATTTAAGTTTATTTGATTGATTATATCACAAAATCGCAGAAAAAGACAGGAGCAAACTGCCCCTGCCAAATCGTTTATTCCGCTGCTTCCAACATATTCTCAATAAAAATCCCGTATCCCCGTGTGGGATCATTCACCAGCACATGGGTCACTGCGCCCACCAGTTTTCCATCCTGAATAATGGGACTGCCGCTCATACCCTGCACAATGCCGCCGGTTTTTGCTAATAGTTCTTCATCCTGAACATGGAGAAGGATGTTTCTTCCCTGATCGTTGTCCGGGTCGATCTCCATGATCTCTACTTCATATGGTTCTACTTCCGTGCCGCTGACATTGGAGAGGATGGTTGCCTCGGTTTTTTGCACTTCGGTGCTGTCTGCCAGGGGGATGGGTGCTCCTGCGGGCAGGGCGGCGTCCATGGTGCCGAAAATACCTGCCGTGGTATTGGCTTTTACCTTGCCCAGCGGGTCATCTTTATCAATAGACCCTTTCAGGGCGCCTGGGTCGCCCGCTTTTCCTTTATCCACATCCGTTACACTGGCTGACATGATATTGCCGCCGGAGATGGCGATGCATTCCCCGGTTTCCGGGTCGTTCACGCTATGCCCAAGGGCGCCGAAGCTGCCGGTTTCCGGGTCATAGAATGTAACGGTTCCGATGCCGGTGATGCCTTCGCGTACCTTCAGGCCGATTCGGCTGCCCTCCGGGGTTTCCACCGGAGAAAGATAAAACTCCACATTTTTCCCATCTCGTTCCACCGTCAGATGCACGCCCCCCTGTGCATCCGTGGCAGTGCGAAGATCTTCCATGGAATCCGCCTCGCTTCCGTTCACGGCAACGATCCGGTCCCCTACCCTGACGCCTGCCGCTTTTGCTCCGTTTCCAAAGTCCTCGTCAAATCCGACCACTACAAGTTCACCGCCCAAATGAATGCCCACCGTCTTCCCCACCGGCACCAGTGTCTCCGGCGTGGCAAGGGCATTGCCGCACAGAGAAAGGAGCACAGCGAACAATATGATGATTTGCCTGCATCTTCTTTTCATATTTTTTCCTCCCATTCGCGTGCCTTTTGCCGCGTGTCTTTAATTTGACCGATTGTGCCGATTTCAAGCAGTGAATTTGATAGTAATATTCGGCGGATTTTCCTATGAAACCGCCGAATTTTGCCATATATTGAAAAAACGATGCCGACGCTAATGCATCGGCATCGTTATTATACTAAGTTTTACAGCATCATCTTTCTGCACCAGCGCATCAGCGGCTTTAGTGCCTGATAGCACGCCCGGATCTCGTCCACAAGCTCCGGCGAAAACAGCCGATCATCAATGCCTCTATTGACGGTGACGCCAAAATTTTTCAGTTCAAAAAATCTTTTCAGGCTCTCATCCGGGCAGGGCTTGGGGCGCTTGAAGCACTCCCCTTCCAACCGCAGATCGGTACTGCTTTCAAGCTGCTGCACGATCTCCAGAAACTCTCCGGGATCTTCTGCAAGCTGCTTTCGGAACTGCTCCATCTGCCATGTTTTAGGAAACCACAGCAGGAAACCGAAGCTGTATTCCTCCGGCGTCAGTTCAAAGTAAAACACCGGCTGCTCACCCCATGGACGGTCTGCCGTCCGGAAGCAGATCCAGAGGCTTTCCTTATAGGGTGTGGGCGGATGAAGTCTGGCATCCCGGTAAATGCGGGAAACCTTGCATTCCAGCTCGGGAAGATCCTCCAAGCTCGGATAAAGATCCCGGGCAAGGGCCTTCATCGGCTCATAAAGGCTTTGCTGATACTGCTTTTTATGGGGTTCAAACCATTCCCGGTTGTTGTTGAACCGAAGTCCCCAGAGAAAGTCGATGGTCTCGGGGGAAAAGCCCTGAAATTCCATCATATGTTTACAGGCGATGGGTGCCGGGCAGGAAGCAGATATGGCGGGTGTCCAGAACCACCTTATCCTGCAGCTTTTCCATATGCTCCCGCAGCTCAGAATGGCCAACCAGAATGACTACCATATCCACATCATTCAGGAACGCATCAAAATTATGGTACTGATTGGGCACCAGATCCCGCTTGACCCAGGGATCATAGACCTTCACAAGGCCGCCGGCCAGATGGCGCTCCATGCTCTCCAGCATCTGGAGGGTGGGACTTTCGCGCACATCGTCCACATTTTCCTTATAGGTCAGGCCGTAGAAGCCAACGCGGGTCAGATCGGTCAGGCCCTCTTCCTTCATGACGGTACGGATGCGTTCCAAAACGAAGTCGGGCATGGAATCGTTGGTGGTGCGGGCGCAGAGAATGAGCTTTGCCAGCATGGGATAGTCACCCACCAGGAACCAGGGGTCCACGGAGATGCAATGACCGCCCACACCGGGGCCGGGAGAGAGAATATTGACACGGGGATGCTTGTTGGCAATGCGGATGATCTCATACACATCCATGTTATCGCTGCGGCAGATCTTTGCCAATTCATTCGCAAAGGCAATGTTAATATCCCGGAAGGTGTTTTCCACCACCTTAGTCATCTCTGCGGTGCGGATATCCGTCACCACGATCTCGCCCTTGCAGAAGGTAGCATAGGCTTCCTTCACCTTTTCACCCACGGCGGGATCGTCCGCGCCGATGGTACGGGAGTTATACTCCAGCTCATACACCATGTTGCCGGGAATGATGCGCTCCGGTGCGTGCACCAGATGCAGATCCTCACCGATGGTGAAGCCCGCTTCCGTCACAACGGGACGCACGAACTTGTCGATGGTACCCGGGGAAATGGTGGATTCAATGACCAGCACCGCACCCTTGGGACAGACTTCCATGACGCTCTTGACCGCGCTCACCATATAGGAGGGGTCGATCTTCTTGCTGTCATTGTCATAGGGGGTGGGAACGGCAATGATATAAAGATCCGTCTTCTGATATTCCGTGGAAAAACGGATGCCGCCGGCAAGGGCCTTCTCAAACAATTCGTCCAGACCCTTTTCCTCAAAGGTGGCATGTCCTGCGTTCAGGGTCGCCACCAGCTCGTGATTATAGTCCGTACCCACTACCTCGCAGCCGTGGGAGGCAAACATCAAAGCTGTGGGCAGACCAATATAACCAAGACCAATGATATTAATCATAATTTCTATATCTCCTGATGCCGTAAAACGACAATTCATTTATTTTGCGGGTTTAAAAGAGTCCTTCAGGCTGACACTGCGGTTGAATACCGGCATGGCAGCAGTGGAATCCCGGTTGTCGAGGCAGAAGTAGCCGGTACGCATGAACTGGAAGGAAGGTGCAGTCTGGGCTGCGCGGTTTTCCTTCTCGTCGAATTCTGCTGCGATCTTTGCCATGGAGGCTTCGATCTTGCAGCCTTCCAGCACTTCAAGAGAAGCGGGATTCAGGAAATCCAGGAAGTCCTTATCCGGGCCATCGGGTTCGGGATCGGTGAAGAGATTGCCGTAGAGGCGAACCTGGGCATCGGCGCAGTTGTTGGCATCCACCCAGTGAATGGTAGCGCCCTTGACCTTGCGGCCGTCGGCAGGATTGCCGCCCTTGGATTCGGGATCATATTCGCAGAGAACTTCCACCACATTGCCCTGGTCGTCCTTCACGCAGCCGGTGCACTTGACAAGATAAGCACCCTTCAGGCGAACTTCGTTGCCGGGGTACATACGCTTGTACTTGGGAATGGGAGCTTCCAGGAAATCCTCTGCCTCGATCCACAGATTGCGGGAGAAGGTGATCTCATGGGTGCCCTGCTCGGGATGCACGGGATTATTTTCCACCACGAAGGTCTCGCTCTGACCTTCGGGATAGTTGGTGACAGTGAGGCGCACGGGATGCAGCACAGCCATGGTGCGCTCCGCGTTTTCATTCAGATCTTCACGCAGGCAGTGCTCCAAGAAGGCATACTCCACAGTGGAGGGAACCTTGGCAACGCCGATGCGCTCGGAGAAATTGCGGATGGAAGCGGCAGTATAGCCACGGCGGCGAAGACCGCACAGAGTGGGCATTCTGGGATCGTCCCAACCGGAAACATACTTCTCCTCCACCAGCTTGCGAAGCTTGCGCTTGGACATGACGGTATAGTTGATGCCAAGGCGGGCAAACTCGATCTGCCGGGGCTTGGAGGGCAGGGTCACATTGTCCACCACCCAGTTATACAGGGGGCGGTGATCCTCATATTCCAGAGAGCACAGGGAATGGGTGATATGCTCCAGCGCGTCCTGAATGGGATGGGCAAAATCATACATGGGATAGATGCACCATTTGTTGCCCTGACGATGGTGATCGATATAGCGGATGCGGTAGATGACCGGATCACGCATATTGAAGTTGCCGGAGGCCAGATCGATCTTGGCGCGCAGGGTCATGGAGCCTTCGGGGAACTCGCCCTTTCTCATGCGCTCGAACAGATCCAGAGATTCTTCGATGGGACGGTCACGGTAAGGGGATACCGCAGGCACACCCACATCACCACGATTGGCCTTGAATTCCTCCGGGGTCATCTGGCAGACATAGGCAAGACCCTTCCGGATCAGCTCTACTGCCAGTTCATAGTCTTTTTCAAAATAGTCGGAGCCATAGTAGAACCGGTCGCCCCAGTCAAAGCCAAGCCAATGGATATCATCCTGAATGGCCTCTACATACTCCGTATCTTCTTTGGCAGGGTTGGTATCGTCCATGCGGAGATTGCAGATGCCGTCAAAGCGCTCTGCGGTGCCAAAGTCGATGCACAGGGCCTTACAGTGACCGATGTGCAGATAGCCGTTGGGCTCCGGCGGAAAACGGGTGTGCACCTGCTTACCGGCGTACTGTCCGCCCTCAGCCAGATCCTCACAGATAAAGGATTCAATAAAATTTCTGGGTTCAAAGTTGTTTTCCACAGCCATCAAAGCCTCCCGCTCTTAAACATTCAAATTCGCTGCAATTCAGCAGCAACTATTATAACCGATAATTGCAAATCGTGCAACCGATTCGCCCCGGTTTTTTCAAAAAAGCCGGGGCATTCGTGTCAGATTTCCTCCCCTGTCAGACCTTCCTGCCGGAAGCGCTCCATGATCCGGGACACAAGGGCGGTTCTTGAGAAGGGTGTCACCACATAGAAGCCATCCACATAGGGCGCGATCTCCCTGCCGATGGCAAGGCTGATGCGCTCTGCCATCTCTTCCCCCTGTTCCCGGTCAAGTCCGCTGTAGAGGGAAATGATGCGCTCGTCCACAAGGATGCCTGTGACCTCACTGTGGATAAACTGCGCATTGCGCTTGCTGACGATGGGGAAAATGCCGCCAAGGATCTTGGCATCCAACTCCTTGCGGGCAAGCTTCAGATTCTCAAGAGCCTGCTCTGTCAGAACCGGCTGCGTAAGGAATGCGCAGACACCCTTCTCCACCTTTTCCTTTGCCAGCTCAAGCTGTACATGAAAATTGAGAGCATTGACATTTAGGGCACCGAAAATGTGCAAGTCCGCCGGCAGTACTGTCTTCTTCAGCGCCGATATGTAACCCGCCAAAAGACGAGAATTGAAATTATAAACGCTTTTCACTTCATCACGGCTGGCAGACGGTATGGGGTCGCCGGTGACCACCAGCACATTCCCAACACCTTCCGCGCTCAGACCCAGAAGCAGACCCTTGGTGGCATTGAGGTTGCGGTCACGGCAGGTCATATGGGGCAGAGTTTCAATTTTTAATTCTCTTCGCAGCTTGCAGGCAAGCAGGCTCGAGTCCATTCTCGGCTTTGCAACAGGGCAATCCGCTATGGTGATGATGGAAGCGCCGTTGGCCTGCAGTTCTCTTGCTCCGGCAATGAATTTTTTGATCTCCGTTGTCTCCGGCGGGTCAAGCTCCACCGCAAAGGGTTTCCTTGTTTCATCGCAAAGTGCATCCCAGAAAAGGCTCTCTTCCTTCAGCTTGGGTCGGTATTCGGAATGTGCCGCAGCTTCCGGCAGCTGCCGCTTCATATGCTGGATGGCAAGGGCCGTGGCGGCAATGTGCTCCGGTGTGGTGCCGCAGCAGCCGCCTAAGATCTTTGCTCCCTTGGCAGCAAGCACCGCCATCTGCTTGGCAAAGTAATCCGGCTCCGCGTTATAGAGAGTTCTGCCGCCTACAACAGTGGGATAGCCCGCATTGGGCAACACGGAAAGGGTCAATTCATCCGTGTCCAGCATATCCAGCATTTGGGTCATATGCCTTGCGCCGCAAACGCAGTTGATGCCTGCAGCGTCCACATTGGGGTCCTTCGCCGCCCGGTGCAGCAGCACCTGCGCCTGCTCACCCACGATGGTAAAGCCGTCCGGCTGAGCCGCAAAGGAGAGAATGATAAAGGCATCGGGGCATTGCTCCTTGATATAGGCCGCAATTTCATGCAGTGCCGTATCCTGCAGATGAGTCTCAAACAGGAAATTTCGTATATCCTGCTGCAAAAAGCGATCTACAATGAATTGGTATTCCTCAAAAGGATCATCCAGACCGGTTGCGGCCACCGGACCGATGTCCGCAAACACCCATGCCCTGCCCGCGGCCTTCTTCGCAATGGCAATACCCGCATCGATAATGGCGACGCATTTATCATCGGGATAGTTCATGCGGTTGGCCCCAAAGGTATTGGTCTTGATGGCATCGCAGCCTGCCGAGCGGTAAGCACGGTGAATGGCTTCGATCTCCCAAGGCTCGCGCAAATTCGCGATCTCGCAGTGCAGGGCAGGCTTGTGGTTTCTTTCTGCATAGAAGGTGCCCATGGCACCGTCAAACAGCAGGCTGTGCTCCTTCAGGTATTCTCTGATGTCCATTATCCCAACACACTCCTTGCAATATCCGCGCTGCATTTTGCGTCCTTTGCGTAGAAATCCGCGCCGATCTTTTTTGCATAATCGGGGGTCAGCACAGCGCCGCCCACCATAATCCTGCATTTATGACCGCTCTCATGAAGCGCCTGAATGGTCTTTTCCATGCTTCCCACCGTGGTAGTCATCAGGGCGGACAGGCCAACGAGAGAAACATTTTCTTTTATCGCCGCATCAACGATGCGCTCCGGCGGTACATCCCTGCCAAGGTCGATGACGGTGTAACCGTAATTCTCCAGCACCACCTTGACAATGTTCTTTCCGATATCGTGGATATCTCCCTGCACCGTGGCAAGAAGGATCTTTCCCCTACTGATGGCGCTGTCACCCTTTTTCGCAAGGCCGGTGCGGATCACCTCAAAGCCTTCGCAGGCAGCACCCGCCGCGCTGATAAGCTGAGGAAGGAAAATCTGCTGCTTTTCATACTGTTCACCGATCCGGTCAAGAGCCGGGATCAGAAGGCTGTTTACCACTTCCAGCTCGTCCATCTTTGCAAGCGCTTCCCGGGTCAAAGCAGCGGTCTCTGCCTTGAGTCCACGGGCAATGGCATCGGACAAGGTCATCGCAGATGAATGTGCGATCTCTTCCGTTTTTCGTCCCGCAAAGCGGGCAATATACTGTTCACATTGGGGATCCTCCCCATGCAGCGCCCGGAAAGAGGCAACAGCATCCATAATGGCATCCTGATTGGGATTCACAATGGGGAAGCTGAGTCCTGCATACAGCGCCTGCGTCAGGAAGCTGACGGTGATATGCTCCCGTTCCGGCAGGCCAAAGGAAATATTGCTCACACCTAATACGGTATTCAATCCCATTTCCCGGCTCACATAGGAAACTGCCGCCAGTGTCTCCACCGCCTGCTCCTGCTGCGCGGAAATGGTAAGTGTCAGGCAATCGATGAGAAGATCCTCTCTCGGAATTCCATAGGCATCACAGGCGGAGGCAATGCGCTTTGCGATTTCAATACGCCCTTCCCTGCTGTTGGGGATGCCATTGCTGTCCATGGTGAGGCCCACCACAGCAGCGCCGTATTTTTTGCAAAGGGGCAGAATGCGATCCAAAACCGCTTGTTCACCGTTCACAGAATTCACGATGGCTTTGCCATTCACCACCCGAAGACCCGCTTCGATGGCATCCGGGTCGGAGGAATCGATCACTAAGGGAAGATCCACCACACCCTGCACCGCCTTGACCACCCGGATCATCATTTCCTTTTCATCGATGCCGGGAAGTCCCACATTGATGTCCAATAACTCTGCCCCGGCATCCTGCTGCTCCACGGCACGGGCAAGGATATAGTCCATATCCCCATCCCGCAGGGCCTGCTGGAATCGTTTCTTGCCGGTGGGATTGATGCGCTCGCCGATCACATGGACTGTGCCGTATTTTGCTGTTGTACGGCAAGAGCTGATGCCTTTATAGATAGGCTTCGGTCTTTCCGCAGGAGAAACACCCTCCAGTTCTTTGCATAACGCACGGATAAAGTCCGGTGTGGTGCCGCAGCATCCGCCAAGGCAGGCTACGCCAAGGCTGCTTGCCTCTGCCAGTTCCTTGGCAAATTCTTCCGGCGTGATGGTATAGGCACCGGTCTCGGGATCAGGCAGCCCTGCGTTTGGTTTGAGGATCAGAGGAAGCTCTGTCCAGCGGCGAAGCTCTTCCACCAAGGGCATGAGCTGCTTCGGGCCAAGGCTGCAGTTAAAGCCAAGGGCCTCAACGCCCAATCCCTGCAGTGTCAGTGCCATGGCACCCACACTCACCCCAAGGAAGGTCCTCCCGGATGCTTCAAAGGTCATGGTGACCCAAACCGGAAGCTTCGTATGTTCTTTTGCCGCCAAAACAGCGGCTTTCACTTCGTAAAGATCGCTTTGCGTCTCAATAATAATGAGATCCGCGCCTGCCTGCGCGCCCGCGATCATGATCTCTTTATAAATATCGTAGGCTTCTTCAAAGGAAAGTGTGCCAAGGGGTTCCAAAAGCTGTCCCAAAGGGCCGACATCCAGTGCGACCTTTGTATCCGTCCCATCAGCCGCAGCCTTAGCCGCCGCAACACCGGCCCGAACCACCTCGCTCACATCCGCTTTTCCCTTCAGCTTGCAGCGATTCGCGCCAAAGGTATTGGCGAAAATGATCTGAGAACCTGCCCGCACATACTGCTTCTGGATCTGCGTTACCTTTTCAGGATCCGTCAGATTCCAAAGCTCCGGCGCCATTCCCACAGGCAGACCGGCTGATTGCAGCATGGTGCCCATGCCGCCATCCAAAATGGTAAACTCAGTGTTTGTCACAGGTTCTTCCCTCCTTACGGTAGATACAATCAGAATACATACTGCAGCCCATACAACTTCCTCTGCGGTGTCTTTGAGGCTTATCGGAAATACCGATGATGGCGGTAACGGACTTCTGCGGCAGCATCAGGCCGCTGTCCGTCAGGGTAACGCCAATACGCCGGGTCACATCCAGCACATCAAAAATGACTTTTTGATGAGAAAGGGGCAGATCTCCATAGCCGGGACTATAGCGATCCGTCAAAAAAGATGGCTGCACAAGCGCTGCCAGATCAGTGCAGAAATGATCGCAAACATTTTCGATGGCACTGTCGGCGCAGGCATCTAAGATCACCGCCTGTGCCATATCCCGCACCTGCGCTCGGTGCAAATAGCGCTCCGCCTCCATGCCAAGGGTAGCGGCAAATATGACCATTTCAGAGCAATCCTTCAAAATGCCCCGGATATCCTCCCCTGCCAGCAAATAATCATTATCAGCGGTCAGGGGCAGCCGCCGCCATACCAATCGGGGCACTGTAACGGCTATGAGTTCTTCGGAAAGGCGGGTTATCCTTTCCTTCAGTTCCGGGTCGGGAGCTTTGGCAGCACCAAGATACCGCAGCACTTCCCTTTCATCGATCCTTGTCAGTTTTGCGGTCATCGGCTCTACACCCCGTTTCAAATAATTTTCATTTATATTTTATAATTATACATCATTGTTTTCTTAAAAACAATGCGCACAGCAAAAAAACCGGGCCATACGGTCCGGTTTTTGCATATTTCATCAGCGGAAAGGCTTCCCTTCCCCATCCAGCACCGCCAGACGGCGAACGGAGGAAAAGTCGGGAGCATAGTCCGGCAGCTCCCGGAGGATCATGGCGGGGATCACGGAAGGATTCAGAGAAGGATTCTGTGCGCAGATCACGCACTCCATGCAAAGGGTCTCCCCATCGATCACGGCAAACGACACATCCTTCATCATTTCCAGAATGTTCTGGGTGACGATGTTGCCGCTTTTCGTCTTCTTCTCCATCAGAAGCTCGTCCCGACGGAACAGCTCCGTAAGCATCTGCAAACAATCAGCCTTAATGCCGTTGTCGTATTCCAGTGTGATCGCCACACGCAGATGGGTCAGTTCCTTTGCTTTTCTGGTGGGTTCGTAGACTTTCTGAATATGAATACCCTCCGGCAGCACAGCGTTCAGCATCCCCGCCAGCTGGGCGGCAGCAACCACCTGTCCCTCTGCCAGTTCGAAATCCATGATCTCGCAGCAGCTGGACACACCCACGGAAAGGGGCAGCGCCAAAGACAGGGCAGGATGAGGCGTAAAGCCCTGAGAATGCTTGAGAAGCAGACCTGCTCTTCGGAAAGAGCGCTGCAGCACCCGCATCAGGTCAAGATGGGAGATCCAGATGGCATTCCCCTCTTTTGAAAAAATACCTCTATACATCGCATCCCACCTCCTTGCAAAGTGCGTTGGCGCCGCAGGCAGAGCATTCCATGCGGCAATCCGGTGTGGTCTGGGAGCGATAGGCCTGCTCCCGTTCCCGCCAGAAGAACTCCCGGTCGACCCCTACGGAAATGGTCTGCCAGGGGAAGATCTCGTCCTTTCCGTAGCCACGGGTGGTATAGAAGGTCGGATCAATGCCGCAGGCGGCAAAGGCATCCAGCCAGATCTGATAGTCAAAATAGTCATCCCAGCCGTCAAGTCGTCCGCCCCGGCGCACCACTTCCTCCAATACGGCGCAAAGGCGGCGGTCGCCTCTGGCAAGCACTGCCTCAAGCTGGCTGAGGTCGGGAGCATGCCAGTTGTATTCCACACTCTTTGCGGTCATGTAGGATTTCAGAAGCCGCTGCTTACGGGTGTATTCTTCGGGAGGATCCTGCTTTTCCCACTGGAAGGGAGTAAAGGGTTTGGGCACAAAATAGGCCGTGGAAACATGGACTCTCAGACCCCGCTTCTTATTGGTAGCATGCTTCTGCCATGTCTTGATGACCTTATAGGTCAGGTCGGCAATGCCCAGCACATCCTCGTCCGTTTCCGTGGGAAGACCCAGCATGAAATAGAGCTTCACATTGTTCCAGCCACCGGAGAAGGCGGTGGCACAGGTGGTGAGGATCTCTTCTTCCGTTACATTCTTATTGATGGCATCACGCAGGCGCTGAGTGCCCGCCTCGGGCGCAAAGGTCAGGCCGCTCTTTCTTACCTTCTGCAGCTTGAGCATCAGCTCCCGGGAGAAATTGTCCGCACGAAGGGAGGGTACGGAAAGATTGATCTTTCGGGGCATGGTGTAGTCCAAAAGTTCATCCATCAAAGGCTCCAGCTCCCGATAGTCGGAGGTGGAAAGGCTGGACATGGTGATCTCATGGTTCCCGGAGATGCGAAGGGACTCTCTTGCCTGCTCGCACAGCACATTGGCGCTGCGCTTTCTCACCGGGCGATAACAGAAACCCGCCTGACAGAAGCGGCAGCCACGGATGCAGCCACGCATCACTTCAAGGTTGGTGCGGTCATGTACGATCTCCGTGGAGGGTACGATGGTATCGGCGGGATAGTACGCCTCGTCCATATGCTCGATGATGCGCTTGGTCACCACCTTGGGTGCGCCGTAAAGGGGCGTGATGGCAGCAATGGTACCATCGGGATTGTAGGAATGCTCATAGAAGGAGGGCACATAGATGCCATCGATCTTACTGACCGCCAAGAGGAACTCCTGCTTGCTCCAGCCTTCCTTCTTTGCCTTGCGATAAAGCTCGATGATTTCCACGGTGATTTCCTCCCCTTCACCGAGGGAGAAAAAGTCGATAAAATCCGCAAGGGGTTCCGGGTTGTAGGCGCAGGTGCCACCGGCAAAGACCATGTTTTCCAATCCCTGCCGATCCGCACTGCGAAGGGGAACATTCGCCAGATTCAGCATATTGAGGATGTTGGTATAGCTCATTTCATAGCCGATGGAGAAGGCGATCATATCGAAGTCCTTCACCGGGTCATGGCTTTCCAATGCATAGAGCGGAATGTCATGCTTGCGCATGGCTTCTTCCATATCTCCCCAAGGCGCAAATACACGCTCACACCAGACACGGGGCATATTGTTCATCACGGCATAGAGGATCCGCACGCCGAGGTTGGACATACCAAGCTCATAGGTATCCGGGAAACAGAAGGCCACCCGCACATCCACCTCAGATTTATCCTTCACGATCTGAAGATACTCTCCCCCGACATAGCGGGCAGGCTTCTGCACCGTGGGGAGGATCCTTTGTAATTTATCGGTCATTTTGTACCTCGTAAATCATTTGTTGTGCCTTCATTATACCGAGGTTCCCATGGATTCGCAACCATAATTTCGTTCCATCACAACACGGCCAAGCAAAACCCCACAAATGAGCAACGGCATCATTCCAAATTCAGGACAGAAATGCGCTGAACTAATGGACACAGCGCCAAAGGTCAGCAGCATCACCGCCTTCTCGATTTGTTCCGCAACATTCACGGGCAGGCACAGGTACAAAACCGACCGCAAAGCCCTTCCGCCATCAAGGGGATAAACAGGCAGCAGATTATATCCGGCCAGCAGCAAAGAGATCAGTGCTGCGTCCAAACGAACAGGATGCAGCACCCAGAAGCAAAAAAGGTTCACCATCGGCCCCGCTAAAGCGCAAACAGTCTCCACCCAAAGTGACATGGGAGCTGTGGAAATGACGGCACCAAGGGCGCCGATGCGAATCTGCCATACCCGAATGCCAAAGAGGCACATTGCCGCCAAGTGACCCAACTCATGAAGAAGCGATAGGATCAAAAAAGAGAGAAACACTCCCCTTTCGCTGATGTAATACAAAAAGCACAGCAGCGCCACAAAGCCAGGGGTAATGCTAAGCCGTTTCATCCGTCAGTTCCTGACAAAACACCGTCCAAGCCTCAGATACGCTCTCCCCTTCTCCCAATGCTTCCTCCATGCGGAAAAACGCCTGCTGTACCCGCTCGCTTCCGTCCCCAATGATCCACCGCTGCAGCTTCGCGGCACTGTCCGGACTGCCCAGCTTACAAAACACTGCAGCCACACTCAGGATCAGCGCCAAAGCCATCCGAAACCGTTGGGATAAGCCCTCCATTCGCTGGGATTTTCGAGGAATTTCGCACATTTCCCCCTCAGCAACCTGCTCCTGCGCATCGGGCAACGCAAGCCTTTCCACCTTCTCGTCCATACAGATCCCTCCTTTGCAAAATACTATGAAGCAGAAACCTCATTATTCTGGTATTCAATGGAAAACAGCTTGACAAATGATATCTCAAGGGATATAATAGTTTGGCTATCGGGATGTGGCGAAGTTTGGTATCGCGCTTGGTTCGGGTCCAAGAGGCCCCGGGTTCGAATCCCGGCATTCCGACCAAATAAAAAAATCCACCCTACGGGGTGGATTTTTTTATTTGATCTTGCCGGGATTCGAAGAGGGCGGCCGGCACGAAGTGCCGGTAAAAAACATGCCGGTGGCATGTTTTTTAGCCCGGGGGAGAATCCCTTGATTCATGGACGCACCCCTTGTGGGTGTGGACATGAATCAAGCAGGTTGGTTCTATGCTACAGGCTTGACAGCAGCAAAAATGCAAACGAATCCCGGCATTCCGGCCCCCTTAAATGCAGCCGCCTTTGCGGTTGCCGGATTTTTTATCTTTAATGGGATTCAAAAAACATAAGATTGGCATCAATACTTTGTACATCAAAAATCTTTGCAGATCATGAAATATACGGACTTGCACAATCTCTTACGATCGGTATGATGGGATTTATTGGTACACTGATCGGTTCGGAGCTGTACTCCCTCAGGCATCTTCCAAAGCTTTCTTAATGAGATTTCCCCTGTGAAGAATCCTCTGTGCAGGATCCATCTCAGGGGTTTCCTTTTTAATGCAGATGATGACCATGATGATGCCCTCTGGTGAAACTGCTGTGTTCTTCTACAGCACAATGCGCCTCATGACAATCCTCTGAACTTGATTCGATCTCGATCGTCGCATGACCGATCCCCTGCTTTTGCAGTGTTTGACGAATTCTGTGTTTAATCTCGTGAGGGTCACTGTCCGTGATAATGTGCATTGTAGCCAAATTATTCTGACCGTCCATGGTCCAAAGGTGAATGTGATGAACATCTGTAACACCTTCGATTTCTTTCATAAGTTCTTCAATTTCGCTGATCTTCATATGATGGGGCGCTTTTTCGAGAAAAACATCCCCTGCTTCTTTCAGATTCCTGATTGCATGGCTCAAAATAAAGAGAGATACGCCGATGGACATCAGAGGATCGATAAGGGCAAAATCCGTAACGCGCATCACCACTGCACCCACCAATACAACCGCCCAGCCGAGGACATCCTCCAGCATATGCAGATTCACTGCCTTCTGATTCAAAGAATCGCCGCTTCGGGTAAAGTATGCGGCGCAGAAATTGACGCAAACACCCACCATAGCAAAGAGGATCATTCCATTATAATTGATCTCAGCAGGTGCGATTATTCTTCCAATGGCATTGCAGATCATTACGATCGACCCAAAGAGAAGGACCAGACTTGTAATCAATCCTCCCAGTACAGAGTATCTCAGGTAGCCATAGGTATAGGTTTCGTCCGGTTGTTTTCTGCTCTTTCTCTCTAAAAGGTATGAAATGCCGATGCTCAAAGCATCCCCCGCATCGTGAACGGCATCTGAAATGATCGCCACGCTGCCGGTCATCAGGCCGCCGATCAATTCAAACACAGAAAATGACAGGTTGAGAAGAAATGCAATGAGGATATTCCGATCTGTTTTCATATTGCCCTCCCATTGATTTTTTCCAATTCTATGATACAATAGATTCACTACAGAACATATTGTTCAGCAGTATTGTATCATTCCATGCAGTCGATGCAACATACGATATCGTGCAGGGATTCATTACGGAACAAATCATAGAAAATGTACGGAGAAACACTATGGATCGGCGACAAAGAAAAACCAGAGAAGCGATCTTTCATGCCTTTACGGAACTCCTTTCCAGAACGGATTATCACAACATCACCGTGGGCGAGATCATCGAAAAAGCAGATATCGGCAGAGCCACCTTCTATGCCCATTTCGAGACCAAGGATTATCTGCTCAAAGCCTTCTGCGAAGAACTGTTCTGCCATCTCTTCGACACCCAGTTTAATACGAACCACGAGCATCGCCACATTTTTGATTGCGGCAGCACTGAATCGGTGTTCCTTCACCTGTTCCGTCACCTGCAGAAAAACGATCATAATATACTGACGCTCCTGGCCTGCCGGAACAATTCGCTGTTTTTAAGTTATTTTCGCAGCAGTCTTGAAGGTCTGATCGAAGACAATCTCAGTTTATTTAACGCCAAAAAGAGTGATCAAGTGCCGGAGGCATTCTGGAAGAACCATATTCTGTCCACCTTTATGGGGACACTGGAATGGTGGCTCAATCACGGAAGGAAGGAAAGCCCGGAAGTAATCACACAATACTTTTTCAATGTAATATAATCCTATGCTATGCAGAAAGGCTGCCCCACGATCATGTGGGGCAGCCTTTATTATGGAATGAACATTTTACTTTTTTCTGTCGAAACGCAGCATACCGATGAAGATAGAGCAAAGATTCAGCGTCTCGCAGACGATGGCACCGATGGAGCCGCTGGCAATGTTATAAATGAGCCAGGCAGGAGAACTGATGAGACCGTACTTGCGGATGCTCTTTGCATCGGAATAGCGGAAGCTGACGGTGGAAGCGGTCATACCGATGACGGGAAGCACTTCGAGAATGAAGTTCTTCGCCGTAGGTTCTTTCCCGAACAGGGTGAAGGAAAGCACATAGCAAGCAAGGAACACAAGGATAAAGCCGATAAGCCAGGGCGTGTTGTCTGCATGGAGCTTTTCCTTATTCAGGAAAATGATAGCACGGAAGAAGGCGATCGCATTGAGAAGACTGCCCACATATGCCCCCAGCATGAAAAAGTTGACGCAGAACAGCAGGCCGCAGATCATCTGGAAAGTGATAACGCCTGCGCGGGACTTTTGCTGGAAGGACAGGATGCTGAAGGCCATTGCAGCAATACCAAACCCCTGCGCGATCAAGTTATATGTATCCATAAATATCTCCTTTTCTTTTTATGCAATAACATTATACAGTAGTAAATATAGAAGTCAACATGAATCACCGATTATTTCCAATCGCGCCGAGAAACGGAATCTTTCATTGAAAGTCAGCACTGTTGGGTGTATAATAAGAACGATCCGCTTATTCACTTTCAAATTCAAACAACAAATAAAAAAGGAAGAGGAGTAAAAATGAAACGCCTGTTTTGTATTGTATTTGCCGCATTGCTTTGTCTGACCCTGTGTGCCTGCGATTCCACGCCTGCACCTGTAGTGACTCCGGAACCCGCACCGGAGGTAGAACTCCCTGCCCCCACTATTGATGTCGATACCCCTGAAGAGCCGTCTGTTTCTGATGTCCCGGAGGAACCGGCTGAGGTTGTTTCTCAAATCCGTGACATCGTGTTCACCCGCTGCGAAGCCATGACCGACGGCATATTCACTGAATATGCCCAGATCACCGGTGTAGGCGAGTCCGGTGAGATCCTTTGGGACTATACCTCGGATCAGTATGAAGCCGCCCAGATGCCCCAGACTTCCGAAATCGGCCGCACCTCCGACCGCTACTATTTCTGCGAAAACGGTGCCGTTGTAGCGCTGGATATCAGCACCGGTGCGGTGCTTTGGAAAAATTCCGATTTCAATGGCGCTCCCGCACAGCCTCAGTCCAGCCTGATCGACGAGAACGGCACGGTCTACCTGTGCGGCTATCTTGGCCCGGATTTCTATGCGGTGGATGCCGACGGCAATACCATCTTCAAAACCGATACTTTCTCTGAGGATTACTGGTGGCCCTTTGCCCTTGAAAAGCAGGGTGACAAAATGGTCATCACCTTTGAAATGGGACCCGGCGGCTCCGATACCGAAAACGGTTACAAGCTCTGTGTGGATCTGAATGATTTCTCATGGACTACGGAAAACTAATTGCGTGATATTTCATCATTTGGAATGTTTTTGATTGACACAGAAACAGAAATTTTGTATTCTAATCTCAGTTTTATTTTAGAGGAGTGATCTCATGTCCAAAAGCGTACAGCAAATCATTGATCTCATCAAAGAGAAAGACATAAAGATGGTGGACTTCAAAATGGTGGATATCAACGGCCAATACCGCCATGTCACCATTCCTGCAAACCATTTTTCCGAAAAGACCTTGACCGACGGCATCGGCTTCGACGCCTCCAACTACGGTTACGCCGTTGTTGAAAAAAGCGACATGGTGTTCATTCCCGATCCCGACACCGCTGTGATCGATCCCTTCTGTCAGGTTCCCACCCTGTCCATGACCGGCAATGCCATGATCATCGACAATCCCGAAAACCGTCCTCTGGCCCAGTATCCCCGCAACATCGTGCTGGCAGCCGAGCAGTATATGAAGGACAGCGGTATCGCCGACACCATGCTGATCCTGCCCGAATTTGAATTCCATCTGTTTGACGAAGTTGGCTGGGAAGTTCAGCCCAACTGCATCGGTATGAATCTGGATGTGGACCGTTCCTACTGGAACAGTGCCACCGATGGCAAGGGCTGCGTGGTTCCCAAGCAGAAGAACTACCACATTGCCAAACCCTTCGACTCCACCTATGAGTGCCGCAGCGAAATGTGCCTGCTGATGGAAGAAGCCGGCATCAACATCAAGTATCATCATCCCGAAGTGGGCGCCTCCGGTCAGTTTGAGATCGAACCCCAGCTTGGTCAGATGTCCAAGATGGCAGACGCCTCCATGATGATCAAGTATATCATCCGCAACACCGCCCTGAAGCACGGAAAGACCGCAACCCTGATGCCCAAGCCTGTCTACGGCGAAGCCGGCAACGGTATGCATGTGCATATGCTCCTGATGAAGGACGGCGAGCCTGTCTTCTCCGATGACAACGGCTACTCCCACCTGAGCGAAACTGCCCACTACTTCATGGGTGGCCTTCTGAAGCACATCGCTTCCCTGTGCGCCATCACCAACCCCAGCACCAACTCCTTCAAGCGCCTGGTTCCCGGCTTTGAGGCTCCCGTCACCGTGGGCTATGCCACCTCCAACCGCAGCGCGGTCATCCGCATCCCCGCCTATGCCAAGAGCCCGAACCTGCGCCGCTTTGAGATCCGCAACCCCGATGCCACCTGCAACCCCTACTTCTGCTATGCGGCTCTGCTGATGGCAGGTCTTGACGGTGTCAAGAATAAGATCCATCCCAAGGAAAATGGCTGGGGCCCCTATGATATGAACCTCTACCATCTGTCCGATGAAGAAAAGGCCAAGCTGAAGCATCTGCCCACCAGCCTGGAGGAAGCTCTGGACGCACTGGAAGCCGACCACGACTACCTCACCGCAGGCGGTGTCTTCCCCGAAGAGCTGATCGCCAACTTCATCAAGGGTAAGCGGGAAGAGTGCCGCGAGATCGCCAAAATCCCTCATCCCGTTGAATTCGAAAAATATTACAATCTGTAAGCATGAACCATTTTCCGACCCTGAGCGCTTCAACGCGCTCAGGGTCGTTTATGTTTCATTCGCATATGTGTCAATCTTGAAAATGAAAAATTTTTTCGTTTTCTTCGCAGAAACTGACAAAACAAATTTGTGCATATTCACGATTTTAGTTTAACATTACGAAAACCCATTGACAGAACCATCTTTTCGTGGTTTTATAAGTCTGGACACATTGTCCAATAAATTATAATGAATGTGAGGAAAGATCATGAAAAAGATTATTGCTCTCCTGCTCGCAGTCGTAATGGTATTTGCACTGTGTGCATGCGCCGGCGGCGCAAAGAAGGATGACGGTGTTATCTCCGTCGGCATCATCAACAACGACCCCAACGAATCCGGCTATCGTACCGCCAACGACAAGGACATGAAGGAAACCTTCACCGCTGAAAACGGCTATGCCGCTGAATTCTTCTACAGCCTCAAGAACGAAGAGCAGATCGCTGCTGCTCAGAAGTTCGTGCAGGACGAAGTTGACTACCTCCTGATCTCCGCAGCCGGCACCGCTGGTTGGGACACCGTTCTGAAGGACGCTCAGGATGCCGGCATCAAGGTCATCCTGTTCGACCGCACCATCGATGCTGACCCCAGCCTGTATGAAGCTTCCATCGTTTCCGATATGGCTAAGGAAGGCCAGACTGCTGTTGATTGGCTGGCAGGCCAGGGCCTCGACGCTTACAATGTCATCCACATCCAGGGCGTTATGGGCTCCGCTGCTCAGATCGGCCGTACCGGTGCTCTCGACACCATGGTCGCTGAAAACGACAACTGGAATCTGGTTACCCAGCAGACCGCTGAATGGAACGCTGAAACTGCTCAGCAGATCGTTCAGGGCGTCATCGACTCCGGCGCTGAATTCAATGTAATCTACGCTGAAAACGACGACATGGCCAAGGGCGCTGTTGCTGCTCTGGACAAGGCTAACATCTCCCACGGCGTTGACGGCGACGTCATCATCATGGGCTTCGACTGCAACAAGTGGGCACTCGAAGAACTGCTGGCAGGCAACTGGAACTATGACGGCCAGTGCAACCCCTTCCAGGCTGACTACATCGACACCATCATCAAGGACCTCGAAGCTGGCAAGGCTCCCGCAGAAAAGGTCGTTATCATGGACGAGAAGGGCTTCGATGCTGCCACCATCACTCAGGAAGATGTTGATCAGTACGGCATCTAATTCCAACTGATCCCACTACCTGAACTCATCAAAAAGTAATTTTGGCACGCGGTACGGTATATTGATACCGCACCGCGTGTTTTTTATGTATTTTTGCTGATCAAATCAGCACGCAATTCAGTGCGGCCATCGCCGCACAAAGGATAGGGAGGCGAATCACCATGCAAGACGGCGCAATTCTTAAAATGCGCGGCATCTGCAAGTATTTCCCCGGTGTGAAAGCTCTGGAGGAGGTGGATTTCACCCTGCGCGCCGGCGAAATCCATGCCCTGATGGGCGAAAATGGCGCGGGTAAATCCACTCTGATCAAGGTTCTGACCGGTGTTTACGGCAAGGATGCCGGCGAGATCCATTTGATCGGCCACGATGGTCCGATCAACATCAAATCCCCGCAGGATGCCCAGAATGCGGGCATCAGTACGGTTTATCAGGAAATCACCCTCTGCCCCAACCTGACGGTCGCAGAGAATATGTATATTGGCAGAACCAAAGGCGCCATCACCAACTGGAAGAAGATCAATGCGGATTCTCAGAAGCTTCTGGATTCCCTTGGCATTCCGGCAAAATCCACCCAGCAGCTTGCCAGCTGCTCCATCGCGGTGCAGCAGATGATCGCCATTGCCCGCGCAGTGGATATGGAATGTAAGGTTCTCATTCTGGACGAACCCACTTCCTCTCTGGACGAGCAAGAGGTCGCCAAGCTGTTCCGCCTCATGCTGGATCTGAAGCAGCGGGGTGTTGGTATCATCTTCGTTACCCACTTCCTGGATCAGGTCTACGAAGTCAGTGACCGCATCACCGTCCTGCGTGACGGCAAGTTGGTTGGCGAATTCATTATTGAAGATCTGCCCCGTGTCAAGCTGGTCTCTAAGATGCTTGGCAAGGACCTGGACGATCTTTCCGACATCAAGAGCGAAAGCGATACTGCCGCTGTGGACGAATCCTCTGTTCCTGTACTGGAAGCAGAACAGCTTGCCAGCATGGCAGGCATCAAGCCCTTCGACTTCCGTATCTACAAAGGCGAGGTCAACGGCTTTACCGGTCTTCTTGGTTCCGGCCGAAGCGAATGCGTCCGTGCCATTTTCGGCGCAGATAAGACCACCGGCGGTACCGTGAAGATGAACGGCAAGGAAGTTAAGATCAACAAGCCCATCGATGCCATGAAACAGGGCATTGGTTATCTGCCCGAGGATCGCAAGCGTGACGGCATCGTCGGTGATCTCTCCGTCCGTGAGAATATCATTCTTGCCCTGCAGGTGATGAAAGGCTTCTTCAAGCCCTTCACCAGAGCCCAGGCAGAAGCTTTTGCCGACGAGTACATCAAGCTTCTTGATATCAAGACCGCTTCTTCCGACACCCCCATCAAGTCTCTCTCCGGCGGCAACCAGCAGAAGGTTATTCTTGCCCGTTGGCTGCTGACCAACCCCAATTATCTGATTCTGGATGAACCCACCCGCGGCATCGACATCGGCACCAAGATCGACATTCAGAAACTGGTGCTGAAGCTGGCTGCCCAGGGCAAGAGCATCACCTTTATCTCCTCCGAGACGGACGAGATGCTCCGTACCTGTTCCCGTCTTGTGGTCATGCGTGACCGCAAGGTGGTCGGCGAACTCAAGGGAGAAGACCTGACCCAAAGCAAGATCATGACTACCATCGCAGGAGGTGACAATCAGTGAGCGCTCCCACCATTACCAATCAAAAATCTTTCCTCAGTAGAATTGGCGCTGCCCTGATGAGTCTCGTGCGCCGCCAGATCTTTATTCCCATCGCAGCCCTCGTTGTGCTGATCGTGTTCAATCTGATCGCAGATCCCTCTTTCTTCGCCATCAAGATCGGCCCCAACAGTGCCGGCGACATGGTCCTTTCCGGTTATCTTATCACCATTCTTGACAATGCTTCCGAACTTGTTATTCTCGCCATCGGCATGACGCTGGTCACCGCTGCTTCCGGTGGTCAGGACATCAGTGTCGGCTCTGCCATCGCCATTGCGGGCAGTGTCACCCTGCGTATTCTCTGCGGTACCAACTCCCGCCCCGAAGTTCTGCAGGCCCCCATCATCGTGGCCTTCCTGGTCTGCTGCGTGGTCGCCATGCTCTTTGGCGCTTTCAACGGCGCACTGGTTGCCTATCTGAAGATCCAGCCCATGGTTGCTACCCTGATCCTCTTCACCGCCGGCCGCTCCATCGCTGCCTGGATCAACAACAATGAGCTGCCCATCATCAGTGATGCAGCCTTCGGCTACTATGGCAACTTTATCCCCGGCATTCCCGTTCCCACACCCATCTTTATTGCGATCGCCTGTATGATCGCTATATTCCTTGTGCTGAAGTTTACCAATCTGGGTCTCTACACCCAGTCCGTTGGCATCAACGCAGCATCCTCCAGACTCAACGGTCTGAACCCTGAGCAGGTGAAGTTCATGACCTATGTGATCCTTGGTCTTTGCGTTGCAGTAGCAGGTTTCATCAAGGTCAGCCGCTTCTCCACTATCAACTACTCTGTGGTAGCAAAGGACATTGAAATGGACGCTATCCTTGCGGTCGCCCTGGGCGGCAACGCACTGAGCGGTGGTAAGTTCAACATGGGTGCCTCCATCCTCGGCGCCTATGTCATCCAGTTCCTGACCACCACCCTGTTCAAGTTCAATGTCGTCTCCACTGCCCTGCCCGCCTACAAAGCTGTCGTCGTTATCATCCTCGTGGTGCTGAGCGCACCCGCCGTAAAGGAAAAATTCGGCGAACTTCGTAAGCGCATGGCTTCCAGAAAAACTGCAAAGGAGGCTGAAGCGGTATGAAAACGAAAGTCAAACTGGACAAGAAGGGTCGGCTGAACCCCTCCAATATGTCCGATACCAACCTGCTGCTCACCATTACCATCGCAGTTTTCTTTGTGATGTACATCTGTGCGGTCATCTTCCTTGGTTCCGGCTTCCTGAAGCCTCAGACCTTCTTCAACATTCTCAATGAGAATGCCTCCCTCATCATTCTGTCCTGCGGCATGAGCCTCGTCATGCTCTCCGGCGGCATCGACATTTCTGTCGGCATGGTCACCGCTCTGGTATGTATGAGCTGCGCTGTCCATCTGGACTTCCACGGCGGTAATGTACTTACTGCCATGCTCATCGCGCTGGGCATTGGTGTCGCCTTTGGTCTTGTGCAGGGCTTCCTGGTGGCCTATCTGGAGATCCAGCCCTTCATCGTCTCTCTGGCGGGTATGTTCTTCGCCAAGGGCATGACCACCATCGTCAATGCTACCCAGTTTAATGTAGAGCATGCAGGCTTCCAGGCTCTGAAAGCTGTGCGACTCTTTGTTCCCGGCATGGGTTCCTACAACAAGGTAGGTAAATATATCCCCGCTTATGTGGAGATCGGCGTTGTGGTAGCGATCGTGGTCGTGATCGCCCTGTTCATCCTGCTGCGCTGGACCAAGCTTGGCCGCAGCTTCTATGCCGTCGGCGGCAATGCCCAGAGCGCCAATATGCTGGGCATCAATGTCAAGCGCTCCAAGTTCCTTGCCCATCTGCTGTGCAGCACGCTGGCAGGCATCGGCGGCTTCGTATACTTCCTGCACGTTGGCTCCGGTTCTCCCTCCCATGCAGCAGGCGCGGAAATGAATGCCATCGCCTCCTCCATCATCGGCGGCACCCTGCTGACCGGCGGTGTTGGCAACATCATCGGCACCTTCTTTGGCGTACTCTCCCTGAGTACCATCAAGAACATCGTCTCTTCCCTTGGTCTGGATGAAGCATGGTGGACCAACATCACCGTTGCCGCCATGATCTGCATCTTCCTTGTGATCCAGAGCGTTGTTCTCATGCGTAAGAACAAGAGCAAGGTTTAACAACTGAATCACCTCACAAGCAATACAGATAGCGTGTCGGATCCTTCCGACACGCTGTCTCGGATTTATCGAAAAGAGTGAAAGCGAGGAAATACGATGAAACTGAACGAAACTGTTCTCGGTATTGAGTTTGGCTCCACCAGAATCAAGGCCGTTCTTCTGGACCGCAACCATCTTCCCATTGCCGGCGGCAGCTTTGAGTGGGAAAACCAGCTGGTGGACGGCATTTGGACCTATTCCATGGATACCATCCACGCAGGTCTTCAGGCCTGCTATGCTGACCTGCAGCGGGATGTGAAGGAAAAATTCGGCGTTGAGCTGACCACCGTGGGTGCCATTGGTGTATCCGGCATGATGCACGGCTATCTTCCCTTTGATAAGAACGGCAGACAGCTGGCCGAATTCCGCACCTGGCGCAATACCATCACCGGCGAAGCCGCGGAAAAGCTCACTGCCCTCTTTGATTTCAATGTGCCCCAGCGCTGGAGCATTGCCCATCTGTATCAGGCCATCCTGAACGGCGAAGCTCATGTAGGCGACATTGCCCACCTCACTACCCTGGCCGGTTATATCCACTATAAGTTCACCGGCAGACATGTGATGGGTGTTGGCGAAGCCTCCGGTATGTTCCCCATCGACAGCGAAAAGATGGACTACGATCAGGCCATGATGGACAAGTTCGATGTATTCTCCGGTCAGAGCTGGAAGCTGCGGGATATCCTCCCCACCGTTCTGTGCGCCGGTGAAAACGGCGGCTACCTCACCGAAGAGGGTGCCCGTTTCCTCGATCCCACCGGCACCCTGCAGGCGGGCATTCCCGTCGCTCCCTGTGAGGGTGACGCAGGCACCGGCATGGCAGCCACCAACTCTGTCCGCGTGCGCACCGGCAACGTGTCCGCCGGCACCAGCGACTTTGCTATGCTGGTCACGGATCATGCCCTCGGTGTCCACCGCGAGATTGACATGGTCACCACTCCTGCAGGTCTGCCCGTCGCCATGGTACACTGCAACAACTGCACCTCCGACATCAATGCATGGGTGGAACTCCTGTCCCAGTTTGCCGAAGCCATCGGCGCACCTCAGAACAAGGGCGAGCTCTTCACCATGCTGTTCCGCAAGGCGCTGGAAGGTGATGCCGACTGCGGCGGTCTGATCAGCTACAACTATTTCTCCGGCGAAGGTGTCACCGATCTGGACGAAGGCCGTCCCATCTTTGCCCGTATGCCCAATTGCAGCTTTACCCTTGCCAACTTCATGCGTACCCACCTGCTGTCCGCACTGGCTACCCTGAAGATCGGCCTCGATATCCTGACCAAGGAAGAGAACATTGCGGTGGATAAGCTCTATGGCCACGGCGGCTTCTTCAAGACCCCCGGTGTGGGCCAGCGGATGCTGTCCGCAGCTGTTGGCGCTCCCGTCTCCGTCATGGAGACCGCTGGTGAGGGCGGTCCCTACGGCATGGCCCTTCTGGCTGCCTTCATGCTGTGGCGGGAAGAAGGCGAAGTGCTGGAAGACTATCTGGACAACAAGGTATTCGCTTCCGCTACCTCCTCCACCCTGATGGCTGAGGAAAGCGACATCATCGGC
This sequence comes from Oscillospiraceae bacterium, assembly GCA_015067585.1. Taxonomy (GTDB): domain Bacteria; phylum Bacillota; class Clostridia; order Oscillospirales; family Oscillospiraceae; genus SVMC01. The sequence continues at coordinate 55,248 of SVMC01000007.1, forward strand.
TTCAACACCTTCCTTGACCGCTATAAGAAAGCGCTGCCCATGGAAAAGGCCGCGATCGAGGTGATGTAAATGCTGGAACTGCTGAAGAAACAGGTCCTGGAGGCCAACCTCCTGCTTCCCAAGTACGGCCTTGTCACCTTCACCTGGGGCAATGTTTCCGGCATTGACCGGGAAAGCGGCCTTGTGGTGATCAAGCCCTCCGGCGTCTCCTACGAGGGTATGAGCGTCGAGGATATGGTGGTGGTCGATCTGGATGGAAAGGTCGTAGAGGGCAAGTGGAAGCCTTCCAGCGACACTCCTACCCATGTTGCCCTGTACCGTGCCTTTGAGAACATTGGCGGCGTGGTACACACCCATTCCCGCTGGGCCACCACCTATGCCCAGGCCGGTATGCCCATCCCTCCCCTGGGCACCACCCACGCCGATTACTTCTACGGCGCCATTCCCTGCACCCGTCCCATGACGGAAGAGGAAATCGCCGGAGAGTACGAAAAGGAGACCGGCAAGGTCATCATCGAAGCCTTTGAAGGCAAATCCGCCGATGACATTCCCGGTGTTGTGGTCTATAGCCACGGTCCCTTCTCCTGGGGCACCGATCCCATGAACGCGGTACACAATGCCGTGGTCATGGAAGAGATCGCCTTCATGGATTGGCATGCCACCATGATGAACCCCCAGCTTGGGGATATGCAGCAGTGCCTGCTGGATAAGCACTACCTCCGCAAGCACGGCAAAAACGCCTATTACGGCCAGAAATAACAAATTCGCCGCCATCACGGTCATCGTGATGGCGGCTTTCCTTATTCAGAGGCTTTGAAGTTGTAGAGAGGTCGGATTTGCTCTAAAATGTCAACCGTAGGCCCGATCTGAGCGATGATCTCGTCGATGCCCTTATAGGCCATGGGGGACTCATCCAAGGTGTCAAAATTGACGCAGGTGCTGTAGATCCCGGACATTTCTTCCTCATATTCCTGTAAAGACAGGTTCTCAAAGGCCGCTTTGCGGCTCATGAGGCGGCCCGCACCATGGGGTGCGGAGTAATTCCACTCGGGATTCCCCTTCCCCACGCAGATCAGGCTGCCGTCACGCATATTGATGGGGATCAGGAGCTTTTCCCCCTTTCGGGCAGAAACCGCACCCTTGCGAAGGATAAACTGCTCCGTATCGATGTAGTTGTGGATGGTGGTAAACTGCTCCACAGGGGTCAGACCCATTCCCTTTACGATCACATCCACCATGGCCTTGCGGTTCAATGCCGCAAAGTGCTGGGTGATGGCCATATCGTGGAGATAATCATCAAACAGCTTCCCTTCTACCCACGCAAGATCTCTGGGCACACGGGTGGGGCGCTCGCGTTTCAGCGCTTTGATGGTAGCCTCGATCTCCTGAAAACGGCCCTGTGCCTTGAGTTCGGCAACAGCGGCTTGAATCTGGTGGTTCGCACCGCCCCAGAGGGCTTTGCGGCCTTCTTCCTGATAGAACTTTGCCACCTGTGTACCCAGATGACGGCTGCCGGAGTGGATCACGAGAAATATGTCTCCTTCCTCTCCCCTGTCCACCTCAATGAAATGGTTGCCGCTTCCAAGGGTACCGATGCTGCAGCGTGCCCGTTCCAGATTCACATACTTTGCACAGCGCAGTGCGTTCAGGTCGATCTCATGATTCAGTTCATGGGGTTCTGTGCGGATCTCACGGCCACAGGGAATCTGGGTGCGGATGATCTCATCCAGTTTCTCATAATCCAGTTCCTTTTCCGCAATGCGAAGGGTCTCCATGCCGCAGCCGATGTCCACCCCCACCATACCGGGCACGATCTTGTCCGTAATGGTCATGGTGGTACCAATGGTGCAGCCGATCCCCGCATGGACATCTGGCATAATGCGAATCTTGCTGTCGGAGAACTCCTTCTGATCACAAACCGCCCGGATCTGATCCTCTGCCGCCTTTTCCAGTGCCGGGGTATAGCAGATGGCAGTGTTATATTGTCCTTTGATCTCAATCATCGTGAATTCTCCTTTCCAAATTCATCTTACAACTTTCATTTTACTTTCATGCCGCAATCGGAGCATATCGCGAGCTGCCAAGAATATCCAGCATATAGCCCATGGGAGACAGATTTCCGGAGGCCAGCATCCCAAAAATTCTGGGGTTGCAGCCGCTGACCAGAGCCACACCCTGCTCGTTCATTGTAACAGGCTGCTGCTCTCTGCGGCTTGCCACATTCCAGAAGACCAGACGGGGAAGCTGATAGCCATGCTTGGCAAAGATTTCCTTTGCGTAGTCAAAATTCGTCATATCCGCGCCTTTGGTGCAATAATCAAACTCCATATCAGAGATGATATACACGGTGGAAGGCAGTTCACTCTGGGGAACCTTGTGCTTCACTGCCGCGTTCAGGATCAGCTCAAATACCTTCTGGATGTTGGTATTGGCCACCTCGTTGAAATCATGGCAGTAACGCACCTTCTCAAGAATATCCTTTCCCTTGATCTTCACCAGTTGGGGATTTTCAGAAAAGGTAATAAAGTGATCCCGGAAGGCTCCGGTGTTTCGCTCGGCAAAATAGATGCCCAGAGAAAGGGCCACAGCAGCGGGACGGGGTTCCATCGCCATATACATAGAGCCGGAGCCATCGATGACCACCAGTGCGTTCTCACCGTCCGTGAAATCCTCCTGTGCCTTCCATGTGGCATCGATGGCGTCGCGCTCTGCTTTGCTCACATTGGAAGAAAAGAAGGGAGCGATGATATCATAAGGCGTCAGAGTGGCGGTGTGCAGTACGGCTTCTCCCATGGTAACCTTGTTCATAAATTCGCTGTAACGCTCGCCATCGTTTCGAATAAACGCCTTACGGTATTTGTACATGGCCTTGGAGGGCTGCTTCTCATAGTCGAAGGTGTAGTCCTTTTCCCGAAGGTTATTCTCGATGATTCGGATGCGGGCGCGAAGCTGCACCAACAGCTTGCGATAGCTTGCGTCATTCATGCCAAGGGCCTTGGCAATGCGCTTGGCCGTATGTACGGTTTCGCTGTTAGAGGCATTGACGGAGGGGAGCCACTTGGCAAGCAGGCTCACATCATCGCCCATATCCATTGCCATCTGATCCTTCTCAAGCTGCTTGCGGATCAGAGCGATGGCATCCATCTCGCAAGGAGTATCCATCAGGGTCAGAACATCATCCCAGCGGCCAAATTCTGCAACATAGGGAAGGTTCTTCTTCACGGATTCCGGCGCATAGGCGGCAAGCCAGCGAAGAACGGTACGAAAAACCTTTCTCTCGCCGAGACCACCTCTGACATCTCTGCCAAAGAACAGGATCTTCATGGCAAGATCGGGATCTTCCGCGTAAGCTCTGCGAAAGCGGCGGATCACCGCATCCTCGTCCGCACTTCTCAGTGCGCCAATGGTGGCAAAGAGATCGAGGCAGTCAGAGAGGGTGGTAGCATTGGAAAGCGCACCGTTTTCGGTATAGGCCCGATTGGCCTCCATTTGGATATAATTCAGCATAAAAATCCCTCCTCAGGATCGTAATGATCGAAACAAGGCACATCCCTATTATGGGTGCAAATTTCAGTTTTTAGGCTGGGTCAGAACTTACCTGACGAAGTGCATGATTGCTGTATGTGCCTTTTCCAAGATGCCTTTCTGCGATGGCTCCCAAAGGTGCCGTCGGACGGCGGCTTGCTGTTGGCATCTTTCAAATAACAAGGCACCATAGGAAGCGGGACTCGAACCCGCGTAACCGGAATTGCTTCCGGTGCTTTCACCACTTAGCTATTCAGTGTTGCTGTCGGTGCCTTTATGAACTTCCAAGGCACCATTTCCTCAAAGGTGGGATTTGAACCCACAAGTACCATTTCCTTGGCTGCTGTTGGTGCCTTTGTGGCCATATCTTATCATCCGCTTTCCGGAAAATCGTGGAAAAAAAGTTGCGAACTCAGTTTTTTACTTCTGAGTTCGCAAATCCATTTGTTTTTCGATTCTTCTGCGCAGCTTTTTCTTAAAATGCATGGGAGAAATCACCTTTATCGTTGGTCCAAAGGAGAGAACGCGGATCAAAAGCTCCGTTTCGTCATCCCTTTCATACTGCAGGGTCAGCAGATACCGCTTTTCATCGATGCGCTGTGTGGTCTTCTCCAGATGGGAAAAGTGCAGCATACAGCGCTCCAGTGTATTTCTCTCGTCTGTGACCTCCAGCACAAGGGTATCCTTCCGCAAAGTCTTAGGGCGGTATTCCTCATCCGTGCAGAGCTCCAATAGGGCGCAATCCGTGATCCGGGCCATATTGATGGTGAGAACGCTTCTGCTGTTGCCGGTGATCAGGCGAAATTTATCGTCTTTTTGGGAGTATTCCAGCTTATAGGGTACGCAGTTCCAGCAGTGCGGGATTCCATCCCGACCGCTAAAGTGGATTCTGAGCCAGCGGCGTTCCCGCAAAGCCTGCAAAACTGTCTGAAAATGGGCAATGTAGCACCCATCCTCATAGGGATCACCGTCACCGTAGCGATCATAATACACGATCGCATCCTGCGGATAAAGAGGCTCCACATCCTCAAGTCCGTCCATCGAAGGCGCAAACAATCGAATTCTCGGATCGGAAAGCAGGGTCTTCAGCCAGCGCTTCTGCAGTGTGGTGAGGGGCATGGTGGGTGGATGCTTCAAGGGTGTTGTAAAATTCTTTTTCAGCAGAGGCCAGCTTTCGTCATTAAGGTGCTGCGGGATGGTCAGTATACTCTCCTGAAAGCCTTTTTCCCGGATGATGGTATACATAGCTTCCTTTGTCAGTTCGCCCCGCACTGCCCGCTCCAAAAGCTCAGAAAGCACATGATAGTAGCTTCCGTACACTTCACTGAACAGCATTACCCTTCACCTCCATACATGGCGGCCATTTTCTCCAAATCCCCATAAAATCGATCCACCACCGCCTGATCGGAGCATTTCAGCTCCACGATCCTTCCGATGAAGGTGCGAAGCCACGGGATTAGCTCCGACGCATCATAAACATCCACACTGTAGCGGCAGGTATGCTCGTCTATGATCTCCACGGTGCCGTTTCGCTTTTCCCTCTCCAGCCGCTTTGGAATGTGCCCCTCGCTTGCGCCATAGCGCACCGTCATCTCCAGATGATCCACCTGAAATCCCTGCCCGCCGGAGGTGCCCCAGAGATGAGGCTGGAACTTCTCCCAGATCTCAGAAAACCGCTCAGGTTCTGCTTCCATTTCCTTCGGTTCCACAGTCAATATGTAATCCAGACGGAAAAAGATCATTTTCCGGAAGGCATAATGATGGCACAGCAGATACTGCCGCCCGGTCTGGGTGCTGATGAAGATCTTCACAGGGTAGACCAGATGCTTTGTGCTTTGATCCTTCCGCACGCTGGCATTGGTCAGCATAACACGGCGATTCTCTCCAATCGCGCTAAGAAGCTGCAGAAGGATCTCGCTGTCCAGCGCATGGAGCATATAATGGTGCTTGAACTGGAAATGATCCGGGATCTCCCCAAGCTGATCCAGCAAAAAGGAACCGATCACACCAAGAGGATCGACTTCGGAAAAGAAGGATATGGCTTGTTCCCATCCGTGCAGAGAAACCCCGCTGTCATTTCGGGAAAACACCACTTCCCTGCCCCGCTTTTCGCTTTTAAGCAAACCAAGGGCAACATATTCCTTCAGCTTCTTGCGGACGGTGGAAAGATCCGGCTGCCAATCCGTTTCAAAATGACATAGATAGCAATCAAGAAAGCAATCGAGAATTTCCTGGGCGGTATGGCCTTCCCCATCCTGCAAAAGATCCAGAATATAGAAATGGAAGGTCACATCCCCATCGGTAAAGCTTTTGGCCTTAAATGCCTGATAGAGAGGATTATGGGAGATACTCCGGCTGTCCACGGACAAAAACACATTCTTCCCCTCTGTGGTCTGGCGGAAGCGCATATACTCTCCCAGCCAGCTTTCGATGCGGCGGCGCTCATTGTCATAGCTGCGGGCGCTCTTTTTGTCATACTCCGTCCGACTCTTAAAGCCGTAGACATAGAACTGCCGCATATAATCCCGCACCTTGTCGATGCTCTTAATTAGTTCGCTATAGGCCATGGTGCCGCCTCCTTTCTTATTCTTTATCCATGATGATTCTTTCCGCTGTGATGGGCAATTCCCGATGCCATACACCGGTGGCACGATAGATCGCATGGGCAATTGCAGGAGCGGGGGTATTGATGACAATCTCACCGATGGATTTCGCCCCAAAGGGGCCGGTGGGTTCATAGCTCTGCTCAAATTCCACCCGCAGCTTGCCGATATCCAATCGGGTGGGCATCCGATACTGCATAAAGGAGGATTCCATGGGACGACCCTTCTGATCATAGGTCACATTTTCCATCAGGGTATGTCCAATGCCCTGCACGATACCGCCTTCGGTCTGAACTCTCGCCAGTGCGGGGTTTACAGGTGTCCCGCAATCCACCACCGCCGTATAATTCAGCACCTCCACCTTGCCCGTCACCCGATCCAGCTCGATCTCTGCCATGCCAACCATATAGGGCGGCGGTGATACGGGAGAGGAATGGCTTGCGGTGGCCTCCGGCGCGATGATACCGCCAAGCTGGGTCTGATAGCACACATCAGAAAGAGTAACTGCCTTATTGCCGGAAACGCATCGAATATTCGCGCCTTCAAAGCAGGTATCTTCCTTCGGACAATCCATCATCTTCGCCGCAATGGCACAAAGCTTGCCCTTGAGTTCCTCGCAGGCTTTTACCACTGCAGTACCGGTCACATAAGTAGTAGATGAGGCATAAGAGCCGGAATCATAGGGGGATGCATCCGTATCCGCTCCGAATACTGTCACATCCTCCACGCTGCAATCCATACATTCCGCCACCATTTGCGATAAAATGGTATCGCAGCCGGTACCCATGTCCGCAGCGGCAATGATCAGATGGTAGCCGCCATCGTCATTCAGACGCACCGTGGCAGAACCCACATCCACATTGGGAATGCAAGAGCCCTGCATGGCGATGGCAACACCGGAGGCGCGCACCTTGCCGTTGCCCATGTCCCGTACAGGATACTTTTGCTCCCAATCAAACAGCTCACGGCAGCGGCTCATGCACCGATCCAGCGCGCAGCTGTTGGCAATTTCGTTATAATAGGCAGGCATGGTCATGCCCTGCTGTACCATATTTTTCTCCCGCAGTACGGTGGGATCGATTCCAAGCTGTTCTGCCAACTCATTTACAGTGCTCTCCACGGCAAAAATACCCTGGGTGGCACCATAACCACGATAGGCGCCCGCAGATTGCAGGTTGGTGTAGACCACATCATAGGCAAAGCGGTGGGCCTCCAGACCGCCGGTATACAAAGGGATGGACTTTTCCGCCGTCAGGCCGACGGTGGTGGAGCCATGCTCGCCATAAGCGCCGGAATTGGAGAGGGTATAAATATCAAGTGCGCGAATTCGTCCGTCCCGATCCGCGCCAAGGCGCACCCGCACTTCCATCTCATGCCGGGGAGAGCCTGCGATCTGGCATTCCTCCCGGGTATAGATGAGCTTGGCAGGGCGGCCTGTCATCCATGTCACAAAAGCGGGGTAAACCTCACTTACGGAGGTCTGCTTTGCGCCGAAACCGCCGCCAATACGGGGTTTTTCCACACGGATGCGGCTCTTGGGAATGCCCAATGCCCGGGACAAAATGCGCCGGCAGTGGAACACGATCTGGGTCGAGCTCACCACATGGAGTCTGCCATAGGCATCCATCTCGGTATAAGTACGGAAGGTCTCCATCATGCCCTGCTGGAAGGCTTTGGTGTGATATGTGCGATCCAGCACGATGTCACAATCCTTCACGACCGCATCGATGTCGCCTGCCGAGGTCCTTCCTGTGGCAACCAGATTGCGGCGATGATCGTCGCCCATGTCACAAGGCACCGACCAATCTTCTTCCGGATGCACCAGAATTTCGCCGTCCTTCGCCTTTCGGAAATCCAGAACAGCTTCCAGCACATCATACTCCACCCGGATCAGCCGCATGGCCTGCAAAGCTGCCTTCTCATGCTCTGCCGCAATGATCGCGACCACATCCCCAGAGAAGCGCACATGACGGTCAATGATCAATCGGTCATAGGGCGAGGGCTCGGGATAGGTCTGGCCCGCATTGGAATAGCGGTTTTTGGGCACATCCTCCCAGGTATAGATATCCACGATGCCGGGGACCTTCTTTGCCTTTTCCGTATCGATGCTGCGGACGATGGCATTGGCATGGGGGCTTCGAAGCAGCTTGACGATCAGGGCATCCTTCGGCGCAAGATCGTCGGTATACACAGGCTTGCCTGTGAGAAGCTGCATGGCATCCTTTTTACGGACAGAATGCTGAACCGTATGAAACGCCTTATTCTCCATCTGCTTCCCCTCTCCGCTTTCTGCTGTCAAGATAGGCGCGAATACCCCGAAGCTGCCCTTCATAACCGGTGCAGCGGCAGAGATTTCCCGCCAAAAATGCGCGGATATCGTCATCCGTGGGATCAGGGTTCTCCCGCAGCAAAGCGATCGTGTTCATCACAAAGCCGGGATTGCAGAAACCGCACTGATCCGCACCCTGATCGGCGATAAAGCCGATAAAATCCGCCGCTTCCTCCTGAAGACCTTCCAATGTACAAATGCTGTGACCATCCGCCCGGGCGGTCAGCATGGCGCAGGACAAAATGGGTTTCCCATCCATAAGTACCGTGCAAAGGCCACAATTCGCCGTTTCACAGCCTCGTTTGACACTGCGGCATCCATGATCTCTCAAAAAATCAAGGAGCATGAGATCCGGCGAAATTTGATCCGCAATCCATTTCCCATTCACTTCGATTCTTACCAACATTTCAGGCACCTCCAAGCTGCATGAATGCCCGCTGCGTTAATCCCCGGATCAGATGGTTTCGATATTCCGCTCCTGCACGAAGGTTGCTGCCGGTGGGGACTTTTTTCGCCGCAAACTCAGCAAAAGCAGCTGCACTTTCCTCACTGATCCCATGTTTAAGCAGTCCAAGATCGTCTCTCAGCACCATGGCTCTGCCGGGTCTGGCACCAATGACCACCCGATATTCCCCATTCATTTCTGACACAGCGCAGGTGATCACAGGAAAGTCCGTGCGCTGATTTCGCATGGAAGTATAGACAAAACGGCCGGGTGTCTTCTTCACAATGAGGCGCACCAAAAGATCTCTGTCATATTTCATGGTGGAGAATTCCTCCAGCGGGATCACACCACCACGATACAGCTCCACATAGCTATCCATAGCAAGAAACACACTCAGAACATCCGAGAAGCCAAACCGCCCCCAGATGCTGCCGCCAACCGTGGCCATATTCCGGAACTGCACACCAACAATATTCTCGATCGCTGTTTTTACCGCATTACCACTATAGCGGTTAAGCTCGGGATGCTGCTCTAACTGGCGGAGGGTCACCATCGCGCCGATGGAAAATGCTTCTGCAGTCTCTTCGATGGTATCAAGACCAAGCTCACTCAGGTCAATGGCAGTATCGATGCTGCCCCGCTGCATCCGCAGCCAGAGCATCCCGCCTACCACACGGTTCCGCCTGCTCTGATTGAGGCGATAAGCCTCCTCCATACTTTTGGCCCTGATATAATTTCGAATCGTTATCATCTCAATGCTCCTTTAAGCCGCATTTTTACAAATATACTATAGCAGTTATCCGTCGGTTTGCAAAGGACAAATTGCCATTTTCCGGGGAAAAGTGTCTATTTTTAACCTGCAAAGTATTTCCTCCGATTGCGTTTTTCTGATTGCATTTTTATTGGGAATGGATTATAATAGAATGCAATCCGGGTTTAGCGAAGTTTGGTATCGCGCTTGGTTTGGGACCAAGAGACCGTGGGTTCAAGTCCCGCAACCCGGACCATCTCCCCATGGAATCATGGATACATGATTCCATGGGGATTTTTGTTTTTTATGATAGAAACATGAATTTTTGTATGATATAATCAATTCAGCAAACTTAAATTTGCGGAGGAAACGCATATGAAATACAAAGGAACGCTTATTGTTGTTAAAGATTGTAACCGTGCGTTAA
>SVMC01000048.1 GCA_015067585.1 Oscillospiraceae bacterium
GCAGGGCACAGATCATGGAGGATCAGGCCGAGATCCGTGCCGCCATCGAAATTTTAGCGGAAAAATACCACCCCGCCGATACCCCGGAGCATCGGGGGCATATGATCGACCGGGAAATTGCCGCCATGTGCATGGTGAAGATCATCCCGGAGCAGATCACCGGCAAGGAAGCCATTGAACTGAAAAAGGCCGCAATGCGGCCTTGAAATGGTTGACATAACACAAAAAGGACAACACAGATGCAAAAAAAGACACTGCGAATTTTGGTGATCGCGATTGCTGTGGCAGCCATTGCCGCCATGACCTGGCTGATGGCACCGCTGCTGCGATTTGTCTCAGATCCGGAGCTGTTCCGGGCCTGGGTGGATTCCTACGGCCTTTTGGGGCGGCTGGCTTACATCGGCATGGTGGTTTTGCAGGTGATCGTGGCCCTGATTCCCGGCGAACCCTTTGAGATCGCCGCGGGTTATGCCTTTGGGGCGGTGGAAGGGACGATTTTGTCCACGCTGGCCTGCACCCTGGGCAGTGTGATCGTGTTTTTGCTGGTGCGGCGCTATGGAATGCGTGTGGCAGGGCTGTTTTTCTCCAGGGAGAAGCTGGAGTCGGTGCGCTTTTTGAAGACGAACCCCAAGCGGGAGGTGCTGTTCCTCCTGATCTTCATGATCCCCGGCACCCCGAAGGATCTGCTGTGCTACTACGCGGGCATGACGGACCTTCGCTTTCCGGTTTGGCTGCTGATCTGCTCCTTTGGCCGCCTGCCCTCCATCATCACCTCCACCATCGGCGGCAATGCTCTGGGTACGGAGAACTACTGGTTCGCCGCCGGGGTGTTTGCCGCGGCCCTGGCCATCAGCGGCATCGGCATTTTGCTTTACAATTATATTTGTAGCCGAAATAAAGGCAAAGAAGAATGATAGAATTCCCTTCTGCGGGCATACTACCCACAGAAAGGGAGTGGATCATATGATTGAACGAGATACCATCCGGCTGCTGCGGGAATGCGACGCCGGCATCAAAATGGGCATTGCCTCCATCGACGATGTGCTGGGCCATGTGAAGAGCAAGAAGCTCTGCCAGCGCCTTGCGGACTGCAAGACGGAGCACGGCCAGCTTCAGGGAGAGCTTCAGCGGATGCTGGAGCAGTATCGGGACGAGGGCAAGGACCCCAACCCCATCGCCAAGGGCATGAGCTGGATGAAGACCAACATGAAGCTTGGCATGGAGGATTCCGACGCCACCATCGCCGACCTGATGACGGACGGCTGCAATATGGGCGTCAAATCCCTCAACCGCTATCTCAACCAGTACAAAGCCGCCGACGAGGTGTCCAAGGACATCGCAAAACGGCTGATCCATCTGGAGGAGCAGCTCACCACAGACATTCGGGGATATCTTTGAGACGCGCCCCCGGGCAGAGTGCATCTGCCCGGGGTATGCTTGCGTTTCCGGCAAATGCCTGATATAATAGGGCAAAACCCGCATTGGAACGGGGGAGAAGTACATTGTGAAAACGAAGAAGATCATCTCGGGCAGAGATGTCCTTTTGAACCTTACAGGAAGCCTGATCCTTGCCTTTGGCCTTTATCATATTCACGCCCAGTCCGGGGTGACGGAGGGAGGCGTGCTGGGGTTGTCCCTGCTGCTGCGCCATTGGTTTGGAATCTCTCCGGCTGTGTCCGGCTTTGTGCTGTCGGCGCTTTGCTATGGTCTGGGCATCCGGGTATTGGGGAAGCGGTTCCTTCTTTGTTCTGCGGTCGCTGTCTGCGGCTATAGCGGCTTTTATGCTGTATTGGAACGGTTTCCGCCGGTATATCCTCAAATTGGGCAGTATCCTCTGGCGGCGGCAATCTTGGGTGCGGTGTTTGTCGGCGTTGGGGTGGGCCTGTGCGTCAGGGGCGGCGGAGCGCCCACCGGGGATGATGCCCTTGCCATGGGGCTGAGTCGCTGCTTTCGCTGCGGCATCCAGTGGATCTATCTGGCATCGGATCTTTTGGTGCTGATGGCTTCTTTCAGCTATCTTCCTGTGGAACGAATCCTTTATTCTCTTTTGAGCGTACTTTTGTCCGGTCAGATCATCGGGCTTGTGGAACGGAGCGGGAAATCCGCCTGCAAAAAGGACACCAAAGCACCTTTGGAGGCATTATGACAAAAAAAGAATTCAAAGCTGCCATGCTCCGTGGGCTTGGCAGATGCGTGCGGGCGGTGGAGCGGGAGCCGGAAAAGTATCGGGATCTCGTCCTTTGGGCCTGCGGGAGAGATATCGCCTACGATACCCAGTGTGAGGGAAGCCGCTCATGGTATGTATACACCATGGCAAAGGCATATCCGGACACAGAACCGTTTGTGCAGGCGGCGGAGAAAGCTCTGCGGAAGTATCGCCCCAATTGGAGCTGGGATCTTTTGCACCTGAGTGAGCTGCTGCTGTTTTTCGCGCAGGATGGATATGCATCCGCGTGGCAGGCATTGGAGGAAAAGTATCGGGAGATCTATGCTGCTATGCTGGCCAGAAAACGCAGACCTCCATTGGTATTCGATGAATTGGCAGATCTGGAGCGGCTTGGCCTGGTGCTGACCACAGACCGTTGGGCTTTTCTCCGCATCGCAGGAGATTTTGGACGGCTGTATCGGGAAAAGCGATATATGCTGGACGGAGATTTTGCGTGGTATTTTGCCGTAAAAGGCAAAAAGTACAGAAAAACCATGGAGAATGCCGCCAAAAAGGACGAAAATATCGCCTGCTTTATGCAAAGAGAGCAAGCTGCCGACGCACGGTTTAAAGAGCCGCAAAAGGAAACCCCACCGGAGTCTTTGAAAGGTGTTCCATTGTCCCGATGGCTGGATATAAACGGAGATACCGAGACGAAAGCGCGCTATGCCGCCCTCTACCGGGAGGAACAGGAGCCTGTGGCCCGGGCAGAAGCATTGAAGGCCTTTTTCCTTTGCCCCTATCCTGAGGAACCGACTCCATTGATTGCGGATACGGAATCTGCTTGTGATGAATTGCGGTTTGTGGCATGGCGGGCCTTATCGCAAATTCGCCACCCGGCGGTACGCGCCTTTGCCCTTTCTAATATCGCAAACGGCATCCGGACACCGGAGAATTTTGCCCTCCTGACAGCCAATGCAATGCCGGAGGATGAAGACTTCGTGGAAGCACTCCTGCGGGAAAAGATCACCGCAGAGGATCCGGATGACCGCCACTGGGCAGGCATGACCGTGTTGGATGCGGTGGACAAGGATGGCGGCATGAAGCACCTGCTGCCCCTGCTGTATGAGCATACCCCCTGCTCCTGCTGCCGGGAATCCGTCCTCCGCAGCATGGCAGAGCACCAAATGCTGACAGAAGAAATTCTGGAAGAATGCCTCAATGACAGCAGCGATGATATCCGCCGCTTTGCAGAGAAACGATTGAAACGATAACTAAAACAAAAGGGCTTGCCGGTTGGCAGGCCCTTTTACAGCATATCGTAGGTCTGGACATTTATATTTTTACTTTTCAGATACCGGATCAACTGCCGTTTCTTTTCCATCTGATCTTCGATAAAACAGTGGAAATGGATTCGTTTTCCGGCAGTTTTCACGATCAGATCAAAAGAACCGTACCCGTCATGGATATCGATCCTTTGAATTTCATTCAGAGGGATGGACACGGTCTCCTTTTTATAAAGGATCAGCACATCATCCACGATCTCGGCGGCGATTCCTGTTTGCTGTTTCGTTTTTCTATACATCCGTGAGAAAAGAAAAATGCAAAAGAAAGACAAAACGATCAAGAGCGGCAAGAGGATAAGCAGGAAAAGCGAATCGGAGAAGAGAAATAGAAAAAGTATAAAGAGAGCAATTGCAACGGCAAAAATTGCAGAAAGAAAAGAATAAATCCAAGCCCACTGCGGTGAATAATGGGCTTCAAACGATTTGTTCATGATATTCCCCCTTTGGAAGTCCGTTTGAAATGTGGGGTGGTGTATGCTACAATAAAAATATGATATTCATAAGGGGTTGTGTTTTATGAAAACATATACCATCGTAGCCGGTGTGAACGGATGCGGGAAAAGCAGCCTGACCGGTATTCTGACGACAGAGCGGGATGATCTTGGAACGGTCATAGATGAAAACAGGATCGCAGCCTCCTGCGGTGGCAGTTTGCTGGAAGGGGGCAAGCGGGCGGTTGCTCTGATCGATGAGTGTCTGGAAAAGGAGATCTGCTTTACACAGGAAACCACCCTTTCCGGAAGAAAGACCCTTGACACGGTCAAACGAGCCATTGCGAAAGACTATTATGTTCGTCTGTATTATGTAGGGTTGGACACGATGGAGGAAAGCCTCCTGCGTATTGAAAACCGCGTGAGAAAAGGCGGGCACGATATTGATGCGGGTATCGTTGCAAACCGATTTGGAAAGCGCTTTGAGGATCTGCTGGCGGTACTGCCGTACTGCAATGAAGCCACCTTTTATGATAATGACAATGGCTTTGTTACGGTCGCTAAGTATAAAAACGGCGAGATCCTTCCCATTGGAAGCACGCAGCCCAAATGGCTTGCAGAGCTGCTTGCAAAAGCAACTGAATAAATCAAATTGATGAGGGCGGTCTATTGCCGGGGGTACAGCTTGGCGAGGCCGCCTTCTGAGGTTTCGCGATAGCGATAGGACAGATCCTTGCCGGTCTGATACATGGTCTCCACGACGACGTCGAAGGAGACTTTTCTTGTGCTGTACAGGAAATTGGCAAGGCTGAGGGCGCCGATGGCACGCATGGCGGCAACGGCGTTGCGCTCAATGCAGGGGATCTGCACCAGACCGCAGACGGGATCGCAGGTGAGACCCAGCATATGCTCCATGGCCACCTCCGCGGCATATTCCAGCTGATCGATGCCCATTTCAAACAGCTCGCAAAGGGCGGCGGCAGCCATGCTGCAGGCGGTGCCGATCTCTGCCTGACAGCCGCAGGCGGCACCGCTGATGGAGGCATTGGTGCTGACGATGTTGCCGATGAGGCCCGCCACCGCAAGGGCACGGATGACATCATGGTCGGAGAACTGATTTTTGTCCTGCATATATTTCAGCACCGCGGGCACCACACCGCAGGAGCCGCAGGTGGGGGCGGTGACGATGATGCCGCAGTCCGCATTCTGCTCGCTGACGGCAAAGGCATAGGAGCAGACCAGGCGGTTTTCTCTGGTTTGAGGGCTTTCATCGATGTGCCGCTGATTATACAAAAGCTGGGCCTTTCGTTCCAAAGCCAAGCCGCCGGGAAGCTCGCCGGTCTTGACCAGACCCTGCTGGATTGCACCCAGCATCGCCTGCCATACCTCAAATAAAAACTGCTTGATCTCTTCCCCTTCCCGCTCAAAGACAAAGTCGGAAAGACGGATATTTCTGGATTTGCACAGTTGGGAGATCTCGGTGAAGCTGCGCTCCGGATAGATCTCCGGGGCGTCCTCTTTGTCCGACGGACGGATCTCGCCGCCGCCGATGCTGTAAAACCGCTGCCGTCCAAGCTCCTGATCCTCCCGGAAGGCGATAAAGTCCATGGTGTTGGGGTGGTCCGGGGTTTCGGTCTCCGGGGCGAAGATGATCTCGGTTTTGACAGGGGAGAGGGTCTTCTCAATGGCCCGGTCAGTGCCGTGACCCTTGCCGGTTTTCGCCAGAGAACCGTAGAGGAACACTAAAATAAAATCTGCTTCGGGATATTCTTTCAGGAAACGCTCAGCGGCAAAGGACGGCCCCATAGTATGGGAGCTGGAAGGACCGTGTCCGATCTTGAAGATACTGCGAATGGATTTCATAAGCTCACCTTTTTCTGCACGTTTTTCTCATTTTACCATGAAATATCGGGGAATACAAGGAAAATAGTATTAAATACAGGGGAAATCCCCGCCGTATTGTTCAAACAGGTCGTGGATGAAGGAGATATCTTCCTCCGAAACGGGAAAGTATCTTCCACTGTCACAGTGCTGAATGATACCGCAGTTATCCCGGGCAACGGCAAACACCTGACCGTCGATGGTGATGGAGATATCTTCGTCAAAGCCGCAGGAAGGGGAATCGGTGAGAAGGATTTTCTGATCGAATATCTCTGCCACCTGCTCCGCTTCCTCCGGAGTCAAAACTTGAAAAATGTTCTCTTCTCCATAAACAAAACGCAGAACCGCCTCCCCATCGCCGCTGACAGTTACCATACCACAGCCGCACAGGGACAAAAGCAGTGCGAAGATCACAAGAAAACTTAAAAGCCGTTTCACGGGAAAATTCTCCTTTTCGGATATGTAACATCACTATAAAAATATATTAACACGATTACACCGGCAAGTAAATAGGCGGGCGCATTCTACGCAAAGATGGATATATCACACCGTAGGGGCCGGGTTTCCCGGCCCAAAAGGCTGCAATATGGAATCGGTCTCATTGGGACGGGAGACCCATCCCCTACGACAGAGAGTGATGGCCCGTGCGGAATTTGTCAGGTCATACTGTAGGGACAGCCGTCCCCGGCTGTCCGTGAACAGGCTGCGAATTCGCCGGAATCTTCATAAAAACGCAACGATTCCTGCCGCAATGGCACACAGGCCGTTCCCTACGCGGGACTTTATGGAAAAAGGACGCCCGGGGTGGGCGTCCTTTCCGTTGGGTTTGAAATTTTGTGTTAATTGAGGGTGTAATCCACACCGTCTACGGTGATGTGGTCGATATCACCGAGGTCGATGGCCTGAGAGAACATCCAGCATTCATACCTGTAGGGGTCCTGCCAATCCCGGGCGCCGCCGCCGCTGTTGGACAGGAAGCCGGGGGTGCCGTAGTCACTGGTGTTTTCGTGGCCTTCCCATGCAAAGGAGCTGCCATCCTTCAGGGTGACGGAGAGCTCCTGCTGCTGGATACCGTCTGCAAGGCGTTTGCCTTCCAGCTTGATGCTCAGGGGGGTCACAGTCATGGTCTCAAATTGCTGCGGCTTGCCCTCATAGACGGAAGCATCCATCGGCACCACCACCTTATCCTTCACGACCTCTTCCAGCGGTACGATGAACAGGAAGCTGCTATCGTGTAATGCAGAGAACTGAATCTGATCTCCCTCTTCGTTCCGACCGCCGTTGTTGGTCAGCAGGAAATAGCCGGTGGATTCCTCAAAGCTCAAAGCCCTGCAGCCCATGCCGCCGCTTTTTAGCTCGTCGAAGAATCTGCTTCCACCGCCATGATTCGAAATATTGAGGCAGAAACCGTAAAAGTCTACCTCCTGCATGGCGGCTTTGGCTTCTTCATTCAGGGCATCTACCCGCATGATGGCCTGCAGGGCGTGTTCCGTAGCGACCATTTCTTCCAAGGTGTAGCGGTAGTTGTCGGTGGTGGCAACGGCGCCGGTTTCCTCGATCTCGGCATCTTCAAAGGTCTGCAGGAAGCCTGCTTCCTTCCGGGCCAGTTCTTCCTCGGTGTAGGGGATGGAAGTGGCGGGGGTTTCCACATCTGTGGGGTAGCTCAGGGCGTGGTCACCCACCACCGGGTCTGCCGTGAACCAGCCGAAGGCATAGGCTGCGCCCGCTGTGATGCTGAGCATTGCCACCAGCAGAGCTGCTACAGCCACCACTGCTACGGTTCTTCTCTTGCCGTTTGCGTGTGCTTTTGCGATTTTTTTCATCGTCATCCTCCTGATTCGTTCCTGCCGGGCAGGAGAAAGCCCGGGCACGGGGAACCCAGTGGGGTTTTCCTCCCGAATTAAGAATTCAAGCTCATTCTTCATGTACATAACCCTCCCGGCATAGCACTTCCCGAAGCACGGCCCTGCCTCTGCTGAGGCGGGAACGGACCGTGGCCGGGACCATTTCCATTTCTTCGGCAATGACCCTTGCGCTCTGACACAGGTCGTAGTATCGATAGAAGATCTCTCGGTCTGTATAGGACAGGTGGGAAAGGGCTTCCCGCACAAGTTCCGCTCTCTCTTGTTCCGCCACGGATTCCCAGAGGGCATCCTCTATGGGCGGAAGATAGTCCTCCAAAGGGGCGGTGAGCTGCTTCTTCCGCAGAAGGTCTGCGGCTTTGTGGTTCGCCACCGCCCCAAGCCATGGGCGAAGGGAGCCGGGTTCCACCCGGTCCGCATTCTGCCACAGGGCGAGGAACACATCCGAAGCCGCTTCCTCCTCGTCCTCCGGACGCAGGACACCCCGGGCACGATTATGGATCACCGTCACCACATAGGCGGAATATGCCGCGATGATCTTTTCCAGTGCCCGGGCGCTGCCCCGACGCAGTTTTTTCAGGATCGCCTGCTCGTCCATCGATCTGCCTCCGTTTGTCTTTTGGTCAGCTGACATCTATATTATCGCAGAAAAGGGAAAAAGTGTTGCATTCTTTCTTCCTCCGGTATTATAATAAGATAACAAAACTGAAAAGAGAATATATTGTATTATAATGTAGAAAAGAGAGGAAAGCTTATGACTTCCAAAGTGTCCGCCAAAGCACTGGCTGCCATCCGAAAGATGCAGCAAAACGAATTGACGGAAAGTGTCATTTACGAGAAAATTGCCCGCTTTGCCAAGGGCGAGGAAAATAAGAAAACCCTCCAGCGACTTTCCCAGGAGGAAAAGAGCCATTACGAGATCTGGAAGCGCTACAGCGGCGTGGAAATGAAGCCGCAAAAGGGCAAGGTGTTCTGGTACACCCTGATGGCACGGCTTTTAGGCTTTACCTTCGCGGTCAAGCTGATGGAGCGGGGCGAGGAAAACGCCCAGGAGGAATATGAGCTGCTGGCACAGGAGGTGGCGGAAAGCGCCGCCATCCGTGAGCAGGAGGAAGAGCACGAGCAGGCTTTGTTGGGGATGCTGGATGAAGAGCGGCTGCAGTATGTGGGCAGCATGGTGCTGGGCCTCAACGATGCCTTGGTGGAGCTGACCGGCTCTCTGGCAGGCTTTGCCTTTGCCCTGCAAAATACCCGCCTTATTGCTTTGTCCGGCCTCATTGTTGGCATCTCCGCCACCTTCTCCATGGCCTCCAGTGAATTCTTGGCGGCACGAAGCGAAGGGCGAACCGACGCACTGAAATCCTGCTCCTACACGGGCATCGCCTATTTACTTACCGTGGTGGCCCTGATCGCACCTTACCTGCTGTTCCCCACGGGGCAGTACATTGCGGCCCTCATCTGTATGCTGGCAGTGGTGGTGCTGATCATCGCGGGCTTTACCTACTATACCTCTGTGGCGCAGGATCAGCCCTTCCGTCACCGCTTCCTTGAGATGGCTCTCATCAGCGTGGGCGTTGCTGTACTGTCCTTCATCGTGGGCATTCTGGCAAAGAAATTCCTGGGTGTCGATCTCTAAAAATGCCCATTTCCCGGGGTAAAAACCCTGCACCCCGGGCGGCTTGGTTTACATAATTATCGAAAGGCGAAAATATCCTGAAAGTCCTTCGAAAAAAGTGGCAAAAATACAAAATATTTGTTGACCTGAACGAAATTATCCGCTATAATATCCTTCGCATGGTCTGCCATCGCTGCGCCGTGCTTTTACTACGACTCGCTGCGGCCTTAATTGGCTGTTGAGCATAATTTTACAGGAGGTGTACCAGAATGAAGCGTACCTATCAGCCCAAGAAGCGTCAGAGATCCAAGGTTCATGGTTTCAGAAAGAGAATGGCTACGTCCAACGGCCGCAAAGTGCTTGCTCGCCGCCGCGCCAAGGGCAGAGCTAAGCTGTCTGCATGATGACCAACCGGTACCCACACCGCCGAATTGAGATAATTTAGGGTGAATAGAGCCAATCTATTCGCCCTATCGTTTTATGTGATGTGCAAGGAGCGAGGCACTTGAAGTTTTCCAAATCCCTGAAGCTGAACCATGTGTTCCGGCGGCTTTACGCCAAGGGGAACAGTGCGGCCAACCGCTATCTGGTGCTTTATTGCCGGCGCAACGGCAGCAATGAAAACCGCGTCGGTATCACGGTCAGCAAGAAGCTTGGCTGCGCCGTGGTGCGCAACCGTGCCCGCCGCCGTCTGCGCGAATGCTACAGAATCCACGAAGCGCAGCTTCGCCCGGGCTACGATGTGGTCATCGTGGCCAGAACCCGGTGCGTAGATGCGCCCTTTTCGCGGCTGGAGGAGGCTTTCCTCTCC
>SVMC01000008.1 GCA_015067585.1 Oscillospiraceae bacterium
GTGCGCGGGTCAGGGTGCCCTCGGGGCTGAACTTGTCGCCGCCGGTGCCGTTCATCAGCTCGTTGGCTACGGCATAGTCGATGCCGGGATGTGCCCAGTGATCCTTGGCGGGGATGTCGCTGAAGTTCTTAGCGGGGCAGTCATGGAAACTCTCGTCCTTAGCGCCGCAGACGGTGCAGACACCATCCTTGTAGTCATGGGGGATCACATCCACATAGTCTGCCTTGTAGCTGTCGCCGCAGGAGCAGGTGTAGGTGGTGTAGCCGCGCTCGGTGCAGGTGGGAGCGGTCACAACTGTCTTGTAGTCGTGTACATGGTCATCCTTCAGCTTGGGGATGGCTTCGGTCTTGGTTTCGTCGCAGACGGTGCAGGTGAAGGTGCGGACGCCTTCCTCTTCTTTGGTGGCTTCCTTGGTGACCACGCCGCCGTCCCACTTGTGACCCAGAGCATCGGTTTCGTCATCCTTGTAAGAATCGCCGCAAACAGAGCAGGTGTAGGTGGTGTAGCCCTTTTCGGTGCAGGTGGGTTTGGTGACTACTTCTTCGTAGTCGTGGCCCAGAGGTGCGTATTCTTCTTCATAGCTGTGGCCGCACTTTGTGCAGGTATAGCTAACAACACCAAAGGCCTCGCAGCTGGGACCAGCGAGCACTTTTTCTTCGTACTCATGCTCGCAAACGGGATCATCGCTGCCTTCTGCCAGTTCATACAGGCGGATGGAGCTGCCGTAGGTTTCGGGAGTCCAGTTATCCTGCTGGGTGCCGGGGGCATTGAAGCCGCTGGCGGAGCCGGAGAAGGAGAAGGGATAGTCGTCGGTGCGGTCGGTGTTGAAGAAGACGGTGTAGCTGCCGTCAGCGCGTTCATAGAAGGAGATGGTGACATAGTGGATTCGGCTGTAGCTGCCGCCTGCCTGCAGAGGTGCGGTGCCGGAGGAGCCGGAGCGGCGCATCAGCTGGTTGCCATCGCAGTCATAGAGGAAGTACTGCACTTCGTCATAAATGGGGGATGCGGGAACATCCTCGCCCAGCTCAATGGTCCAGAGCAGGCTTTCGTCCACTTCGCCCACGATCTTGTCGCCTTCGATGGTGACGGGGGTGGAGCCGAGGGTGTCGGTGCCATTGCCGTAGCTGCCGTAGGTGACGGCGGTGTTGTTCAGTGCGTACTGACCATCGGCCACCAGCACATAGGACTTGCCGGCCTCAATGGAGTCAGCCAGCACATATTCGCCTTCTGCGGGTTCATCGGGCACATAGTTGGGATCCTTTTCGCCGCAGACGGTGCAGATACCATCCTTATATTTGTGGCCCAGCTTTGCGGTCTCGTCGGCAACATAGGATTCGCCGCACTTGGAGCAGGTGTAGGTGGTGTAGCCGCCTTCGGTGCAGGTGGGATCGGTGACAACGGCTTCGTAGCTGTGTTCACAGGGAGGGGGAGGCATGGGTTCGCCGTCGGTTTCAAAGTCGATGGATTCCACGATGAATTCGTAGCCTGCGGTCATGCCGGTGTAGGCGTCGATGATGAGGGAGTCGGCTTCGATGCCGGTGTCCTCATAGCGGAACATCTCAGTGAAGGCTTCGCCGTCGGCGCTGCGGTAGCAGATGTAGGTGGTGCCGGACTTTTCGAGCTTCCACCAGTAGGTGCCGTTGGAGGCAAGGCCGGGTTCGGAGTTCACGCCCTGCGTGTCAGCGGTGACATTGCCGTCCACCCGCAGGAAGTTCTGCATGGCGCCGTCGCCGCCGCGGATGCCGGCGAGGTTCTGATAGTCATCGCCCTCGGCTGCGTAGAAGCCAAAGAACTGATAGTAGCCATTGGCGGCGCTGCCCTGGCTGAAGTTGAACTTCATGGTGGCCTGCCAATCGCCGGTGACCAGAAGCTTCACCACATCCTTGGGAGCGAAGGTGGAGATCTGACCGTTGCAGGGTTCGAAGCTGTCCGTGGTGGTGATCAGGTACAGGCCCTGACCGTCACGGATGGCGGTGGAGGTCTGGTTGTCCACGGTGTATCTGTCTTCCACACCGGGCTTGGTGAAGTCGATGTCGCTCATATCGATCTTGCCGTAGGCAAGGAGGACCTTGGTGTAGGTCTCATCGCAGCGGGTGCAGGTGAAGCGCTTTTCGCCGTCTTCATCGTTGGTGGGGGCCTTGGTGATCACACCGTCATCCCAATCGTGACCCAGAGCGGGAACCACGGAGGTGGTGAGCTCCAGACCGCAGAGGGTGCAGGTCTTGGTGGTGAAGCCGCCCTCGGTGCAGGTGGCCTCGGTCACCACGGATTCATATTCGTGGTCGCAGCCGTTGGCACTTACCAGTGTAGCATACACGGTCTCAGCGATCACTCTGTGGCCGTCCACATTGGGATGGATGTAGTCGGGGAAGTTTTCGGGCATATCCGCGGTGGCGGCATGGACATCGATGAGGCCACAGCCAACTTCTTCCGCAACAGCCTTCTGCTGGGGAACGATGCTGTTGATGATGGGACCGCACTGGATGCCGAAAGCGCCGGGTTCATAGGGCATGGCGCAGGTGGCAATATAGACCTCCGGCTCGGAGGGCAGATCGCGGTAGACCTGGATCAGCTCCTTCAGGGTGGCGGAATAGGTGCCGGTGTTGCCATAGTCGTTGGTGCCCAGCTTGATGATGACGATGTCGGGGTTGAAGTTCTTGCTGTCGGTGAACTCCTGATTGTTCCAGACGGAGATCTGACCGTTTCTGGACAGGGTGGTGCCGTTTCTGCCGAAATTGCGCACATCATAGCCGTCGCCCAGCATATCGCCCAGGATCTTGGGCCAGTTTTCGGTAATTCTGGGGTTGCCGGAGGGGGATGCGGGGTTATGGCCGTAGGTGATGCTGTCGCCGATGCAGGCGATCTTGATCTTTGCGGTCAGACCTTCGTACATTG
Source organism: Oscillospiraceae bacterium (assembly GCA_015067585.1). Lineage (GTDB taxonomy): Bacteria > Bacillota > Clostridia > Oscillospirales > Oscillospiraceae > SVMC01. Next base: position 2,896 of record SVMC01000008.1, read on the forward strand.
CCTCAAAGATGGCGGCATGGCCAGCCACATTGGGGTGGATGTTGTCGGGGAAGTTGGCTGCCATATCTGCCGTGGCTGCGTGGATGTCGATGACGCGGCAGCCCATTTCCTTGGCAACCTGCTTCTGGATGGGAACGATCTCATCGGAAACAACGGAAGGAACGATGCTGAAGGCACCGTCATTGTAAGCGGTGGCACTGGTGGCCACATAAACCTTGGGCTTGGAGTCCAGGGACTGATAAGCCTCGATCAGAGCCTTGAGATCATCGTCAAACTGATCCTTCTTCGACCAGTTGGAGGGCTTGGAATCGTTGGTGCCCAGCATGAGGATGACGATGTCAGGCTGATAATTCTTGCTCTGGGTGAATGCACCTTCGTTCCAGTAGGGGCGGTCGCCCGCCTTCATGACGGTGGTGCCGCTGATACCGAAGTTCTGCACTTCGTAGCCGTCGCCCAGTTCTTCGCCAAGCAGGGTGGTCCAGTTGTCGTCTAAAATGCGGGGGGTGCCGCTGGGGGAAGCGGGGTTGTGGCCGTAGGTGATGCTGTCGCCCACGCAGGCGACCTTAATGGGCGCGTCTGCTGCCAGTACGGTAGTGGCGGGCAGCATACCCAGCAGCATGACCAGACACAGCAGCACAGCTAAGATCCGTTTGCCATTACTTTTCATAGTGATCCTCCTTAATATGGTTGTCTTTGATGGCCGGCATCCAGCGTTCCAACCATCTCAAATCTATGAATATTTTAACTTTTCCAAAGATGAAATTCAATAAAAGAAAATATCCCGGGAAAAAATCTCCAGTTTGTCAGTTTTAGACCGATTATTTTGTTAAATTTGTCTATGAAGCAAAGAACAGAGGCCGGTTGCGATATTTGAACCAGCCTCTGAACGACACAGTATTATTCAAAATCATGCCCGATTCGGCGCATATGGCTTAGCAGGGCCTGGGCGCACAGTCCGGTGAAGAGGCCGGCGGCCATACCGCTGAGAGCCAGTACCGGAAAATATACGGCGATCGATGGGGTCCCGGTGATGACCATGGCGGCAAAGAGCTGCCCGATGTTGTGGAACAGGCCGCCTAAAATGCTCATGACCCAGATCTGCCGCTCTGTTACGATTTTTCGCAGCAGGCACATCAGCGCCCAGCTCAAAAGTCCCCCTGCCAGAGAATAGGCGAGGGCCGCAATGCGCCCGGAGAACACCGCCCCCAGCACAACTCTGCACAGCAGCACCGCAAGGCCACTCCACGGGCCGTAAACCACCACGCAGTACACCGTCACGATGTTGCTCAGGCCTAATTTTACCCCGGGAACGGGGATGGGGGAGGGGATCTGCAGCTCCACCATGAAAATGGTCAGGGCAATGGCGGTGAGCAGGGCAAGGCGGGTCAGCCGTTTTGTTTTCAAGTCCTCACCCCTTTACGGAATCGAACGAAGCCGCTCTCCAAGTCCCTGCCGCTTCAAGGTCAGCAGCAGCGGCAAGCCAAGCAGATACATTACCGCCAGCTCTCCTGCGCCCACCTGCAGGGCAAACAGCCAGAAGCCTTCCCAGAAGGCCTCGGGCATCCCGGTGGCGGCGATCAGCGCCCCCACGAAGACGGCGTTGCAGATCACAGGAGGCAGCGGTGCAAGCCAGGGCTTGCGGCAGCGAGAGGTGAGGAAGGCTGCCAGCAGAGTAGCCGCCGTACCCACCACCACATCCAGCGCGGATACGGTGGAGAAGAGGTTGGCCAGAACACAGCCCATGGTCAGCCCCCAGATGCTCCAGGGCACGAAGAAGGGCAGGATACACAGGGCCTCCGCGATACGGAACTGGATGGGGCCGTAGGCAAAGGCGGCGGTGGCAATGGTCAGCACCGCATAGACGCAGGCCAAAATGCCGCAGGCGGTGAGCCGGTGGATGGAGATGCGAAGCTCGTTTTTCATTTGTGATCACTCCATAGTTTTGTTTTTCGACAGGATGGTTTCGAACTGTCGCAGCGGACCGGCAAGGTCCTTGCTGATCCGCTGTCACTCTATTATAGTATGCTTCGCCCATCCCGTCAAGACGGGAAAGGGGCATTTCAGCGGGAGGTTGGCCGCTGCAGGTATTTTTGGCGGGTGGCTTCGCCGCCCCGGATGTGACGCTGGGCTTTGTTCTCCTGCAGCACCTCCTGCACCTGTTGGTAGAGGCTGCTGCTGCAGAAGCGAAGCCGCTCGGAGATATCCTTATGTACTGTGGATTTGCTGACGCCGAATTTCTTGGCGGCGGCACGGCAGGTGGCCCGGTTTTCGATGATGTACGCGGCCAGATCGCAGGCCCGTTCCTCGATGTTGGTTCTCAAAAGCACCACTCCCAGCACGATGATCCTCGTTGGAGGATATGCCGTCCAATCCGGGATTATGATGGGAAAAGCTGCGGCCGGGTGGGTGAACATTGGTTGAAATGCATCTTGCTTTTTCTGGGGCAGAATGGTATAATGCCCCTCGTATGACTGAAAATATCCAAGAGAAAGGTAAGAAAAAACATGAAATTTAGAAGAATTCTGATGTCCCTGTGCGGCGTCATCGTGTGCGCCGTGAGCGTGGGCGTGTTTAAGATCGCGGCCCTGGGCGTGGACCCCTTCCAGTCCCTGATGAGCGGCCTGAGCGAGCTGATCCCCATCTCCTTCGGCACCTTGTATGTCATCGTGAACCTGCTGCTGCTCACCTTCAGCCTCCTGACCGACCGCAGCAAGATCGGCCTTGCCACCTTTATTAACCTGTTCCTGCTGGGTTACATCACCGAGTTTACATACAACAGCCTGCAGCAGCTCCTGCCCGACCCCTCCATGGTGGTGCGCGCAGTGTGCCTGCTCATCGGCATCGTGGTGATCTGCTTCGGCTCCGCCCTGTATATGACGGCGAACCTTGGTGTGTCCACCTATGACGCAGTTGCCATCGTATTGTCCGAAAAGTGGAAGCTGGGCAAATTCCAGTATTGCCGCATCGCGGCGGACTTAGTGTGCGTGATCCTTGGCGTGGGCTGCTTCCTGCTGGCAGGGGGCAAGGCGCTGGACATCCCCACCATCGCCGGCATCGGCACCATCATCACCGCCTTCTTCATGGGGCCCCTGATTGAGTTCTTCAATGTCAAGGTGGCAAGACCCTGGCTGAACAAGGAAACCCGTAAATAAATAAAAGACCCGACAGCGGGGCACCTCAGCATGAGGTGCCCCGCTGATTGATTTATGAAGCCTGGACCGCATCAGCGGATCGTGCCCTCCATGCGGCGAAGGACCTCGCCGTATTCCGGCACACTGGAGATGCCGCCGCTTGCGGTGGTGGACAGACCGGCGGCGGTGCAGGCGAAGGTGACGATGTCCCGCAGCTCGATTTCCGTCAGATCTTCCGGGGATTTGTCCGTCTGCAGCAGCTTCCACACCGCGCTGCCGCCGAAGATATCCCCGGCGCCGGTGGTGTCGATGACCGTGATGTCAGACAGGCTCGGCACCATGCCCTCGGCTTTGGCATTTTTGAAGAAGCAGCCATCCGGGCCGCAGGTGACGAACACTAATTTTACGCCAAAGCTCTGCAAAATGTGCGATGCCCCTTCTTCCACACCCAGATTAAAGAGGAATTCCACCTCTTCATCGCTGATCTTTACCACATCCGCCTGCCCAAGGCCCCAGAGAAGCTGCTCTTTTGCGGTCTCCATGTCCTTCCACAGGGGTTTTCTCAGGTTGGGATCATAGGTGATGAGTTTGCCCTTGCGCTTCGCGTAAGCTACCGCTTTGCAGGTCGTGCTGCGGGCAGGCTCGTCCGTCAGGGAAAGGGTGCCAAAGTGGAACACCTTCGCCTCGTCAATGAGGCTGAGGTCCAGCTCCTCGAAGGTGAGGCAGGTATCCGCCCCCGGCTTGCGGGAGAAGGAGAATTCCCGGTCGCCATGCTCATCAAAGGTGACGAAGGCCAGCGTGGTGAACACATCCTCTGCCATCACCAGCCCCTTTGTTTCAATGCCCGCCTTTTGCAGGGTTCCTGTCAGGAGCTTTCCAAAGGCATCGGTGCCTACTTTACCCAGAAGGGCGGTCTTTGCGCCGTATTTCGTCAGCGCCGCTAAAAAATTGGCGGGCGCACCGCCGGGATGGGCCTCCATCACGGGATAGCCGTCGCTGTCTGTGCTGCGGCAGGCAAAGTCGATGAGCAGTTCGCCCAATGCGGTTACATCGATCATACTTGTACCTCCGGATATTCACTGCAGAGCAGGCGGTAAGGCGCTTCGTCCTCCTCGATGGTGGGGAAACGGCCCACGGGAGGGTTGAAGCGGTTGTCGTTGGCATCGTCGTTGCACTGGCTGACCTCTCCCAGCAGCACATTGCCGCTGCCCGGCTCTACCTCAAAATCGTGGTAGAGGTACTGGGGGATGAAGATGGACTCGCCGGGGGTCAGGCGGATCTGGGTGCCGGCGGGGACGGTATAGCGGCGGCCATCGGTATACACCGTCACATCCGTCTCATAATTGATGGATTCATCGGGATTGGAATTGTACACCCGGATCAGCACATTGCCGCCGCCGCGGTTGATGATATCCTCGGTCTTGAACCAGTGGAAATGGTTGGGAGAATACTGCCCTTCCTTGAGATAAAGCAGCTTTTCCGCGTATACCTTGGGGTATTTGTCCGCCATGGCACGGTTGCCGTTGCGGATGGTGATGAGGGAGAAACCTATTTTGTCAAAATCTCCCATGCCGTAGTCGGTGATATCCCAGCCCAGCATACAGTGGCGCACCTCGTCATATTCATGACCCTTGGTCTTCCAGTCCTCGGGGGTGAAATGGCAGAAGGGGGGGAGATAGCAGCAGTGTTTTTCGCACATGGCCTCCAATTCCTTCAGTGCCCGGTTGAGCTCAGAACGCTTCATGGCAGTATCGCTCCTTTTTGCCTTTTTCTTTTACTATACCCCAGATCCTCCGTTCCGCAAGGACGATCAGGGGATGGGTTCACAGTTATGCATCCGGGAAGGAAAGCTGTTCCTCCAGAAGTTCCATGACCGCCTTTGCCCGGCCTTCGTGCATGGGGCTTTCCAGATCCGCTTTTTCCACTGCGTCAAGGAAGGGCAGATGCGGGGAATCCAGCAGGGTGCGGTAGACCTCCCAGGCATCCTCGGTATCCTCCAAGGCCCTCTCATAGATCTGCAGGGCAGAGTCCACGGAGACACAGTAGCTCAGCATATAGAAGGGCATTTCGTACAGGTGGGAAAGCTGCGTCCAGTAGACGCGGTCAAATTCCTCGCCGTCTTCTCCGCAGCCGTATTCCTGCATCAGCTCGCTGAACAGCTCGTTCAGGGTTTCGGCATTGAGGGATTCCTCCGGCAGGGCATACACTGCCTGCTCAAAGGCGGCATAAGCGCCCTGCTGGGTGTAGGTATCCAGGGTATCCAGCAGCTTGATGCGGCAAAGCGCCTCATAGTCGCTGCGGCTTAAAATGGTCTGCATATTCTGCAGGGTCAGATACTCCATGCCCTGAGAATAGGTCTCTTCCAGATCCAGCGCCACATCCATCAGACCGTTTTCGTAAGAGGAAAGAAAATGTCCGAATTCATGGGCGGTATAGAGAATGTCCTCCACATCGCCGTAGGTATCCACAAAAATGTAGGGAGCATTGTAGGAGTAAAGGTAGGTGGTATAGCCGGTGGGCGCCTTCTTCAGGCTGGTGGAAACATTGTATAATTCGTATTCCTCCATATAGGTGAAGGCATCCGCCGCAGCGGGATCCAGCAGCTCCATGGATTCGGCAAGACCGGACATAAGGCGTCCTTCCGTCATGCCGGGATAGGTGATGGCATCGTATTCCCCTGACCCGATCAGCTCCTCCCGGTAGGGGCCAAGCAGAGCCCGGATCTCCGCGAGATAAGCCTCCACATCCTGCGGCACATAATCCCGGCCATAAAAGTCATACTGGAAGGTCTCATAGTCCGCATAGCCGGATTTTTCCGCGATTTGCCGACGGATCAGCACCAGCTCACAGTAGAGCGCCGCGGCTTCTTCGTTGATCTGCTGCAAATAGGCAAGGTAGGCCGCATTGTAGGCTTCCTCGGTCAGATCCTCCCGGGCAAGATAGTCGTTGAGCTTCACGGTCCCGCCGTCCAGCAGGATCTCCGGGTCGGCGCACAGGGTACGATAGTCATTTACAAGCTCGCTCTCCTGCTGATACAGGGCGACGATCTCATCGTTAAAGCTGTCGCTTTCTTCATAGGCATCCAGCTCATGAGGATAGAAGTAACCCTCCCGTTCCATTCTGCCCCGCAGCTTACTCAGCGCGCAGGCCTGCAGCATCTGCTCCATCCACTGCTCCACCTGAGCGCTCAGCCGGTCGCAGAAGGCATATTCTTCCTGCCATTTTTCGTTGGTCTGATCGCTGTCGGCATGGATCATGGCAATGGCGGTCTGGGTATAGAAATCGCTATAGGCTTCTCCGGCAGCATCCAGGGCGTCCATCAGCGCGTTTACATCCTTCGCTTCCTCCGCAAGGGTGGTCGCAGTGTCAAACAGTTCCTGTAATGCTGCCTCATCGGGCTGTGTATAGGGCATCTGGCTGAATGGGACCATGGGTTCAACTCCGGCCAGCTCCTGCATCACTTCCGCAAAGGGGGTGGAGCCTTCGTTCATGATCTGCTGTATAAGCTCCATACTGCTGCAGCCGGTGAGCAGCAGCGCCGCGCACAGGATCAGCGCGGTCACACGCCATATCCGCATGGGATCACCTCCATTGGTATTGTTTATCGTAATTCTACCATAGTGACATGATTTTTGTAGAGGTACACCTCATATTTTGTCGTTTTTCTGCATAACACCCAAAATTGTCGGATTATGTAAAAAACTTTCTGGGCAATTTGCCGCATATCTATTGAAAGCCAGAGAAATTTGTGATAAATTTTAATCAACGCCGCAGTTACGATTCGCTGCGCAGGAATGATTACTATGACGGGAGAGGTACAAATGGAACGATGCTTCAATGTGCTGATTGCCGATGGCAATGAGGCATTTTGTGAAGAATTACGCCAGAGGCTGGACGCAGTCGATGGCTATACAGTGGTGGGCACAGCGACAGACGGACAGCGTGCGATGGAACTGCTTCGGCAATGCCGGGCGGATGTGCTGGTGATCGATCTGATGCTGCCAAAGCTGGACGGGATTTCCGTTCTGAAGGCAGCCGCAGAACTGGAGCGGCGTCCTGCTTCGGTGGTGATGTCCTCCTTTGTGACAGACTATGTGGCAGGAATGACCGCCAATCTGGGGGCGCAGTATTTTATGCTCAAGCCCTGTGATCCCCGGGCGGTGGCGGACCGTCTGAAGGAAATGCGGGAGAGCACCATGCCGCAGCGCAACGCGGTGCTCCGCACAAGACCCGAGGTCAATGTGGAGGCCATGGTGACCTCCATCATCCATGAGATTGGTGTGCCTGCCCACATTAAGGGCTACCAATATCTGCGGGAAGCCATCATGATCGCAGTGGGAGATATGGATGTGATCAATGCCATCACCAAGGTACTGTACCCCCAGGTGGCAAAGACCTTCCAGACCACGCCATCGAGAGTGGAGCGGGCCATCCGCCATGCCATCGAGGTGGCATGGGACCGGGGCGATCTGGAGACCCTGCAGCGCTTCTTCGGCTATACGGTGTCCAACGCAAAGGGTAAACCCACCAACAGTGAGTTCATCGCCCTGATCGCAGACAAATTGCAGCTTCAGATCAAGAATATGCAGTCCGTTCAGGTCTCTTGATCCAAGCGAAAACGAACCCGCCGGCCCAATGGGCCGGCGGGCGTTGTTTATTTGGGGGAAAGACTTAATTATCCCTTCTTGAGCTTTCTGCCGGAGAGGAAGGTCAGCACGAAGAAGACCACCAGCAGAACACCTGCGATGATGTAGCCGGCAATGACATTGCCGAAGAAGTCAGCAATCTGACCTGCGGCGATGAAGGCCATGGCAACGGGGACGATGAAGCGGATGCAGATGACATAGAACAGGCGCATATTGCCCTTGTAGCCGATCTTGATCTCATCATAGAGAGAATCGGGACCCTGTTCCCAGCCGATGATCAGAGCCATGATCATGGCGCCGATGGGCATTGCCAGACCTTCAGACCAGGTGTCCATGAAGTCCAGCCAGCAGTCGTTCCATACTGCCATGGGGATGTCGGGATTGATCTTGTTGAGCAGGTTGATGGGGGCGATGCCGGTGCTGCCCAGACCGTCAGCGGCAACCAGAGCGGCAACCAGAGTGATAAGAGCGCAGACCACAACGGTGATCTTGCTGCGGTTGGAGGTCTTGCCCTTGTCAGCATTGCGGTCGAGGATCATGGTTACGATAACCTCGATCAGGGAGATGGCGGAGGAAATGGCAGCGATCAGAACCAGAATGTAGAAGATGAAGCCGAAGATGCCGCCGAGGGGGCCCATGTTGTGGAACACGTCCTGCAGGGTGGAGAACAGGAGGTTCGGGCCGCTGAGCTTGATTTCTGCTACGGGGATGCCATTGTTGATGCCATTGGCAACAGCGGCGGGGATAACAGCCAGACCGGCCATCAGAGCAACGATGGAGTCAGCAACCACGATCACGAGGGAGTTCTTGGGCAGGTTTTCCTTCTTGTCCAGATAGGAGCCGTAGGTGATCATGGCACCCATGGCCAGGGACAGGGAGAAGAACATCTGACCGCCGGCGGTAGCCAGAACGGAGATCAGGCTGGGTGCTTCCTCAATGAAGCCGCCTTCCACAGCATAGCCGGGAACGAACATGAACTTGAGGCCTTCCACAGCATTGGGAAGGGTCAGAGCGCGGATGATGATGATGACCAGCATGACGAACAGGGCGGGCATGCCGATCTTGTTGAACTTCTCAATGCCGCCGGAGATGCCGCCGCGGTTGATGAAGTAGCAAATGATCATGAACAGCACAGTCACACCGATGCCCATCCAGGGATTGGTGAGCAGGGTGCCGAAGGAGCTGCTGTCGGGCATGGCACCAAAGATGCCGCCGGCATTGATGGCGATGTAGTAGATGCAGTAGCCGCCGAGGACGGAGTAGAAGGTCATGATGAGGGCGGGTGCAATCAGAGCGAGCCAGCCGACACCGGAGAAGCGCTTGGTGAACTTTTTGTAAGCTGCGATGGGGCCGGAGCCGGTCTTACGACCGAGCGCCAGCTCACTGCACATGATGGCAAAGCCAACGAAGATTGCCAGTGCTGCATAAACCAGAAGGAAGGTAAAGCCGCCGCTCTTACCCATTTTGTAGGGGAAGCCCCAGATGTTGCCCAGACCGACCGCTGAGCCGATGGCAGCCAAAAGGAAGCCTATGTTGCTTCCCCAGGAGCCGCGATTGTTGTTATCCATTATGATCTCTCCTTTTCAAATTTGCATAGGAAATAAACTTCCTTATATACTTTAACGAAAAATCGGCCCCTTGTAAAAACTGTTTTTTGCATAATGACCATTAGAGGTTCTAATATACTCTGTTTTTATTTCGTTTCCTTATGGATTCTCGGAAAAGGAGATGAATACCCGGCAAAAAAGTTTGTATTATGTTTGTATCGAATCAAAAATTTTTCACTTTTTTGCTTCTTTTCCATGATAACATAGAATATCCGTGAAAATATGGTTGTGTCCGGGCGGGAAAAAGTGGTATAATGCGGAAAAAGGAGGTGCCTGCCGTGATCGACCAACTGATCTTCCGCAGCGGCGTAGTCTGCCGGGGCGGTTTTATTGCCTATTATAATGAAATGTCCGTATATTGTCCGGATCCCATGGCTATGTTCTCCCGTTCCGTTGCCGTTTTAGTGTGCGGGGACGGGCGGCTGCTGATCTGCCCCGTGGATATGACGAAGCCGGATCAGGTGCCGGAGCAGCCGGAATTCCGCCGCATCTCCCGGGGTGAATTCGGCACCCGTTCTTTCGGCGCCCTCTTTGCCCAGGGCCGCTATTTTTCCATCCGCAGCGGCGAGCTGATGGGCAGCTATCAGATCTCAGACGATCTGGTGCTCTGTGACGAATTCCCCAACCCCAGAGCTTATCAGCGCTATCTGCTTCAGAAGGAGCCAAAGGGATAAGGCGGCACAACCATCGAGGTATGCCCTTCCTGTTTGTCGAAAAACTGACAGAATGGAGGATCCGGGCGAATTGGAAACACTTTCCAGGCGAACACAGTTCGACCCTACAGTGTGGCCTGATAGATTTTGCGATATATGTGGCGGGTGCCGTCAATCAGGGGACAGTCCCCCGATCGGCAGGCCGATCAGCGAACCGTCCCCGTGATTGACTACCGGGTACCTTTGGCGGCAGCGTTCCCGAAGGGAGCAGAAAGAAAAGCCCTCTCCGGATCTTCCGGAGAGGGCTTTGATATGCTTGCTTTGGGAATTACTGAACGATGAAGTTCACAGAGGTGTCACCCTGTTCGTTGGTGCCGAAGGTGTAGTCCTTGCCGGGCATGATGGCATTGAGGACGATACCCACGATGGAGGCAACGGCCAGACCGGACAGGCTGACGGGGCCGATGACGATGGCGCCGCCGTAGGTGATGCCGATGGACAGGACCAGGATCAGAGCGGCAATGAGGACATTGCGGGACTTGGTGAAGTCCACCTTGTTCTCAACCACGTTGCGGACACCGACAGCGGAGATCATGCCGTACAGCACCAGGGATACGCCGCCGATGGTGGCAACGGGCATGGAGCTGACGACGGCAGCGAACTTCGGGCAGAAGGAGAAGAGAATGGCGAGGACGGCAGCGATGCGGATGACCTTGGGGTCATAGACCTTGCTCAGGGCCAGAACGCCGGTGTTTTCGCCGTAGGTGGTGTTGGCGGGAGCGCCGAAGATGGAAGCCAGGGTGGTGGCCAGACCGTCGCCCAGCAGGGAGCGGTGGAAGCCGGGGTCTTCCATGAAGTTGCGGTCGCAGGTGGAGGAGATGGCGGAGATATCGCCGATGTGCTCCACCATGGCGGTGAGGGACAGGGGAACGATGGTGACCACAGCGGTCAGCAGGAGGCTGGTGTCCACTTCACCGGAGAACAGGCCGAATACGGTGGCTTCCATGTGGATGGGCAGGCCGATCCAGTCGGCGTTGGCAACATTGGTGACCAGAGCTTCCCGGGCGGCAGGATCAATGATCATGGCGAAGGCATAGGAGCCGACCACACCCAGCAGGATGGGGATGATCTTGATCATGCCCTTGCCCCAGATGTTGGTGGCAATGACGATGACGATGGCAACCAGAGCGATCCACCAGTTGGCAGCGCAGTTAGAAACCGCGGAGGAGGACAGGGACAGGCCGATGGCGATGATGATGGGGCCGGTGACGATGGGGGGGAAGAAACGCATGACCTTCTTGGTGCCGAAGATCTTGAAGAGACCTGCCAGAATAACATACATCAAACCCGCGATGGCAACGCCGAAGCAGGCATAGGGCAGCAGCTCAGCCTCGCCATTGGGGGCGATGGCAAAATAGCCGGGGAGGAAAGCGAAGGAAGAGCCTAAGAATGCGGGAACCTTGCCCTTGGTGAGCAGGTGGAACAGCAGGGTGCCGAGACCGGCGAAGAGCAAGGTGGTGGCCACATTCAGGCCGGTGAGTGCGGGAACCAGAACGGTTGCGCCGAACATGGCGAACATATGCTGGAAGCCCAGGGTGATCATCTTGGGGTAGCCAAGCTGTTTGGCGTCATAAATGGCGTCGGTGTTTACATTTTTGTCCATTGATTGTACTCCTTTTCTGTTTTTTCTTTGGGAAGCTCTGGTGAAAACGGGCAGAAAAAAACACCGGATCAAATGAAAATCCGATGAAATACCCGATGTTCCGGAATCAGAAAAGAAATCCCGGAAGAAACACACATTGCCTTGAAACCAGTGGATGCGGTCATGGCAGCGGCCTCCTTTCCGTAATTTCTTCAACCTTTCCTATTTTAATGGTTTGCTGTATAAAAGTCAAGGGAAAACGACTTGTTTCCAAAAAATGTGCCTATCGTTTGTTATTTATGCGGTAATTTAAGGTTGTTTGGTGACTTTATACATGGAAAAGGCCGCCCCTTGTGGGAGCGGCCCGATGTCGCTTATTTCGTTGGGGTCAGGCGGGCGATGATCTCGCCGTAATGAGCGGGGTCATGGGGGTAGAGGCAGGCGGAGCAGTCCTTCACACCATTTTGGCAAAGGAAGTCACCGCCGCAGGCTTCCCCTAAATGGTACAGGGGGCAGAAGCAGAACAGGCAGTTGAATTCCTCCGGGCTGGCCGTTTCATGGCAGGGGAAAAACGCACAGTCCCTGTTCTGAAAGAAGGCATGATTGCCCATCAATAGGCAACGCCCCAATAGATCATCTTCTTGGCGGGTTTGCCGCAGATGGGGCAGGTGTCACCGAGGTTTTCCTGGGCGAAGGGCATGCAGCGGGAGGACATACCGGCCTCTTCCTTCATGCGCAGCTCGCACTCCAGGCTTTCGCACCACATGGTCTTGATGAAGCCGCCGTGCTCTTCCTGCAGGGCCTTGGCTTCTTCCAGAGAATGGGCTTCGTAGATGTTGTCCTGCAGGTTCTTCAGGGCCTTGGCGTACAGGCCGTCATGCACCTGCTGCAGCAGATCGAAGGCTGCCTCGGGGGCGGAATCGATGCTGACAAAGGTCTTTTCCCGGTTGTCGCGGCGTACCATGCAGCACTGGTCGTTCTCGATATCTCTGGGGCCGATCTCCACGCGCACGGGAACGCCCTTCATCTCCCACTGGGCGCACTTCCAGCCCAGGGAGTTGTCGGTGTCGTCCACCTTGACGCGGATGCCGGCAGCGGCCAGCTTTTCGCTCAGGGCAGCGGCGGCTTCCAGAACGCCGGGCTTATGCTGGGCAACGGGAACCACGATGACCTGAATGGGAGCGATCTTCGGGGGCAGAACCAGACCGTTGTTATCGCCGTGGGTCATGATGATGCCGCCGATGAGACGGGTGGACACGCCCCAGGAGGTCTGGTGGGGGTAGGCACGGTGGTTGCTCTTGTCGGTGAAGGTGATATCAAAGGCCTTGGCGAAGCCGTCGCCAAAGTAATGGGAGGTGCCTGCCTGCAGGGCCTTGCGGTCATGCATCATGCATTCGATGGTGTAGGTGGCTTCGGCGCCGTTGAACTTTTCCTTGTCGGTCTTCTGGCCGCGGGTGACGGGCATGGCCAGCACATTTTCGCAGAAGTCGGCATAGACATTGAGGATCTTCTCGGTCTCTTCCTTGGCTTCCTCCGCGGTGGCGTGCATGGTGTGGCCTTCCTGCCACAGGAACTCACGGTGACGCAGGAAGGGGCGGGAGGTCTTTTCCCAGCGCAGAACGCTGCACCACTGGTTGTACATCTTGGGAAGGTCGCGGTGGGACTGGATGACATCCCGGAAATGCTCGCAGAACAGAGTCTCAGAGGTGGGACGGATGCAGTAGCGCTCCTCCAGCTTTTCGCTGCCGCCCATGGTGACCCATGCGCACTCGGGAGCGAAGCCTTCCACATGATCCTTTTCCTTCTGCAGCAGGGATTCGGGGATCAGCATGGGCATATAGACATTCTCCGCACCGGTCTTCTTGAACTCGGCATCCATCAGATGCTGGATGTTTTCCCAGATGGCATAGCCATAGGGACGGTAGATAAAGATACCCTTGATGGAGGAATAATCGATCAGCTCGGCCTTCTTGCATACATCGGTATACCACTGGGCAAAGTCTACCTCCATATCCGTAATTTGTTCGACTTTCTTCTCTTTTGCCATAGTATGTTTCATCCTTTCGGAATAATATCTCTTTGGTTACACAAATTATATTTTATCACACCTGTCAAGGCTTTGCATAGGATAATGCAGCCTTTTTTCACAGGAGGGACGATGATGGAAGAAATTATCCTTACCTTGGATCCTGCCACGGTGCGGTTTTACCGGGCGGTGGCGCAGAGCGCCGGACTGCCGCTGGAGCAGGTGCTCTCCGATGCCCTGTTCAAGCTGGCGGGGGAGCTGTCATTGCAGGCACTTCATCAGAAGCGGAAATAAATGAAGGGGTTGAAGGAGGCACTGATGCAGAACATCAGGCAGATCGCAAACAAAACAATACATACACCATTTTTAATGGCAGTTGCAGCCGGACCGTCTCCGAGCTGCACTTTTTTCCCGATGGGGGTGCAGGCAACGGCGGCGGGCAGCATCCACAACAGCCCCGGCACCATGCTCACATCCACCTGCGGCACCGTGGCGGCGCGGAAGGCGAACATATGCCCCAGTGCCTCCAGCATTTTGGAGAAATCCGTCAGGTTGAACATGACCCAGCCGATGCATACCAGCACGGCGCAGTAAAGCCAGCGGATCACCCCGGGGCATTTTTCGAGATATTTTCCAAGCCACAGCTTTTCGATCAGCAGCAGCGCTCCATAGTAAAGACCCCACAGCACGAAATTCCACGAAGCACCGTGCCAGAAGCCGGTGAGTGCCCAGACGATGAGGATGTTGCGAAGCCACTTGGCCTTACTGGTGCGGTTGCCCCCCAGAGGGATGTACACATAGTCCCGGAACCAAGTGGACAGGGAAATATGCCACCGCCGCCAGAAGTCCGTGACGGACAGGGAGATATAGGGATAATTGAAATTCTCTAAGAAATGGAAGCCGAACATCCGGCCGAGGCCGATGGCCATATCGCTGTAGCCGGAGAAGTCAAAATAGATCTGCATGGCATAGGCCACGGCGGCCAGCCAGTACATTCCGCTGCCGTAGGCCGCTGTGCCGCCGGCATAGATGGTCTCCGCCACCAGCGCCACCTGATTTGCCAACAGCAGCTTCTTGGCAAGGCCCACCACAAAGCGGCGGAAGCCCTCTGCCATGTCGGAAACGGTGGTGTTCCGCTCTAAGATCTCCCGCTCGATGGTCTCATAGCGGACGATGGGGCCCGCAATGAGCTGGGGGAAGAAGCTGACATACATGAGAAGGTAGAAATAGTTGCGCTGCACGGAGATCTTGCCGTTGTGCAGGTCGATCACATAGGACAGGATCTGGAAGGTATAGAAGCTGATGCCGATGGGAAGGGCGATATCCGGGGAGCTTACCCCGAGAAATGCCAGATTCTCGCAGAAAAAGTTCAGATATTTGAACACAAAGAGGTTACCCAGAATGACAATCACCGTGAAAAGATATACGGCTTTTCTGGCTTTCATTTTTCCCCGGGCAGCTAATTTTTCCTCCACGATACCCCCCAGCCAGGCAAGACCGGCGGCAAGGCACATGAGAACGACATTTTTCGGCTCGCCCCAGGCATAGAACAGCAGGGAAGCCATCAGCAGAAGGGCGTTTTGCACCGGACGGTATTTTATCAGCAGGCACAGCAGCGCCAGCGGGAGAAAAGCGAATAAAAAGGTTTGAGAGCTGAATACCATGGTCAATCCTCCAGTGCAAAAGCTTCGTTGGTAAAGAATCCGTTACTGCCGATCAGAAGCACACGGTCGATGTCATTTTCTTCTATGTACCGTGCCAGATGGAAGGGCTGTCCCATAGCGGTCTCATAATGGCGCAGATCCACACTGTGGGTGCGGCCAAAATGGGAGGCCAGAAGCTGCACGATGGCATTGTCATAGGATTCGCCTAAGATCAGAAGGTTTTCTCCTTCGCCATTGTCAAAGATCACCTCGCCGAAATCGCCGCCGTAGAAGCTGCCGTAGGTCAGATAGGAGGCGGTTCCCGCGAAGAATTCCTTCTGAAGGCCGTAAGTGCCGGGTTCGCCGTTGACGGTGACGGTCATATCCGGGGTGGAGAAGGGATAGGCATAGAAGGGTTCTACGAACAGATTATCGCTGCCCAAAAGCTGCACCTTGGAACCGCTGAAGCTGCTGCTCATAAGCACCGGCTCTCCCGTGGGAACGAGGGGTTCCACACCCAGAAGCTTTGCTGCCTCCTGATAGCCGAGATAAGAGCCTTCCCAGTTCCAGTGATGGTCGGTGCGGTAGAAACGGGAATGGAAGTCGGAAAGATCATTCACTTCAAAACAGCCCATTTTGTCTGTAGAAAGAGGCAGATTCTCCTGCAGATATTCATAGATGCCCAGCTTTTCCCCGGTCTCAAACACCACATCCGTTTCATGCTCAATATAATAGAGATGGAAGTCCGTTTCCGGGTGGGCGGAGATCACGGAGGAAAGCTCCTGCGCACGAGTCTGCAGCGGCTGCTCCACTTCCTCCCAGGTCTGCGGAGCAAAGGCAATATGATCGCCGCCATAGATGCGGAAGCCTTCATAGATCACCATCTGTGCAGGATCTGCCTCGGAAACCATGGTAAAGGCCTTATATTTGATGGAGTTATCCATATCATTATAATACTTCTTCATAGTGACGGAGAAAGGTGCCTGATCCCCGAGGGCGTCCTCCACGCCCTGCTGGAAGCTGCCGTCCAGCCAGCCAGACAGGGTGAAGACGGGAAGTTGATTCGCTGTGCGGTTTTCATAGTCGTTGACGGCCTTGGGCCGCAGGATCGCCCGGGCAAGACCCAGCAGCAAAAACAGCACCACGCCCAATATCATGGCCGCGTTGAGGACTGCGCAGATTCGTTTCTTTGTCATAATCGTTCCTCGTATTTCTATATGATGAGTGCAAATCGATAAATCAAATCAAAAAAGGTGCATACATAATTATTGTACTGAATATTCCTTCTGATTGCAACCGTTTTCGGAATCTTTGCCCGGCTTCTGCACAAAGCCTGCCTGTATGCGCGTAGGGACACCCCTCCGGGGTGTCCGGCAGAACATAATGCGTTCTTATGATGGCTTTCGGCGAAATTGTAGCCTTTTACGGGCGGATGGTATCCGCCCCTACGTGTGGCCCTACAATCTTTGCAACGCACCCACATTTCCGGATGTAGGGGACGGGTTTCCCGTCCCGGCAGGAATTGTTGCGTTTTTATGATGGCTTTCGGCGAATTCGCAGCCTTTTGGGACGGGAAACCCGTCCCCTACGGTAGGTCTGATGGTTTTTGCGTCGGTTCGATGCGGGAATGCCGGGGTACATTGTTTGGAATGACCAAGCCGACAGAGATCGCATTTTGTAAATTTGTAGTATTTTCAGCGGGATTGGTGCTTGCATTTTTCATAGAGTTAGAGTATGCTAACTACAAAGATAAGACACATCTAACTACAAACGTTCCTGCGAAAGGAGTATTGCATATGACACTTGATCGGCTGCCCATTGGCAACACCGCCGTGATCACCCGTGTGGGTGGAGAGGGTGCGCTGCGCTGCCGCCTTCTGGACATGGGGCTGATCCCCAAAACCAAGGTGACCGTCACCAAGGTGGCACCCCTTGGCGATCCCATCGAGCTGCGCCTGCGGGATTATACCCTGACCATCCGTCTGGCGGATGCCAGAGAAATCGAGGTGACGGAAGCATGATCTTTGCATTGGTAGGCAATCAGAACTGCGGCAAGACCACCCTGTTCAATCAGATGACCGGCTCCAATCAGCATGTGGGCAATTTCCCCGGCGTCACCGTCGAGCAGAAGGTGGGCGCTGTCCGTGGGCAGAAAAACTGCGAGGTGGTGGATCTGCCGGGCATTTATTCCCTGCGTCCCTACAGCGACGAGGAGATCGTCACCCGTAATTTTATCCTGAACGAGCAGCCCGATGCCATCATCAACATTGTGGATGCCACGAATATTGAGAGAAATCTCTATCTGACATTGCAGCTTATCTCCATGCGCATTCCCATGGTGCTGGCCCTCAATATGATGGATGAGGTGCGGCATAATGGCGGCAGCGTCGATACGGAAAAGCTGTCGAAGCTGATCGGCATTCCGGTAGTACCCATCAGCGCAATCAAGAATGACGGTGTGAGCGAGCTGACACGCATCGCGGTGGACATTGCCCGCCGCCGCCAGATCCCGAAGGTCTATGACTTTTGCCCCGCCGGCCCGGTACACCGCTGCATCCATTCCGTGTGCCATATCATTGAGGACCATGCCCAGTCCAGCCGTCTGCCCGCCCGCTTCGCCGCCATCAAATTCATTGAGGGCGATCCCATCGTGCGGGAGCTGCTGGACCTGCATCAGAACGATCTGGATGCCATTGAGCATACCATCGTGCAGATGGAGGAGGATTGCGGTCTGGATCGCAATGCCGCCATGGCGGATATGCGCTATAATTTTATTGAAGATGTCTGTCGGCAATCCGTGGTGAAAGCACGTGAAAGTCGGGAACATGTAAGAAGCGTGCGCCTTGACCGCATCCTGACGGGAAAATATACGGCCCTGCCGGTATTTGCCCTGATCATGCTGAGCATTTTCTACCTGACTTTCAATGTGGTGGGTTCCTTCCTGTCCGACCTCTTAGCCATGGCCATTGACGGCTTTGCCATGCTGGTGGACAATGCCCTCACCGCCTACGGCCTCAACCCTGTGGTACATAGCCTGATCATTGACGGTGTGTTCGCCGGTGTGGGCGGGGTGCTGTCCTTCCTGCCCATCATCGTGACCCTGTTCTTCTTCCTGTCCATTTTGGAGGACACCGGCTATATGGCAAGAGTCGCCTTCGTGATGGATAAGCTGCTGAGGCGCATTGGCCTTTCCGGGCGCAGCATCGTGCCCATGCTGATCGGCTTCGGCTGCACGGTGCCCGCCGTCATGGCCACCCGCACCCTGTCCTCGGAGCGGGATCGGAAGCTCACGATCCTCCTCACCCCCTTCATGAGCTGCAGCGCCAAGATCCCCATCTACGGCTTCTTCACTGCCGCCTTCTTTGCCGAATATCAGGCGCTTGTGATGATGGGATTGTATGTCTTTGGCATTTTAGTGGGCATCGGCTGCGCCGCCATCCTCAACCGCACCACCTATCGGGGCAACCCCGTGCCCTTCGTGATGGAGCTGCCCAACTACCGCTTCCCCTCTGTAAGAAGTGTGCTGCAGCTCATGTGGGATAAGGCAAAGGACTTCCTGCAGCGGGCTTTCACCGTCATTTTTGTAGCCACCATCGCCATCTGGTTCCTGCAGACCTTTGATCTGCGCTTCAATGTGGTGGCGGACAGCGCCGAGAGTCTGCTGGCCTCCGTAGGCAGCCTGATCGCTCCCATTTTTGCCCCCCTTGGGTTTGGCGACTGGAGAGTTTCCACCGCCCTCATCACCGGCTTCATCGCCAAGGAATCCGTGGTGTCCACCCTTGAGATCCTCATGGGCGGCAGCGCTTTGACGAGCCTGTTCACCCTCCGCTCCGCCATCAGCTGCCTGGTGTTCACCCTGCTCTATACCCCCTGCGTGGCTGCCATCTCCGCAGTGCGCCGGGAGCTGAACTCCGGCTTCCGGGCCGCTTTCATCGCCTTTGCCCAGACCGGCGTTGCATGGATCGTGGCATTTGCTGTGTATCTGCTGCTGGGGGTGTTCCTGTGAGCTGGCTGGAATGGCTTCTTCTGGGTCTTCTCGCCCTCTGGGTCATCGTCAGCATCCTCTGGATGCGGAAGCGCCGTAAAAAAGGCCGCTGCATCGGCTGCGGCGGCGATTGCTCCCGTTGTGCCTATCGCGGGAATCGGGAATAAACTCTGTTGGAGCAAGGGGGGCTTTTGTGCCCCCCTTTGTGCTTTTCTGCTGCGTACGCACGGAGCCACAGCCATTTTCTATCGTCTTGCCCGCCATGGTATGGCGGGTTTTTTAATGCCCTGCCCTCGTCGCAAAAAACAAGCAGAGCGCCCATGTCTTACCTAAAATGCAGCAGGTGATCTTTTCTGCATTTTAACCAAGACATCCCTTGCATTTTCAGACAGAAGTGCTAAAATGTAATATGGAGAGATTTGGAGAATTTCCCCGTTTTGAGCATAAGATAGGAGGAAACAAATGCTTTTGCTGTTTTTTCTGGCATGGGTTATTTTTAATGGAAGATTGACGGTGGAGATTGCCCTGTTCGGAATTGCGATTTCCGCTGTGGTGTTCCTCTTTATTTGCAAGTTTATGGGCTACAGCTTCCGGAAAGAGCTGAATTTCTATCGGAAGGCGCCGATCTTCCTGCAGTATTGCCTCGTTTTGCTGAAAGAGATCGTTCTGGCCAACCTGACGGTTTGCCAATTGGTTCTCACGCGGAAGGAAGTGGTGGAGCCTGTTTTGGTGCATGTCGCCACCAGTCTGAAGACCGATATGGCAAAGACCCTGCTGGCCAATGCCATCACCCTCACCCCCGGCACCATCACCGTGTCCGTCACCGGGCAGAAGCTGCTGGTACACTGCCTGGATAAGAGCCTGGCCCAGGGCATGGAGGATTCTGAGATCGTTCGCATTCTGGAAAGACTGGAGGGAATTGCATGAGTGTCCTGGAAATGATCCGGCAGAACAATGGTTTGTTTTACGGCATTTTGTCGGTACTGGCGGTGATGCTGGTGCTGTGCCTGATCCGGGCGGCCATCGGGCCCAGAATTGCCGACCGTCTGGTGGCGGTCAATATGATCGGCACCATGGTCATTGTAAGCATCGCCATTCTGGCACTGGTAAAAAATGAAGGCTATCTGGTGGATATCTGCCTGATCTATGCCCTTATCAGCTTCCTGTCTGTCATCGTGCTGACCCGTATTTACACCGGTGTCTACCGCGACGCCAAGGAAGAGGAGAAAGAGAAAAAGGAGGATGGGGAACATGCAGATCCTGAATGATCTTCGCTTTGTTGCGGGAACCGGTCTTTTGCTGCTTGGACTTATCATCTTTGCGCTGCAGATCTTCGGCGTGTTCAAGTTCAAGTATGTGCTCAACCGGATGCACGCCGCCGCCATGGGCGATACCATGGGCATCACCTGCTCCCTTGTGGGTCTGATGCTGCTGAGCGGTTTCAATGTGACCACGCTGAAAATGGCCATGATCGTCATTTTCCTGTGGCTGGCCTCTCCCGTTTCATCCCATCTCATCTCCCGTCTGGAGGTCGTGACCAACGAGGAGCTGGAGAAGCACTGCGAGCTGCCCCCGGAGGAATGGGAGGATGAGCTATGCTGATCTTTGAGCATATTTTGCTTTTGTTTTTGGTGGCCTGCGCCATTGCGGTGAGCTTTTCCAAAAACCTTTTGAATTCCATCATCATTTTTATGTCCTACAGCCTGGTCATGTCCATCATCTGGATCCTGCTGGAATCTCCGGATCTGGCCATCACCGAAGCTGCTGTAGGCGCCGGTGTCACGAGCCTTTTGTTCTTCGTGACTTTGAAGAAGATCCGCGCGATGAAGGAAGAGGATAAGAAACATGAGTAAACCAATTCCGGAAGAAGAATATAACCGAAAGCCGCTGACGCCTGTGATCCGCTGGGTGATGGGTGAGGCGGACCCCTATCTCGGCAATGTGGAGATGCGCAGACCCCGGGACAATGCCCCCAGTGAGGGCCTGGTGCAGTCCCACCGCAAGGACCGTGAAGAGGTCATCGAGCAGGTATTTGACCGTGAACACAACCGGGTGCTGAAGGGCTTCAATGTGTTCTATCGCTTCACCGCTGTGCTGTGCTGTGTGGCGCTGATCGCCATGCTGCTGGTGGCGGTATACTATCTGCCTCCGGTGGGTCATGCCGATAATCCCACCAGCAATGAGGTGGCTGCCAGATATATTGAAAGCGGTCTGCAGGAGACGGGCGCGGTGAATATCGTCACCGGCATGATCTTAGACTACCGTGCCTTCGACACCTTTGGCGAATCCAATGTGCTGTTCATCGCCACCTGCACCGTGCTGATCCTGCTGCGGGACGATCAGAAGAAGAAAAAGAAGCTTCCCGACCCGGAGGAAGTCCGGGAACGGCGCTTTGAGCCGGGAGATGACATCATTCTCCAGCGGGTGACCTTCATTTTGTTCCCCATCATCATGATCTTCGGCATCTATGTGATCCTGAACGGCCATCTTTCCCCGGGCGGCGGCTTTTCCGGCGGCGCCATCATGGGCGCGGGCCTGATCCTCTACGCCAATGCCTTCGGCTTTGAAAAGCTCAATCGGTTCTTCACCGAAAAGACCTATAAATGGGTCAGCTTCGGTGCACTGAGCTTCTATTGCCTTGCAAAGAGCTATTCCTTCTTCACCGGCGCCAACCATCTGCCCTCCGGCATTCCCCTTGGCAACGCCGGCGACATCATCAGCAGCGGTCTGATCTTCCCGCTGAACATCTGCGTGGGCATGGTGGTGGCCTGCACCATGTATGCCTTCTTCACTCTGTTCCGGAAAGGAGGATTTTAACCGTGAGCGAGCATATTTTTCCGAATATCGGCGAAGCGGTGGCCATGATCCTCTTCGGCATTGGCTTTGCCAACCTGCTGTTCCAGAAGAATCTGATCAAGAAGATCATCGGCTTCAATATTATGGACACCGCTATTTTCCTCTTTTTGGCGGAAAACGGCTACATTTCCGGCCGTATGCCTCCCATCGTGGTGGACGGTATTCAGGAAACCACCCATTACATCAATCCCATCCCCGGCGGCCTGGTGCTGACGGGCATCGTGGTCAGTGTCTCCGTCAGCGCCCTGATGCTGTCGCTGACCGTCCGGCTTTATCGCAGATACCGTACCCTCGACTTGGATGAGATCTCTGCCCGGCTTCGGAAGGAGGGTCTGTAAATGGCATTTGTACAGAATGTGCCCTTCTTCTCCATCATGCTTTCCATGTTCTCCGGCATCATCTCCGCGGTGCTTCCGGGAAAGTGGGCAAGACGGCTGAATACCCTGGTGGTTACGGTGGTTGCCCTGATGTCCGGCTGGCTGCTGTGGTTCATCATCCGCTCCGGCATTGGCAGCTACACCTATATGATGGGCCATTTCCCCGCACCCTGGGGCAATGAGATCCGCGCAGGTGTGCTGGAGGCAGGCATGGCCCTGTTCATCTGCGTCATCATGCTCATCTCCATTCTGGGCGGCAGAAAACCGCTGAACGATGAAGTAGAGCACAGCAAGCACAATATTTATTTCATCCTGTGCGATATGCTGCTGAGTTCCCTTTTGGCGCTGATCTATACCAATGACCTTTTTACCGCCTATGTTTTCGTGGAGATCAATACCATCGCCGCCGCCGGTCTCATCATGATCCGTCAGAACGGCCGCTGTATTGAAGCGGCAGTGCGCTATATGATCATGAGCCTGCTGGGTTCCGGTCTGTTGCTCATGGGCATTTGTATGCTCTACAGCCTGACGGGTCACCTGCTGATGTCCAATATCCGGCTTGAGATCGCCGCCATTATGGATGCGGGCACCTATCAGGTTCCGGTGCTCATCACCATTGGCGTTATGACGGTAGGTCTTGCCATCAAGAGCGCCCTGTTCCCCTTCCATAGCTGGGTCCCGGATGCCTACGGCTATTCCACCGTGTCCTCCGGTGCCATCCTGTCCAGCCTGGTGTCCAAGGGCTATCTGTTCCTGCTGATCAAGATCTTCTACCGTGTCATCGGGTTTGAGTACATTTCCGGCAGCCATATTCTGAGCATTTTGTTCCTGTTTGGTCTGTGCGGCATGATCTTCGGTTCTGCCAGCGCCATATGGGAGTCCAACATCCGCAGAATGATCGCTTTCTCCTCCGTGGCCCAGATCGGCTATATCTATATGGGCTTCGGCCTTGGCACGGAAGAGGGCATGGTGGCTGCGGTATTCCATATTCTTGCCCACGGTGCCACCAAGGCGCTGCTGTTCATTTCCGCCTCCGGTCTGATGGAGGTCTCCGGTGACAGTACGGACTTCTTCGACCTCACCGGTGCCGCCTACCGCAACAGGACGGCGGGTGTGGGTTTCCTGGTGGGCTCTTTGTCCATGGTTGGCATCCCCCTGTTCTCCGGCTTTGTCAGCAAGCTCCTGTTTGCTGAAGCTGCAGTTCTGGTGCCCAACTGGAAGCTGCTGCCCACACTGATCGTTCTGGCCATCAGTACCATTCTGAATGCCATCTACTTCCTGAAGACGGTCATCCGCATCTATTCCCCGGCAGACCCTGCCGTGGTGGCGGAAAAGGGCTTCAAGCGCCTGCATCTGCGGCAGCAGAAGCTGTTCGCCATGACCATGGTGCTGTTCATCCTTGTGAACCTTGTCCTCGGTGTCACCTCCCAGCCCGTCATCCGCCTCATCGAACAGGGCTTGCACCATTTTGCCTAAAAGGTCGGGTCTTGCCGTAGGGGACGATGCCCACATCGTTCCGCCATATCGGGCAAAACCTTTCGGTTTATATCGTAGGGGACGGGTTTCCCGTCCCAAAAGCTTGCGAATTCGCCGGAAGTTCCGATAAAAACGCAACATTTCCTGCCGGGCGGCCAATAGCCGCCCCTACATTCTCTGAGGCGGGTGCATTGCGGGTCCTGTCAGATCCGAGGCACCATTTGCCATAAGAAAAGAGGTTTCATCATGCTGATTTTATCATCTGTTTTCGTCCCGGTGCTGTGGGGCGTTATGCTCCTGCTGCTGCCGGAGTTCAAATCCCGCGGCAGGCTGCTGACGGTCTCCGGAATTGGCCTGAGTCTTGCCGCCTGCCTTGGCCTTGCCGCCATGCTGGGTGGAGAACCGGAACTGTTCCTCTTCTCCTTCGGCAGCAATCTGTCGGTGTATTTCCGCATCGACGAGGTGGGCAGACTCTTTGCCGCGGTGGTCATCTTCGTGTGGCTGCTGGCGGGGTTCTATGCCTTTGAATACATGAAGCATGAGAAGGAAGAAAAGCGCTATTTCGGCTTCTATCTCATGGTGTTCGGCATCCTCCATGGTCTGGTGTTCGCGGGCAACATGGTCACCTTCTACCTGTGCTATGAGCTGATGACCCTGCTGTCCTTCCCTCTGATCCTGCATAACCGCTCCAAGGAAGCCATCATGGGCGGCCTCAAGTACCTGTTCTACTCCCTGTTTGGTGCGTATCTGGTGTTGTTCGGCCTGTTCTTCCTGAATAAATACACCACCGTTCTCACCTTCCTGCCCGAAGGCACCCTGAATCTTGACGCGGTTGCCGGGAATGAGACCATCCTTCTGATCGCGGTGTTCTCCATGATCCTCGGTTTCAGCGTGAAGGCGGGTATGTTCCCCCTGCACGCATGGCTGCCCACGGCCCATCCCGTGGCTCCCGCCCCTGCCAGTGCCGTCATGTCCGGCATCATCGTGAAGGTGGGCGTGCTGGGCATCATCCGGGTGGTGTACTATCTGGTGGGTGCGGACTTTATCCGGGGAAGCTGGGTGCAGACGGCGTGGATGAGCCTCTCCCTCATCACCGTGTTTATGGGCTCCATGCTGGCCTACCGGGAAAAGGTGCTGAAAAAGCGGCTGGCCTATTCCACCGTCAGCCAGGCTTCTTACATCCTCTTTGGCCTGTCCCTGCTGCAGGCCCAGGCTGTCACCGGTGCGCTGCTCCATGTGGTGTTCCATGCCATCATCAAGTCCTGCCTGTTCCTGTTCGCCGGCGCCGTGATTTTCAAAACCGGCAAGACCCGCGTGGAAGAGCTGCGGGGCATCGGCAAGGAAATGCCCGTCGCCCTTTGGTGCTATACCTTTGCCGGCGCTGCCCTCATCGGCATTCCTCCTGCCAGCGGCTTCATCAGCAAGTGGCATCTGGCATTGGGTGCCCTTGGCTCCGGTATTCCGGTGTTCTCCTGGCTTGGCCCGGTGGTGCTGCTCATCAGCGCCCTGCTGACGGCAGGGTATCTGCTGCCCATTACGGTGCAGGGTTTCCTGCCCGGCGCGGACTATGGCGATGCGGCAGTGAAAAAGAAGGAGCCGGGCCCGGTCATGCTGCTGCCCCTGCTGATCTTCGCGGTGCTGGCCCTTGCCTTTGGCCTGTTCCCCACGGCTCTGACGGAGTACATCTCCGCCATCGTGGGCGGGATCGTGTGAGGTAAGCTATGAGTCAATATTGGATCCTGGCGATCATTCTGATCCCCATCCTTGGCGGAGTTCTGATCCCCTTCCTTCCCCTGCAAAAACGAAGCCTGATGCTGAAGTACATTGAGGCCGTCGTGCTGCTTGCCTCTGTGCTGACCTGGCTGCTGCTTCTGCAGGGCACCACGGAAGTGTTCCACATCGTCCGCTTTGTGAATAATCTGTCTATTTCCTTTAAGATTGATGGTATGACCATGGTATTTGCCGGGCTGATCGCGGTGCTGTGGCCCATGGCTACCCTCTACGCTTTCGAGTACATGGAAGGAGACACCAGAGAAAAAACCTTCTTCATGTTCTTCACTATGACCTACGGCATCACGCTGGGCATTGCCTTTGCATCGGACCTCATGACCATGTACTTCTTCTATGAGCTGCTGACGCTGGTGACGGTGCCGCTGGTGATGCACACCCGGAACCGTGAAGCCATCCTGGCTTCACGAAAGTACCTTTATTTCTCCATCGGCGGCGCTGCCTTTGCCCTGATGGGCATGATCTTCGTTATGGTATTCGGCAATACCATGGAATTTATCCCCGGCGGTGTGCTGAACAAGGCTGCGCTGACGGAGCATGCCCCGCTGCTATTGTGGATCTACTTTTTCTCCTTTATGGGCTTCGGCGTCAAGGCGGCCATCTGGCCCCTGTCCTCCTGGCTTCCCCAGGCGGGTGTTGCCCCCACCCCGGTCACAGCGCTGCTGCATGCGGTGGCGGTGGTCAATGCGGGTGCCTTTGCCATCATCCGCCTGACCTATTATTCCTTTGGCGTCCGTTTCCTTTGCGGCACATGGGTGCAGTATGTGTGCATGGCGATCGCCATTTTCACCATCGTCTATGGCTGCAGCCGGGCGGTGAAGGAGACCCACATCAAACGCCGTCTGGCCTGGTCCACGGTGAGCAACCTCTCCTACATCATTTTCGGCGCCACCATCATGACCCCCCTTGGTCTGGCGGGGGCTCTGTCCCATTTCGTGTTCCACGGCTTCATCAAGATCTGCTCCTTTCTGTGTGCCGGTGCCTTCATGCACCAGACGGGCAGAAGCCATGTGTATGAAATGAACGGCATGGGCAGAAGGATGAAGCTGGTCTTCGGCTGCTTCACCGTGTCTGCCCTGGGCCTCATGGGCGTACCCGGCTTTGCCGGCTTCATCAGCAAGTGGACGCTGACAGAGGCTGCGGTGGAAAGCGGGATGCCCCTTGCCTGGGTGGGCATCGCGGCCCTGCTGATCTCCGCGTTTCTGACCGCCATTTATATGCTGGGTGTGGTCAACCGGGCCTATTTCCCCAAGAAGAGCTTTGACGAAGCCTCCATTGAAGGCATCACAGACCCCGGCTGGCGGATGTGGCTGCCTCTGGTGGCGTGCGCGGCGGCCATTGTGCTGCTGGGTCTGTGCTCTGAACCTCTGATGGACTTGATCCGGGAAGTTGCCCGGGGAATCTATTGAAAGGAAGGGTCGCCATGATCGCTCTGATTTATCTTTTGATCTTTATGCCCATGGCAGCGGCGCTCCTTTCCTACCTGATCGGGCGGCGTGCAAAGACCGCGCGGGATGCCTTTGTGTGCCTTGTGGTGGTGGCGGAGTTTGTTCTGAGCCTGACCCTGCATACCTTAGGCTGGGGGGATCACGGCGTGATCTCCCTGCCCGGCATCTGCGGCATGGGACTGCACTTCACTCTGGACGGTTTCCGTGCCATCTATGTGAGCATTGCCTGCTTCATGTGGATGATGACGGGCCTGTTTTCCCCCGAATATTTCGCCCATTACCACAACCGCAGCCGCTACTATTTCTTCAATCTGATTACTTTGGGGGCAACGGTGGCGATCTTCCTCTCCGCCGACCTCTATACCACCTTCATTTTCTTCGAACTCATGTCCCTTGCCTCCTATGTCTGGGTGGCACAGGACGAAAAACCCGCAGCCCTGCGGGCAGCGGGTACCTATTTAGCGGTGGCGGTCATGGGCGGCATGGCCCTGCTGATGGGGCTGTTCCTGCTCTACCATGAGACCGGTACATTGATGATCGCGGAACTTCCCGCCGCCTGCGAAGGCAAAAACCTCTATGCCGCCGCCATTTGTATGTTCGTGGGCTTCGGCGCCAAGGCGGGTGCCTTCCCCATGCACATCTGGCTGCCCAAGGCCCATCCCGTGGCACCGGCTCCGGCCAGTGCCCTGCTCTCCGGCATCCTGACCAAGACGGGAATTTTTGGCCTTTTAGTCATCAGCTGCAAGATGCTCCTGAATGACGAGCTGTGGAGCACCTTCATCCTGCTGGTGGGCGTGGTCACCATGTTCCTGGGGGCGCTGCTGGCCCTGTTCTCCGTGGACTTCAAGCGGACACTGGCCTGCTCCTCCGTGTCTCAGATCGGCTTTATTATGGTGGGTTTGGGTATGTTCGGCCTGTTGGGGGAGGAAAACAGCCTTGCCATGCAGGGTACCTTCCTTCATATGATGAACCATTCCCTGTTCAAGCTGGTGCTGTTTCTGACGGCGGCGGTGATCTTTATGAACACCCATAAGCTGGATCTCAATGAGATCCGCGGCTTCGGCCGCAAAAAGCCCCTGCTTGGCTTCTGCTTCCTGATGGGAGCCCTGGGCATCGGCGGTATCCCCATGTGGAGCGGCTACATCAGCAAGACCCTGATCCATGAGAGCATCGTGGAGTACATCCACGGCCTGCAGGGCGGCCATTTCCTGCCCGGCATCCTGACTGAGGGGCATATGCATGCCATTGAGTGGATCTTCCTCATCAGCGGCGGTCTGACCCTTGCCTATATGTGTAAGCTCTATGTGGCGGTATTCGTGGAGCGAAACGAGGACCCCGCCGTGCAACGGGCCTATGATGAAAAGAAACCCTATATGAACCGTATCAGTGCTGCCGCTTTGACCATCAGCGCGGCGGTCATCCCCTATCTCGGCGCGTCGCCCCATGAGACCATGGACCATCTGACCGATCTTGCCCAGAGCTTCTTCGGCGTGGAGCACGCGGCACATGTGGCACTGTACTTCAACTGGATCAATGTCAAGGGCAGCTTCATTTCCCTGTGCGTGGGCACCTTCGTCTATGTCCTGGTGGTGCGCGGCTGGATGATGCGGCGGGAGCTTAGTGGGATCAGGCGTTATGTCAATCGCTGGCCTGCGTTTCTTGATCTGGAAGAGGCGGTTTACCGTCCTGTGCTTCTGCGGCTGCTGCCCGGTGTACTGGGTACGGTCTGCAGGATCATGGATGGCTTTGTGGATGTGCTGGCAAAGGCGCTCATTGCCATTGGCAGCGTATTGGCGGGTATTGCGGACATCTTCGTGGATGGCATTGTGGTGCTGCTGCGCAGAACCATCTATCGTGACAGTCCCAAGCCTGCGGAACTGGAAGAGGGCAATGCCCTGACCCACAGCCTTGGTATGCTTCTGAACAGCATGACGCAGCCGCTGAACAAAACCTTCCGGCGGAACCGGGAAGAGAAGCGGGATTTCGAGCACTGGCTTGTGCTGAAATATGCCTCCTTCAAAGAAAACCTCACGGTCATTGGCCGCAGCCTGTCCTACGGTCTGGTGCTGTTCTGCCTCGGCCTGTGCGCTACCCTTCTCTACCTTCTGATCTCCGCATTCCTCAAATAATACTGTTTTTTATCAAAAAGCAAAAGAAATCCCCTGAAACGGCCTTTGGCGCTTTCCAAAGCCTGTTTCAGGGGGATTTTCATTTATAAGGCAAAGTCTTCAATGGCCTGTGCCACGCCGTCGTGGTCGCAGTGGGCGGTGATCTCGTGGGCGAGGGCTTTGATGTGGGGGTGGGCATTGCCCATGGCAACGCTCAGACCCGCCGCCTTCAGCATGGCTTCATCGTTCAATCCGTCGCCGATGGCCATGGTAGCTTCCATAGGGATGCCAAGGCGGGAGGCCAGGGCACGAAGGGCATCGCCCTTGTTGCCGTCGGGGGCATTGATCTCAATGTTGTGGGGGGCAGAGGAGGTGGTGAGCAGGCCGGGGAAGCGCTTTGGCAGCAGCTTCAGCAGTTCCTCCTGCAGTTCCGTGGTGCGGGTGAAGATGATGATCTTCTGCACATCCTTGCCCTGCAGCCGCAGATGGCTTTTCAGCTCATCCACCGGGGTGCGCAGCACCTTGAGCATTTTGAGATAGTGCTCATCCGGCACGAATTCGTGAGCTTTTTCCTGAAAGGCCCGGGTGATCCAGCCCCAGCTGTCCACATAGCAGTCGTAGATCAGGTCGAAGTTTTCCAGATACTCCATCACCTCCACTGCCCGGGGCATTGGGATCTCTGCCCGGGCCAGTACGGTGCCGTTCACCACATCGTAGACATGGGCACCGTTGATGGTGATGGCATAGTGGAGGAAGGGCAGACTCCGGACAAGCTCCGGCATACCGGTAAAAAACCGCCCGGTGGTGGGGACGATCTCAATGCCCTTTGCGGCGGCAGCTTTCAACGCCGCAAGATTGCCCTCGGACAGGGTCTTGTCCGTTCCGAGCAATGTGCCGTCCAGATCCAGCGCGATCAGGCGGACGGGTGTTCTTTCCTTTTGTACCATTTGCATCCCTTCCTTTCCCCCGGATTATAGCCGAAAAGAAGCCTTATTGCAATCCCAAAGGGGGAGTGCCCCCTTCTGTGAAAAGTTACAAATTTTCCGCCGCATTTTTCCGTCAACCAAAAAATTATGGGTAAAAAGCTTGGAATTCTGCCGTTTTTGCCTGTGGAAAACCCTGTTGAAGTTGGGGAAAACTTTTTGAATCCCACTGGGGCAAATGGCATATATTGAGGAATTATGTCTACCTGAGTCCCATACCTTGTATTTCCTGCCCTGTGGAAAACCGGGGCGCTGTCCTGCTGTAAAAACCGACGAAAGCAATTTTTCAATGGGATAAAAAAAGCGTTTTTTGTCTTTGGAGAAGGGGGAATTATGTGATATAATCATCATTGGCGGATTATCCCCTGCTAAATTTAATGCCTTCTGAGGTTTTATTATATGCTTGAATTACTGTCCCCCGCGGGCTCAATGGAAGCACTGCGCGCCGCCGTGCAGAACGGCGCGGATGCGGTCTATTTGGGCTACGGGAGCTTTCATGCCCGTCAGGGCGCTAAAAATTTTACTGCCGACCAGCTTCGTGAAGCGGTGAAATACTGCCACATCCGGGGTGTCAAGGTGCACCTGACCCTGAACACCCTGGCCACCGACCGGGAGCTTTCCAAGGTGGCAGAGATCATCCGCACTGCCGCCCTTTGCGATGTGGACGCTTTCATCGTGCAGGATCTGGGCATCGTCAGCCTGTGCCGCCAGATCGCGCCCCAGATGCCGCTGCACGCATCCACCCAGATGTCTGTGCACAATTTAGAGGGTGTGCGTCAGGCCGCTGCCATGGGTCTGAGCCGTGTGGTGCTGGCAAGGGAGCTGGACCGGGAGCAGATCGCCCATATCTGCCGCAACAGTCCTGTGGAGATCGAAGTGTTCGCCCACGGCGCCCTGTGTATGTGCTATTCCGGTCAGTGCTATATGTCCGGCGTCATCGGTCGGCGCAGCGGCAACCGGGGCCAGTGCGCCCAGCCCTGCCGCCTGCCCTACGGCTACAGCCGCTTTGAAAACAAATATCCTCTGAGCCTGAAGGACAACTGTCTGGTCCATGCCCTGTCCGAGCTGGAGGCCATGGGTGTGGCTTCCATTAAAATCGAGGGCCGCATGAAGCGGCCGGAATATGTGGCCACCGTCACCAAGGTCTATCGGGATGTGCTGGACGGCGCAAGGATCGGGCGGCAGCAGCTCACCGATCTGCGGGATGCCTTCTCCCGTCAGGGCTTTACCCAGGGTTATTATGCCGGGAAAACCGGGAAGGATATGTTTGGCATCCGCACCGATGATGCCCCCAACGATGCCCTGTATTCCAAGGCCAGAGCCACCTATGAAAAGGGGGAGAATCCCCGGGTGCCGGTGCGGTTTTACGCGGTGATCACCCGCCGTCAGGGCAGTATGCTGGCGGTGCAGGATGGGGATGGGCACATCTGCAAGACCGTAGGCCCTGCTCCCGATGAGGCCATCAACCGCCCCATTTCCGAGGAACTTCTGCAGGCCCGCCTGAGTAAGACCGGCGGCACCCCCTACCGCTGTACCGGGGTGCGCTGCGTCATCGAGCCGGGTCTGACCCTTTCCGCTGCCGCCATCAATACTATGCGCCGTGATGTACTGGAGCACCTCACGGCCCTTCGTGGCCGCAGAGAAGCGCCCCGTCTGGGCAGCTTCACTGCCTCCATGCACTATTCCGGCCCCACTGCCCCACCGAAGCTCACTGTGGGCATTACCAATGCCAATCAGCTGACCCGGGAACTGCTGGAGGCCGCACCCGCCATGCTCTATGCCCCGGTGCATCTCATTGCCCAGCAGCCCCGGATTTTTGACCGCCTGCCCGCCCAGACGGAGCTGGTGGCAGTGCTTCCCCGCATCCTGCAGGATCGGGAGAATAATAAGATCGTGCAGCAGCTGGATGCTGCCTATGAATTGGGTGTCCGCAAGGTACTCTCGGGCAATATTGGCCAGTTCAGCATTGCCCGCTCCCGTGGTTTTTCGATCTGCGGCGATTTTGGGCTGAATGTCCTCAATTCCCGCACCATGCTGGAGCTGCGCTCCCTTGGCCTCATCAGTGCCACGGCCTCCTTTGAGATGACCCTGCCCCAGCTGAGAGATCTGAGCAAGGTGCTGCCCACAGAGCTGATCGTCTACGGCAGACAGCCGCTGATGCTCACGGAAAACTGCATCATCAAGGGCCGCACCGGCTCCTGTGCCTGCCGTGCGGGCGCCACCAAGCTCATCGACCGCACCGGCGCGGAGTTCCATGTCCTTCGGGACGGGGACAGCTGCCGCAGCGTGATCCTCAACGGCAAGAAGCTCTACTGGCTGGACAAGCAGAGCCAGCTCCGCCGTTTGGGTCTGAGCTTTGTGCGCGTTCAGTTTACCACAGAAAGTCCCGCCGAGGTATCCAGGGTTATGGAAGGCTGGCGCACCGGTGCAGACTTCGACCCCGGCACCTGCACCCGCGGCCTCTACGCCCGGGGTGTGGAATAATATCCGATTTTCACCGTAGGGGACGGGTTTCCCGTCCCAAAATGTTACGAATCGCCGAAAGTTCTGATAGAAATGCAGCATCTCCTGCCGGACAGTCCGGAGGCCTGTCCCTACGCACACAGGAGCGGAATTTACCGGAAGTATCAAGTCTCACTGTAGGGACAGCCGTCCCCGGCTGTCCGCGTACGGGCTTCGAATTCGCCGGCGGTTCCGATATAAACGCAGCATTTCTCTGCGGGACGGGGAACCCGTCCCCTACATTCGCAGAAGAAAGCGTCAATCAGGGGACGGTTCCCCGATTGATTGACGAGATGATACTCTTTTGTGCATTTTATGAATCAATCAGGGAACCGTCCCCTGATTGACACGAATCGCCGAAAGTTCTGATAGAAATGCAGCATCTCCTGCCGGACAGTCCGGAGGCCTGTCCCTACGCACACAGGAGCGGAATTTACCGGAAGTATCAAGTCTCACTGTAGGGACAGCCGTCCCCGGCTGTCCGCGTACGGGCTTCGAATTCGCCGGCGATTCCGATATAAACGCAGCATTTCTCTGCGGGACGGGGAACCCGTCCCCTACATTCGCAGAAGAAAGCGTCAATCAGGGGACGGTTCCCCGATTGATTGACGAGATGATACTCTTTTTGTGTATTTTATGAATCAATCAGGGAACCGTCCCCTGATTGACAACGAGGACATCTATGATTATTTTAGCATCCAAATCTCCCCGGCGGCAGGAGCTGCTGGAGCGGATCGGTCTGAGCTTTCGGGTCATGACCGAGGAAATTGACGAAACCATGGACCCCGCCATCCCTTTGGAGCGGGAGATCTGCCGGGTCAGCGAAGCGAAGGCCCGGGCGGTTGCCCCCCGGGCAGAAGCCGATGACCTGATCATCAGCGCCGACACGGTGGTATGCATCGACGGTCGGCGGCTGGGCAAACCCGCATCCGAAGAGGATGCAAAAGCCATGCTGCGGCTGCTCAGCGGCCGTGCCCATGAGGTGGTCAGCGGTGTGTGCCTGCTGCGGGGCGATCGCTGCGAGACCCGGGCAATTACCACGAAGATCCACTTCCGTTCCCTTTCCGAAAAAGAGATCGCGGCCTATGTCGCCAGCGGCGAGCCCATGGACAAAGCGGGCAGCTACGGGATCCAGGGTCTGGCCTCGATTTTTGTGGACAGATTGGACGGAGACTATTATAATGTCATGGGGCTGCCTCTGTGCGCCCTTTCTCAGATGCTTTCCCGCTTCGGCGTGGAGGTTCTGTGATACGAAGAATGAGGTGATGGCTTGAAAACCGATAAACCCGCACGCCGCAAGCTGATCGTTCTGATCGCGGTATTGCTGGCCATCGTTCTGGCGGTCAGCTCGGCACTGATCTCCGGCACTGCCGCGGGAAAGAATGTGACCCAATCCCTGCTGGCCCCCTTCCAGAGTGGCCTTTCCGCCCTGACCCGCACGGTGGAGCGGTTCTATAACTATGTGTTTGAATATGAATCTCTGGCAGCGGAGAATGCCTACCTGAAGGAACGGCTGGCGGAAATGGAGGACGAGATCCGTACCGCCGACAGTCTGCAGCGAGAAAACGAGCGGCTTCGCGCAGTGGCCAACCTGCTCAAGGAGCACGAGGACTATGAGCTGCTGTCCGCCTATATCATCGGCTGGGACTCCAGCAACTGGCGCAACACCTTTACCATCGGCAAGGGCACCCTTTCCGGTGTGAACGAGGGTATGTGCGCGGTGACGGAGCAGGGGCAGGTGGTGGGCATCGTCACGGAATGCGGTGCCAACTGGGCCACCATTACCACGATCCTGGACTCCTCCCTGCAGATCTCCGCAACCCTGTCCTCCTCCGGCTACAACGGCATCGTACAGGGTGCCTACAAGACCGACAAGGAGAACCAGCTCCGCATGGACTACCTCTCCACCGATGCGGTCATCCGTAACAATGACCAGGTGGCCTCCACCGGCTCCACCCTTTATCCCCGTGGCCTGATTTTAGGCTATGTGGTGGACGCAGGTCTGGACGGCACCGGTGTGGCAAAATACGCCGTCATCGAGCCTGCCGCGGACTTCGATGCACTGGAGCAGGTATTCATTATTACAAACTATGTGAACGAATAAGGCGAGCAAGTCAATCAGGGGACGGTTCCTTGATTGACAAGTCAATCGAGGAACCGTCCCCTGATTGACTGATTTTTGCCGAAAGGAGGTCACCATGGAGAATCAATGGTACAGCCAGCTTAGAAAACTGCATATCACAAGATCCCAGTGGCGGACCTTCTTTAAATGGGCGCTGTACACGGCGGCTTTTGTGGCCACGGTGGTGCTGCAGAGCGTTATTCTCAGCCGTATGCCCGTGTTTGGGGCGAAGGTTAATTTGGTGCCCTATTTTGTGGGCTGTGTGTGCATCATCGAAGGTGCCGACAGCGGCAGCATGTTTGCGCTGCTCATCAGCCTGGTCTGGGCACTGTCCGGCGGGGATATGGGCTATGTATCCGTGCTGGTGCTCACCTGCGGCGGCATGGGTCTGGGCCTTTTGATGCGAAAGCTCCTGCGGCAGCAGCTTGTCACCTGCGTGGTGTGCTGCTTTGTCCTGAGCCTTTGCCATGAAAGCGCCATTTTCCTGCTGCGGCTGTTCCTGGATACCGCCACAGCGGCCCAGTATTTCCGTATTCTCATCCCCGGCGTCCTGCTGGGTATTCCAAGCTGCCCGGTGTTCTTCTATCTCTTCCGGGCCATTCACCGTGTGGGAGGAAACACATGGAACGCATAATCAAATTTCGCCTTGGTGTATTCTTGGCACTGGTGGCCCTGCTGATGGGTTTTTACGGCTTCCGGGCTTATACAGTGCAGGTGGTCAACGCCACCAACACCGACGGCTCCATCAGCACCTACACCTACTATACCCCCGTCTCCGCCGCCCGGGGTCAGATCCTTGACCGCAACGGCAACATCTTAGTGTCCAACCGCGCCAGCTACAATCTGATCATCAACAGCTATGTGCTTTACAATGCGGATAATCCCAACGAAAGCCTGCGTCAGCTTACCAATCTCTGTATGGATCGCGGGCTGGATTATGCGGATCATCTGCCCATTAGTCTGCAAAAGCCCTATGACTATACACTGGACAGCTATTCGGAGGCATGGCAGAATTATTTCCGCCAGTATCTGAGCTCCCGCAGCTGGGATCCGGACATTTCTGCCCAGCAGATCGTGAAGCTGATGAAGAAGTCCTACAATATTCCCAACAACTGGACGGAGGAAGAATGCCGCCGGGTCATCGGCCTTCGCTATGAGCTGGAGCTGGTGTATGTGGCGAACCTTCCCACCTACACCCTGCTGGCGGATGTGGACTCCGACAGCCTTGCAAAGCTGATGGAACTGAATGTTCCCGGCATGAGCGTGGAAACCACCACCGTCCGGGAATACAATACCCCCTATGCCGCCCATATTCTGGGCCGAACCGGCCCCATCTATGCAGAGGAATACGAGCAGTATAAGGAACAGGGCTACAGCATGAATGCCCAGATCGGCAAGGACGGTCTGGAGGCTGCCTTTGAACCCTACCTCCACGGCGAGGACGGCGTCCGGGTCACCACTGTGGCCTCCGACGGTCTGGTTTTGGAAGAGTATTATTCCGAAGAACCGAAGGCAGGCGCCAATGTGGAGACCACCCTGGACATCGGCCTGCAGGCCGTGGCAGAAAAATCTCTGGCGGACTGTATCGAGAACCTGAACGAGAACGGCGTTCCCGGTACCGGCGAAGGTAAGGATGCCAAGGCCGGCGCTGCCGTGGTCATGGAGGTCAAGACCGGAGATGTTCTGGCCAGCGCCAGCTACCCCACCTTCAATCTGGAGACATTCTCGGAGGATTATCAGGCCCTCATGGAGGACGAGCGCTCTCCCATGTGGAACCGTGCCCTGCTTGCCACCTATCCCCCCGGTTCTGTCTATAAGATGATCACCTCCATCGCAGCCATCGATTCCGAAACCATCAGTCCTTACTATAGTATTGAGGACAAGGGTGTTTACACCTATTACGACAGCTATCAGCCGGTGTGCCACATCTGGACCAGCTCCAACGGCACCATGACCCACGGCATCGTGGACCTTGCCCACGCCATCAGCGTCTCCTGCAACTACTATTTCTACGAAGCGGGCCGCCTGACGGGCATTGACGCCATCGATGAGGTGGCGAAGGCCATGGGTCTGGGTCAGCCCACGGGCATTGAACTGCCGGAGGAGATCGGCTACCGTGCCAACGGCGAGACCAAGAAGATCCTCTATGCCGACCAGCCTGACCAGTCCGGCTGGTACAGCGCGGATACCCTGGCGGCCTCCATCGGCCAGTCGGAAAACCGCATCACCCCCCTGCAGCTCTGCGTCTACGCCAGCACATTGGCCAATCAGGGCACCCGCTACCGTGCCACCTTCCTGCAGAAGGTCATCTCGGCAGACTATCAGGAGCTTTTGGAGGAGGTGGACCCGGAGGTGCTCAGCACCTACGAGATCTCCGACACCGCATACGATGCCATTGTCTACGGTATGCGTCTGGCAGCCACCGAGGGCAGCGCCAAGACCCATCTGGAAAACTATCCCATCGATGTCTGCGCCAAGACCGGCACCGCCCAGCACGGCTCCGGCGGCTCGGACAATGCCTCCCTTGTGGTGTTCGCTCCGGCGGAGGATCCCCAGATCGCCATTGCGGTGTATGTGGAAAAGGGCGCCCAGGGCGGCAACCTGGGCACCATCGCCGCAGACATTCTGGACCATTACTTCTCTCAGGAGACCCTCTATGAGACCTACCCCACCGAGGGTGTGGCCAATTAAAAAACGAAATCGCCGTAAAGCAGGAATATATCTGTTTTACGGCGATTTTTCGGCTTTTTTAAGGAAAACTGCAAGAATCGTGACTTATGTGGCAATACTTGGCAACGGATTCCCTGCACATACTGCAATTTGCACAGAATCCTGTTGACAACACATATCTAATGATGTAGAATGTCTACAAGGATGCACTTATTACAGCGGTAATACTATGATTCACAAGTGAAACCGTTTTATGAAAAAGACGCCGTTTTACAGCATAGCAGCTGCCCTGTGTGATTCATCCGGGACCCCTGAACCGAAAGGAGCGAGAATGATGAAAAAACTGAACCGAATCCTCGCCATTGTGTTGGCCCTGGCCCTGGCCCTGTCTATGGTGATTCCTGTCACAGCGGCGGCAGAACCCCGGTCGGAGTTTACCGCAAAGGTGATGCGTCTGCTGCAGGATAAAAAATCTCCCTATCCTGCGGATGTGTATGTCTATCCCTATGCCCAGACCTATGATGCCTCGGTTATCAAGGGCGGCTCCACCCTGCTGCAGTTCAAGTGCAACCGGGAAACCCATTATAACGACTATTTCTGCTTCGGTATCTACGAAGGGTCTGTAGAAAACTTCGAGAAGCTGGCCGAACAGGGAAAAGAGCCGAAGCTGATTGAGGTTCGCACCTTTGAAATGTCGAAGTTTTCTGCCTTTGATCGTGCGCTGGCAACAACCTGGACCGCAGATTCCAGATACCCTGTGGGCGATTATACACTGGCCGCCTTTGTCATGAGTGCCACGGGCAATGTTTACGAACAGTATCTCGTTGTGGCAGACCTTCATGTGGTCAGCAAGGAGATCCCTGCCACCGAGCTGGAAATTTATAAGTATTGGAACGATAATCTGTATCAGGCTGGTGACGGCTTCCCGGAAACCCACGATATCAATTCCACGGTCTGCTACGAAATGTACGCACTCCCCCTCAATAACACTTCCGACCGCACCATTACAGTTTCAAGCACCCGTCCGGATGTGGTCTATCCCTATGTAGATGCGGGCCGCGTTTATCTGGACTTCAGAGGTCTTGGCAAAGCGGATATCAGCATTACCTACGGAAAGCTGAAAGGCGAGCTGATGATCTATTCTGTCTCGGACAACGCACTGACGAAATTCGAGATTGTTCCCGGGGAAACGGAGCTTTGCGTGGGTATGACGGATCGCCTGCGTGTTGACTATGCACCATCCAATATTCCTGTCGCTCCGGAGTGGTACACCTCAGATCCGTCTGTAGCTACCGTCAACAACGGTGTGGTGACCGCGGTCGGCGCAGGCACGGTGACAATTTCTGCCAATCTCAGCGGTAAGAGCGACGAAGTGACTTATACCGTCACGGAGCACAATTTCCCCGAAGAACCCACCGAGCGTGAGCGCACCGCCACCAAGCCCGCCATGATCGCAGGCCACTGCAGTCTCTGCGATCAGGATGTGGCAGTA
The DNA here is from genome assembly GCA_015067585.1 of Oscillospiraceae bacterium. Taxonomy (GTDB): domain Bacteria; phylum Bacillota; class Clostridia; order Oscillospirales; family Oscillospiraceae; genus SVMC01. The sequence goes on from SVMC01000008.1 coordinate 42,051, forward strand.
GAAATCCTCGGAGAGCAGATCTTCGTGGACACCGATTACAAGGCATGGTACTCCGAACATGTGGACTATGTCTATGACCAGAAGCTTATGAACGGCACCGGAGAGCGCACCTTCGGCCCCGATATGGCATTGAGCCGCGCCATGGTGGTGACGGTGCTCTACCGCGCCGCAGGCAGTCCCGAGGTAGAGGGTGAGAACCCCTTCAACGATGTGGAGGCAGGCCAGTGGTATTCCGATGCGATCGTCTGGGCCAGCCGGAATGAGGTGGTCAACGGTGTCGGCAATGGCCGTTTTGATCCCAACGGCAGCATCACCCGGGAGCAGATCGCTACGATCCTCTATCGATACACCGAAAATCTGGGCGTTGAGATGGGGGAAGGCGCTGATCTGGATGCCTATCCCGATGGTGTGGCAGTTGCTGACTTTGCAAAAGAAGGTATGGCATGGTCCCTGGCCGAGGGCCTGATCAGCGGTACCGTCTCCAACGGTGTTACCACCCTCAGCCCCAAACATAACGCCACCCGCGCCCAGTTTGCCACCATCATCTCCCGCTATCTGCAGATGTTCCCGGCTGTTGATGAATAAGCCGGCTTGCGTGAAAGTCATGAAATGAAAGGAAAAATCACAATGAAAAAGCATAATAAACTCATTGCTCTGCTGCTTGTGCTTGCACTGGCCCTGTCTCTGGCAGTTCCTGTTTCTGCTGCGGCAGAAACTCAGCCCCGCAGCACCCAGGTCCTGAAGATGCGCAATGCAGAAAAGGACCCCGCCACTTCAATGATCCTGGTCTACCCCTATGCACAGACCTTCAGCGCCACTGCCATCAAAGGAAGCAGCACGCTGCTGCAGTTCAAATTGACCTACTCGCTTTATAACGATGAATTATTCTATATGTTCATCTGCCGCGGCTCTGTGGACGAGGTGCTGTCCTCTTATGAACCCGATGTGGTCGAAGAGCGTATCTATGAAGCAGACGATTTCTATAATAATGCCATTGGTGTGACCTGGACGGCAGATTCCCGCTACTCTGTGGGCGAATACACCCTGATCGGCGTGATCCTGAATGCGGACGGCAGCCTTAAGACCCAGAATTATTATGCTGTGGATCTTTATGTTGTTGACCATCATATTCCTGCCACCGGCATGGAGGTAGCAGAACTCTATATGGCCGAATTCTTTGAGGTCCCGGAAGAAATGCGTCTCGGTGAGTATATGTACATAGCCTATTCTCTGACTCCCTATGCCAATACCTCCGACCGTACTACCAAAGTCTATACGCCCAATCCCGATGTTCTGGATGTCCGTCTGCGGGAAGGATATGTGTATGTGGTTTGCAAAGGCTTCGCCGATACCAGCATTACCATCACCTGCGGCAATATCAGCAAGACGATCCCCATCAAAGCCGGTCGCCCCAATCTCGAAATCCTTTGGGCTTCCGGTGAGAACACCGATCTGTGCGTTGGTATGACAGACAAGCTTTCCCTCAAAACCACTCCTTACGGCTATCCCTTCGCAGTGAATTGGGAATCCGACAACACCGATGTAGTCACCATTCAGAACGGCATTGTCACAGCGGTTGGCCCCGGCACGGCCAATATCAAAGTCACCTGCCTGAATGAAACCGCCACGGTTACTTATACCGTACATCCCCACGAGCTGCCGGAGGGCACTCCTGTCAGTGAGCGCACTGCCACCAAGCCTGCCATGGCAGTCGGCCCCTGCAGCTGCTGCGGCAATAAAGAGGCGGTGAACATCTTTGAAAAGCCTGTGTTTACCGACACCGATTACAAGGCATGGTACTCCGACCATGTGGACTATGTCTATGACGAAGGCATCATGAACGGCACCGGGGAGCATAGCTTCGGTCCCGACATGGCGTTGAGCCGTGCCATGGTGGTGACGGTGCTGTACCGTGCTGCGGGCAGCCCGGAAGTCACCGGCGAGATCCCCTTCGCCGATGTGGAAGAGGGAATGTGGTACTCTGACGCGATCCTCTGGGCCTACCAGAATGAGGTAGTCAACGGTGTTGGTGACGGCAGCCGCTTTGATCCCAACGGCAATATTACCCGCGAGCAGATCGCCACGATCCTCTACCGCTACACCCAGAGCCTTGGTGTGGAGATGGCAGAGGGTGCGGACCTGAATACCTATCCCGATGGTGCGATGGTATCCGCTTATGCCGAGGAAGGCATGGCATGGGCTGTTGGTGAGGGCTTGATTACCGGCGCTGTATCCAATGGCGTCACCACCCTCAGCCCCTGGAACACCGCCACCCGCGCTCAGTTTGCCACCATTATCTCCCGCTATCAGCAGATGTTCCCCGCCGATAGCGAATAATCAGTTTTCTCAAGGCCGGAAGGGGACACCCTTCCGGCCTGCGCCTTATCTCACAAAAAACGAAAGGACCATTCCTATGAAAAGAATCGTAGCCTTCCTGCTGGTACTGGCGATGGCCTTCTCTCTGGCTGTACTTGCTGCCGCAGAGGAACCGGCGGAACCTGTCGCAAAGGCACAGCTCATCACAGAAGCCGTGTTTGCTGACCAAATCGGGTTCTCCTGCGATCAATATGGCTTTCTCGGCCAATACCACAACAAGACTCGTCCCATCTCCGTGTTTGGTGAACCGCTGACCACATGGGATGCTGTCTGGAGAAAAATGCTAAACGATGACTTGTTTGCATTGCAGCGGGGTGAATACTACGCCTTGTTCTACAGAACCGGCAAACAGCTTACCGGATTTCAATATACAGACTTCAGGGAAATCGATGGATATATCCGAGGCGAAAAAAGCGTACGGAATTATGATTTCTTCACTGCTACAGGAAAAATGATGCCCAAGCCGATCGTACCCGAGGGCTATGTGGTGGATCGTTATCTGAAGGATGATCTGATCGTTGCGGGCTATCCCTCCAGCACGGATTCCTTTGGCAACAGGGATTATCGTTGGAAGCTGTTCCGCACAGACGGAACCTGCCTCAGCCCGGAATGGGATTCCTATGTTGGCATTGAGCGCCTGACGGAGGACCTTCTGAAGGTTTGGGACAGCTCGTACATTTCAAACCGGGTCATGAATGAGCAGGGCGAGCTGTTGACGCCGGCTGCGGGAGACCATATCTTTACATTTGAAGACGGCAGCTTCCTGACGATGCATCCGCTGCCGGTGAATCCTGATCTGGGATATCAAAATGTGCGGTATGTGCTCTACGATTCCGCAGCAAAGCAGCTGGGAGAATATGTGGGGACGAATGCCTACAGCATTCATGACCGCTATCTGGCGATCTATGACGAATCTACCAGGAGCCTCAAGCTGTTGGATCATGGTAAGCCGATATCGATTCCTGCAGGTGCCATGAGCAGCGGCAGCGGTGAGATTTCCAAATACAACACCGAAGCAGGTTTTTCCTCCACACCTTTGTTCTATATCATGACCAAAGATCAGTATTACACCGTATATGATCTGGAATGCAATGTGGTAATTCCGGAAATGTATTGCCGAAGGATGACCATTGCGGCAAATCATGTGTTGGCGGTGAATTACGACGGTGATACCGAATTGTATAATGTGAAGGGTGAAAAAGTGGCGACTTTGCCAGGCAGCGACTATCAGGGCTTTTCTGAAGGTCTTCTCTGGCATAAACAGGGCAATGCCTATGCGATTTACAATTTGAAAGGTGAGCAGGTTACAGACTACACATATTCCTATTGCGGAGAGAGTGGCGCTTTTGGACTTGTAAATGTAAAGCGAAACGGTAAATATTTCCTGATCAATGCAGCCGGCGAGGAACAAAATTCGCAGGGTTTTGATGCTTGGGTGCGTTTTGAAAGCCATTTCGGCGACTATCAAATTGCCGGGAATTATGGCATCGTTCGCTATCTGGAGCCTGGAGAGGGCCTGTTCTGGGATGTCAAGGAGGGAGATTGGTTCTGTGACGAGGTATACTACTGCTATGAGAACGATATCCTGAACGGCACCGGTGTGGGCCGCTTCCAACCCGATGGTGTTACCACCCGCGCCATGGTGGTGACGGTGCTCTACCGCCTTGCGGGAAGCCCTGAGGTGGAAGGCGAGCTTCCCTTCACCGATGTGGAGGCCGGTCAGTGGTATTCCGACGCGGTGCTGTGGGCCAATCAGAACGAGATCGTCAACGGCGTAGGGGGTGACCGCTTCGCTCCCACTGCCAACATCACAAGAGAGCAGATTGCCACCATCCTCTACCGCTACAGCAAGTTTACCGGCATCGAAATGGCGGAAGGTGCCGATCTGACCACCTTCCCGGACAGCGGCAAAGTGGCAGACTTTGCCCTTGAGGGTATGGCATGGGCCGTGGCAGAGGGCCTGATCACCGGCACCGTCTCCGGCGGCACCACCACCCTCTCTCCCCAGGCCAGCGCCACCCGCGCCCAGCTTGCAACCATCATTTCCCGCTATCAGCAGATGTTCCCGGCGGATAGCGAATAAAGCAGTTTTCTCAAGGCCGGAAGGGGACACCCTTCCGGCCTGCGCGTATGAAATCAAATAAAAGGAGAAAGCATGATGAAACATTTCAAAAAAATCCTTGCCATTGTGTTGGCGCTTGCGCTGGCTCTGTCTTTGGCAGTTCCCGCCGCCGCAACTGCGGAGCCGAAGCTTCCCATCGCCCAGCTCCTGAAGATGAAGGATGCGGGGAAGAATCCCGTAACTCCGGATACCCTTGTGTATCCCTATTCCCAGACCTTTGGCGCTACCGCCATCAAGGGAAACTCTGTGCTTCTGCAGTTCAAGCTGGCACAGAACAGACCCAGTACCGACCTGTTTGGCTTGATCATTCTCCGCGGTTCTGTCGAGGAAATGGCAAATTCCGGAGAGCTTGAAGTGGTGGAAGAGCGCCTTTATAAAATGAGCGATTTCCAAAACGGAGCTTTGGGCATGACATGGACGGCGGATTCCCGCTATCGCGTGGGTGAATACACCTTAGTAGGCATGCTGCTGGACAAGAATGAAGAGGTCTACGAGCAGGATTATTATTTTGTCGATCTTTATGTGGTCGACCGGAATATTCCGGCGACTCGTCTGGGGGTTGCGTATGTTAAGGACGGCAACTATGATATGCTTCCCGGCGAGATCCTCCTGAACCAGACTTGCTGCTTTGAACCGTATCTGGAACCCTATGCCAACACCACCGAACGCAAAATCACGGTTACCAGTTCCAAACCTGAGATTGCATCGGTCACGATGGATGCGGGCTATGCCTATGTGACCGCGAAAGGTATTGGACGCACGATCATCACCTTCACCTGCGGCAATCTGAAGAATTCCTTTGAACTGCTTTGCGGTGCAGATGCTGTGGTCGGTTTATCCTATACACATAATCCGAATCTGTGTGTTGGTATGACAGATAAGCCAACCGTTAATTTTACGCCGAATCATCTGCCGATTTCCATTGATTGGTATTCCCAGAACCCTGAGGTTGTTACTGTCAAGGATGGTGTTGTCACAGCCGTCGGCCCCGGTTGGGGAGAAATTATTATTGCCGGTTTTGGATATGGTAATAATGCAATTCAATATACCGTCACCGACCATGATCTTCCGGAAGATGCTCCCGTCAGTGAGCGCACCGCCACCAAGCCTGCCATGCAGGTGGGCCATTGCAGCCTCTGTGGTCAGGATGACGCGGTGAATATCATCGAAAAGGCGATCTTCACTGACACCGATTATAAGGCATGGTACTCTGACTATGTGGACTATGTGTATGATAACGGCATCATGAACGGCTCCGGCGCCACCACCTTTGCGCCCGACCGTACCATGACCCGTGCGGAACTGGTCACCGTGCTCTACCGCATTGCGGGCAGCCCGGAAGTGACATATGATGCTGCCTTTACGGATGTTCCCGCCGGTCAGTGGTATTCCGATGCCGTGACATGGGCAGCACAGAACCAGATCGTCAATGGCGTTGGCAATGGCCGCTTTGCTCCCACCAATGTCATTACCCGGGAGCAGGTCGCAACCATCCTCTATCGCTACACCCAGACCCTTGGTGTGGAGATGAGAGAGGGCGCAGACCTGAGTGCCTATCCCGATTGCGGCAGCGTATCCGGCTTCGCGGTTGAGGGCATGGAATGGGCCGTAGCCGAGGGCCTCATCACCGGTGTTTCCTCCGGCGGCAAGACCACCCTCGCCCCCAAGAACAGCGCCACCCGCGCCCAGTTCGCCACCATCATCTCCCGCTATCAGCAGATGTTCCCGGCGGATAGCGAATAAAGCAGTTTTCTCAAGGCCGGAAGGGAACACCCTTCCGGCCTGCGCTTTATCAAATCAAATGGAAGGAGAATTTCCATGAAAAAACTCTTAGCTTTTCTGCTGGTACTGGCGATGGTCTTCTCTCTGGCCCTTCCGGTTGCCGCAGAGGAAGCGCCGGAGGAACCGGCTCCCGCCACCGCACAGGTGATCACCGATGCGATATATGATTGCCATTCCTTTGGATTTCTAAATGATTCTTATGGTCTTATCAATCAATATACCAACTACAGAGCCATTTCCGTGTTCGGAGAACCGCTGACTGATTGGGGTGGTGCAAGCCGGGCGCTGACAGAGGATGTTTTCGCCATGGCGCTGCCTGAAATTGCGATCTATGCCCTGTTCCACAGATCCGGCAGACAGCTTACCGGCTATATGTACAGCAAATTTGAGGTATTTGAGGACTATATCCGGGCGAAAAAGGGCGAAGTGCTCTATGATTTCTTCACGCTGGACGGAAGATCGCTCCCGAAGCCGGTAATACCGAATGGCTATGTGACCGGGAAGTATCTGGGCGACGGTCTTGTTGTGGCCGGTGATCCTACCCTCAGACCCGATGGGTACCCCGGTTATAGCTGGGCACTGTTCACCATGGACGGCAAACGCATTACCCCGGAGGGCAAGCTTTACAGGGGTATTGAGCGCCTGACAGACGATCTGTTGATCCTAAGCGAATCGAAAGGGGGCAGCGGGATCATCAATGAGCAGGGAGAATGGGTATATCCCGTGGGAGGCAGTTACAGCCGATATATTCTCGATACCGGCGAATTCATTATTTCCACTATGGTAAATACGGAAGATCCGACTTTATTCAGTGGGAATGAGTACATTTGTTACAATGCAAAGGGAGAGCAGCTCTGGTCCTATATCGGTGCGGGAGCTGAGGTCCTCTTTGGTCGCTATCTGGCGATCGAGACCAGAGACGAAAAAAATGTGGTGCTGATGGATGGCAGCGGCCCGGTGGAGATCCCGGAAGAAACCGCCGGCATTGGTGCGGAGGGCTTCGGAATCGGCAACATCCTCATGGATGCACTGCGGGAAAAACAGATTCCTACCCCAGTGTTCTTTACCTACGGCACAGATAAACGCTGCACCTTCTATGATTTGGAGGGCAATGTGGTGATCCCTGCCACAACCTGCAAGTATTTGTCCATTGGCTGCGGCCATGTGATGTTTGTCAATGAGGAGGGGGATACGGAGCTGTATACCGCCGCCGGCGAAAAGGTGGCGACCCTGCCGGGGGACGGCTATGATGGTTTGTCCAGCGGTCTGATTTGGCACCAGCGGGGTAATGCCTATGCCATCTACAATCTGCAGGGCGAACAGGTCACGGAATACACCTATGCCGCCTGCAGATACAGCGGCGCTGCCATCGGCCTTGTGAATGTTCAGAGAAACGGCAAATGGTTCCTGGTCAATGCCGAAGGTGAAGAACAGAACAAGCAAGGCTTTGATCAACCCATCGAATTTATGGGCCATTTCTGCGGCTATCAGATCGCCGGGAATTGGGGCATCATCCGCTATCTGGAGCCGGGCGAGGGCCTGTTCTGGGATGTGAAGGAAGGGGAATGGTTCTGTGACGAGGTATACTACTGCTATGAGAACGATATCCTGAACGGCACCGGTGTGGGCCGCTTCCAGCCCAATGGGGTCACCACCCGCGCCATGGTGGTGACGGTGCTCTACCGCCTTGCGGGCAGCCCCGAGGTGGAGGGCGAGCTTCCCTTTACGGATGTGGAGACCGGCCAGTGGTATTCTGACGCTGTGCTGTGGGCAAGTCAGAACGACATCGTGAATGGTGTAGGCAATGACCGTTTTGCGCCTACCGCCAATATCACCCGCGAGCAGATCGCCACCATTCTCTACCGTTACAGCAAGTTCATCGGCATCGAAATGGCGGAAGGTGCCGACCTGACTGCATTCCCGGACAGCGGCAAAGTGGCAGACTTTGCCCTTGAGGGCATGGCATGGGCCGTAGCCGAGGGCCTGATCACCGGCACCGTCTCCGGCGGCACCACCACCCTCTCCCCCCAAGCCAGCGCCACCCGCGCCCAGCTCGCAACCATTATTTCCCGCTATCAGCAGATGTTCCAATGAGACATTCGCAGACTGCCCGGAGGGGAACCCTTCGGGCAGTCTGTTATTCCCCCGGCGGAGGTATATGCCGCCTGCGGATAAGCTTTGGCAAAGACTTCCCGGGAAACAGAGGTATATGCAAAAATTGCGAGTATTTTTCAAAATAATCTGTATATTCATGAATAATATACAAAAATGATCGGCGGGCATAAAATGTGTGTTACTGCACAAGAAAACAGATGTCCGCAACAGGAAGATAAAATAAAGCAAAACGAACATCAGAAATTGAAATATTTCTGCAAAATTGTATAAAATACATAAATTCTTAAGGCTATGCATTTTTTGCCTTGAAAAGTGCAGAAAAATTCGTTATAATTACTTTGCTATTTTAACTAAAAAAAGGAGAAAACTAATTATGAAGAAGTTTATTGCCATTCTTCTGGCGCTCGTTCTGGCACTGTCTCTGGTTGCCTGCGGCGGCGGTGCCTCCAAGATGACCATGGGCACCGGCGGTACTGCCGGTACTTATTATGCTTACGGCGGCGTTCTCGGCCAGTACATCAAGAACCATGCTGACATCGATGTGGTTGTCGTTTCCACCGACGGCTCCAAGGCTAACATCCAGAGCATCGACGCCGGCGACTATCAGCTGGGCACTGTCCAGTCTGACGTTCTGGCATACGCATGGGAAGGCACCCGTTCCTTCGAAGAAGAAGGCGCCATCGATTCCTTCCGCGTTGTTGCAGGTCTGTATGCTGAAGCTGTTCAGCTCATCACCATGGACCCCGAGATCAAGTCCGTTGCCGACCTGGCCGGCAAGTCTGTTTCCATCGGCGCTCCCGGCTCCGGCGTTTACTTCAATGCAGTTGATGTTCTCACTGCTGCCGGCCTGACCGAGCAGGATATCAACCCCCAGTACCAGAGCTTCGCTGACTCCACCGACGCTCTGAAGGACGGCAAGATCGACGCTGCATTCATCGTTGCAGGTGCTCCCACCCCTGCCATCACCGAGCTGTGCACCACCAACGAAGCTTACCTCGTTCCCATCGACGGCGAGGTCGCTGACAGCCTGATCGCAAGCTGCCCCTTCTACACCTCCTATGCCATTCCCGCCGGCACCTATCCCGGCCAGGAAGAGGATGTCACCACCGTTACCGTTAAGGCTACCCTGATCGTTGATGCTGCCGCTTCCGAAGATGATGTTTACAACATCACCAAGGCCATCTTCGACAATAAGGATGCCATCGCTGCCGAAAACGCAAAGGGCAACGAACTGAGCATTGAGAACGCAACCAGCGGTATGGCTGCTCCCTTCCACGCAGGTGCTGCCAAGTACTTCGCAGAGCAGGGCGTTACTGTCGAAGCCAAGTAAATTGCAGTTTTTCTGAAAAGGGCTGCGGTGAATTCTCGCCGCAGCCGTTTCAGTATTTTTATAGATTTTTAGATTAGGAGATACATATGGCATTATTCAAGAAAAAGAATGTGCCTGAGGTGCAGGAACCCATGGATCTGGATGCGGTCATGAAAAAGTTTGACCGGGAATCCAATGTCCGCGTATGGGAGGGTGCCCCCCGGCTGATCGTAAACATTATTCTCGCGTTATTCTCTTTGTTTGTTATTTATGTGACTTTGTTCACCAGCTGGCTGGAGGAGATCCGCCTGACCTCCTTTATGGCCTGCATCGTCTTTGTCGGCTTCCTGGTGTTCCCCGCAAAGAAGGGAAATCAGAAGACCAATGCGATGCCCTGGTATGATATCCTTGCCATGCTCCTTGGCACCGGCGCGTTCCTGTACTTCACCTTCAATGCCACTGCCATCATTCAGCAGGGCAACTCTTTTGAATGGTATCAGATCGCCATTGGCATCGTGGGCATCCTTGCTCTGGCAGAGGTGTGCCGCCGCAGTGTGGGCCTGCCCATTCTGATCGTGGCTGCCTGCTTCGTGGCCTATGCCCTGATCTGGGGCCTTTCCAATCCCGACTTTGGAAAGCGTCTGATGATGGTGGTCAGAACCTTGTTCTACACCAAGGAAGGCATTTTCTCCACCCCCGTCAATGTCTGCTCCAAGTTCATCGGCGTATTCATCATCTTCGGTGCCTTCCTTGAGCGTACCGGCATCGGTGATTTCTTCATTCAGATCTCCAATTCCGTGGTTGGCCGCTTCTCCGGCGGTCCTGCCAAGGTCGCAGTCGTTGCTTCCGCACTGGAAGGCATGGTTTCCGGCTCCTCCGTTGCCAATACCGTCGGCTCCGGCTCCGTTACCATCCCTCTGATGAAGAAGACCGGCTATAAGCCCGAATTTGCCGCGGCGGCTGAGGCATCTGCCTCCACCGGCGGTCAGATCATGCCTCCCATCATGGGCGCTGCCGCCTTCCTGATGGCGGACTATGTGCAGATCCCCTATGCGCAGATCGCGCTGAAGGCCATCCTGCCTGCCATTTTGTACTTTGCCGGTGTGTTCATCACTGTCCATCTGGAAGCCAAGAAGCTGGGTCTTCGTGGCCTGACCAAGGATGAGCTGCCCCAGCTGAAGCCGCTGCTGAAGAAGCTGTATCTGCTGCTGCCCCTGATCCTTCTCATTTACCTCGTTTCCACCAGCACCCGTTCCATTGCTTATGCCGCAGCCCTTGCCATTGTGGCGACCGTCGTGGTCAGCCTCATCAATAAGGACAACCGTCTGACGCCCCAGCGCTTCCTGGAAGCTCTGGCCTCCGGCGGTCAGGGTATGATCACCGTTGCCGCAGCCTGCGGTGTGGCAGGCATCATTGCCGGCACCATCACCATGACCGGTCTTGCCAACACCCTGATCAACGGCATCGTTGCCCTCGCCAGCGGCAAGGTCATCATTGCCCTGTTCCTCACCATGCTCTGCTGCATCGTTCTGGGCATGGGCGTTCCCACCACCGCGAACTACTGCATCATGGCTGCCACCTGTGCCCCCATTCTGGTTCGTATGGGTGTCCCCGTTCTGGCTGCTCACTTCTTCGTATTCTACTTCGGCATCGTTGCCGACCTGACGCCTCCCGTTGCACTGGCTGCCTACGCAGGCGCTGCCATTGCCGGCGCAAATCCCATGAAGACCGCCCTGCAGTCCACCAAGCTTGCCATCGGCGCCTTCATCGTGCCTTACATCTTTGCGCTGAATCCCGCAATGCTGTTCATCGATACCACCGTTGGACAGGTCATTCTGATCTGTGCCACCTCTCTCATTGGTATGTTTGCTGTCTCGGCGGCACTGGAGGGGTATCTGCTCCACGATATGCCCTGGTATCAGCGCATCGTCAGTGTAGCAGGCGGCCTGCTGCTGATCTATCCCGGTATCACCTCCGATTTGATCGGCCTCGCCCTTGTGGGCATCGTGGTGGTTCTGCAGATCCTGATCCGAAAGAAGACCACCGTACAAACCGCATAAAGCTTATGGGGAGATGCTTCGGCATCTCCCCACATTTTTTTGATGACAGATGGGATGCGCTGTAGTATGATAGGGAAAGAATGGGAGGGAAGAACATGGAACATCATTTTGTTTATCCGCGAAAAGGTGCCGGACGGCCACAGATCCTGCTGATCGGCAACGGTCTGGAGTACAGCAGCGGCCAGAAAAGCTGGAGCGAGCTGCTTGATCGTCTGACGGTGGCGGACGCCATCTCCCTCACGAAGGAGCAGCGGGATGCCATCCCCTTTCCCATGCTCTATCAGCTCCTGTCCACCCACGCACCGGCACCCTCCAGCTTGACCGCACAGCAGATCCGGGAGGAAGAACAGCGGCTCGCCGAGGGCATCAGTGCCCTGAATCACGCATCCAATGCACTGCTGGATGCCCTGCCGGGGCTGGATGCGGACCATATTATGACCACCAATTATTCCTATTGCCTTGAAAAGGCCTTTTTCCCCCGGCTGGATTTTACAAAATCTTCTGCCCGCACCCGAAAACGCCTGCGTCTTGGAGGAGCCGATGGAAAAAAGGAGATCAATTATAAGCTGCACAGCTGCTACCTTGCCAAGTCAGGCAGCAGGCGGACCGGTCTTTGGCATATCCACGGGGAATGCGCCGTGCCCAAGGGCATCGTGCTGAGCCATGACCGCTACGGCAGGCTGCTGCAGCGCATCGAGGATGTGTGCAGCCATCAGCATTATCCCGGAAAAGCGGATCAGATCCTCATGAAGGAATTCACCTCCTGGCCGGAGCTGTTCCTGTATGGCGATGTGTATATCCTGGGCCTTGGCATGGAGTTCAATGAATTCGACCTCTGGTGGCTGCTGCGCCGCAAGCAGCGGGAGCAATACGCCGACGGCAGGATCTATTTTTACGAGCGCCGCCCGGAAGAAGGCTTCCAAAGCAGCAAGCATCTGATGCTCCAAGCCAACGGTGTCACCCTCTGCGGTGCCGGCTGCACCGAACAGGACAGCTACGATACCTTCTATGCCGCCGCATTGGAAGATATCAGTAAACGCATCCGGGAAGCCCGATGAAGCACAGGGGCCGCGAAAGCAAAAGGGGACAGTTCTGTGTGTTGAGGCGGCTTCACGCAATTCCACCTCATTTTCCGCCAAATGCTTGCAATATAATCTGCAAAGTATATCCGCTGACCGATTTTCAACCAATATTTTTACTGAGGAAATGTTTATGAATTATCAATTTGAGATGAATTACATTGATAAGAGCGTAATCAGAAAGGTTCCCGCTTTTAACACTTGTATAGGTCCAAATAATCCGCAAGAGTTTGGCTGGGTTGCAAACAATATCGACGATTTCAGGACGCAAAGCATAGAAATATATCAAAAATTATTGGCGGCGTTTCTCACAGAAAACGGGATGAAATTATATGTCTATGATATCAATAAAAATATCCACGGGCACCCTCTTTTTCAAGAAATACCCGTTGGCAATGTAGATTTGGCTTTCTTAAATCAACGCAATCGCTTTATTGCGATTCTCTCAGAACACAAACCTTCATCTTCGCGTATTTTTGAAGATCAGGATATGTTTTTTGAAATAATGTATGAAAAGGGATATGCTTTGTTTGAAATCAATGATTTTTTCACAGAAGGGAATTCAATGACCTTTTATTGCCGCAATTATGAAGTATTGTCACAATTGGAACAAATTGCAAAAACAATAGGATTTCAGAAGACAGGGGACGGTTCTGTGTCTTGAAAGAAAACCTGACTTGTATCCGGAAATAAATCGAGATAGTTCGATATTCTCGGTGTTTTCCGAACATTCTTTTAAACGGTCGCGTTCTGTCCTCTGACCAATTCTCAACCAAGCACCCTTGCGGGGCAGGTCATCCTGCCTTGCAAGGGTGTGCCTGTTCCTGTGCTAATCCGCCCTATCCTCCCGCAGGAATGCCTCCCGCAGTTTTTCAAGCCCCCGCTTTTCGATGCGCGATACATAGGAGCGGCTGATGCCGCAGAGGGTGGCGACTTCTCTCTGGGGCAGGGGAGGGGTACCGCCGAGGCCGTAGCGGAGCTGCAGCACACGGCGCTCTCTTGGGGAGAGGCATTCGCGCAAATAGCGGTACATCTGGGCATACTGCTCCTGACAGCTCAGATCCTCCAAAAGATCCGTGTCATCGCACAGCACATCCATCAGGGACAATGCGCTGCTGTCCCGTCCGGTGTCGATGTCGTCAGACAAAGACACATCCTGCGCGCTCTTTTTCTGGCTGCGGAAATGCATCAGGATCTCATTTGCTATCCTCCCCCCAACGACTTTTAGAAGCGTTGGAGGGTTTCGTTTTTCCCAGGCCGCTATTTTCCTCCTCAAATTCCTCGTAATCGACATTTGCAAAGGCTTCAAGGGGTTCTTCTTCGCCACCTTCTTCATCCATGTGAGCTAATCTATCATCCATATCGGGGAATTCAATATCACTTTCATCCGCACCAAACAGAACCACATGGGCGTTCACGCCATCCCAAATCACCTTGCGGACAACGGTTCTGATCGCCGATCTCTTTTCCTCGATGGACATATCATCGATACTGGTACGGAACATGGACAGCATCTGACGTAGCAGATCAAACTCAGCATCGGTGAGCGAATTGACATTAACCAAACCTTCCAGTTCATGGATGCGGTTCTCCACATCCCGGTTCATCTCGGACAGTTCTTCAATGCGCTTCAGCACACGGGGCTTGGCGATGGAGTCACCAACCATGCCCAGAGAATCGATCAAACCATTGATCGTCTTTTCGTTTGCTTCATGCTCTGCCCGCAGATCTTCCAATTGCCGCTCATACTGTTCCCGCTTGCCGGTGTAGAACTCCCGGCTCTTTGCAAGCTGAGAAATAAAGCTGCTGTCATGGTCGGTCAAAGATTTGATCTGCTCAATGATCGCCGCATCCAGGATGTTGCCGTTGGCATTGCGGCGGTTGCATCGCTCCCGCTTGCTCCGCTCTTTCATCTTGCATACATAGGTATAAATAACTTCACCGGAAGCGGTATTGCGCTGAGACAGTTTGGGGTACATTCTCTCGCCACAGGAGCAATACACCAAACCGGTCAGCAAGGCTTCATTATTCCGGGGCTTACGATATGCCTTGGATTTATTTCTATCCAGGGATTCCTGCACCTTGATCCACTGTTTGGAAGGAACAACACCGGCATGCTTACCAATGGCAACGATCCACTCACTGACCGACAGAAGCTGCGTGGTTCTTCCCTTTTCCTGGTTCGTACGGTTATATGCCATGATACCACAACTGCCGTCAAAAGCTTCCTTCGGGAAGCAGACTTCCGCTTCCTTTTCTACAAAGTAGTTGTAGGCATCTTCATCTGCCACCATATAGACAGGATTCTGCAAAATTGCCTTGATGGCAAAGCGGGTAAAATCCTTTCCCTGTTTGGTCTTGATCCTTTGCCGCAGAAGCTCTGCTTCCACAGCAGTCAGGGAATCTGTTTCCATGTAAAGATCAAAAATCATTTTGGGAATTTCAATTTCCTCGGGAATCGGGATCAACTTGTAAGATTTTCTTTCTTTGCCGTCAATTGTGATCTTACTGACAGAACCTGATTTGAAACCGGTGGGTGTATTACCACCCAGCCAGCGACCAGTCTTTGCCAGTTCGTGCATATTATCCCGGATACGCTCAGCGATGGTTTCACGCTCCAGCTGGGAGAAGACAGATATGATGAACATCATGGCTCTGCCCATAGGGGTACTGGTGTCGAACTGCTCCTTAATGGATACGAAGGCTACATCCAGCTTGGTCAGTTCATCGATCAAGCCAGTAAAATCGCTGATATTACGGCTGATTCTGTCCAGGCGATAGACTACGATTGCCTTGAACTTATGCTTGCGCACTTCCTCCATCATCCGTTTGAAATCCGGTCTTTGCAGGTTGCCGCCGGAGAATCCTTCATCCTCAAAGACAACGCAGCGATCCACATATTCCTCACCAAACATATTGCGGACATACTCTTTGCAAAGCTCCACCTGATTGCCGATACTTTCACCCTTGCCGGTGAATTTGGATTTCCGGGAGTATATGGCAATCTGTTCCTCATTTCGGCCCATTTCTTTCGCCTCCCTCTTGATATGTGATGTTGTTTAATCTATCATATCATAGCGTACCAAATTAGTAAACAGGGAGATTGCGATGATCGCAAGTTTGTCCCCAGAGATGGGTGACACCTATCCCCTGAGAGATGATGGCATATATGCCCCAGTCTGTATCTCCCGGAAATATGCGCTGGAACTACTGATGATTCTGAAATACAAAAACCGCTGTAGCTTTCACCCCATAAAGGATGTAAGTTGCAGCGGTATATTATTTACGATGTCAGCAGGATAATTCTGTTTCGGACACACATTGATTTTTCAGTGTGCCGACAAGGTAATCGAGTCCCGCAACAACGTGGGGGCGAATATCGCCGCCGATCAGGACGAACATAATATCATCACCGACCTTCAGTTCTCCCTCATTGAGCCAAACACGGACATAATGAATTCCGTCCTGTCTGTAAGTATCAGCTACAGCCGCTTCCACTTTTTCCTTGTCGTAGGAAAAGATCATGCCGGTCACAGGCGCAGCATCTTTTGTTCCCTCACGAACCATTGCTTTTGCAGTCCCACGGACAACACCGTTGTGGGTCAGATACATACCGACTTTACTTGCAGAAGAATCAGCCTTAGCCTCCCGCAGCCATTCGTCCATGGAAGGGGCCTTTTTCTTGTGATGATGATGGTGAGGTTCCCCGCAGTCGGCGGAGCCGTTGCCCAACAGCATCTCTAAACCATGCTCCACAGGGTCGATCACTGCCATCAGATTTTCCTTTGCCGCCTTTTCGCTGCCGGGAAGATTGATGATTAATGTTCTGCCTCGAATACCAGCCTCGGAACGAGATAAACATCCCTTGGGAGTGATGCGCAGGCTCTCTGCCCGCATTGCTTCCGGAATACCGGCTGTGCGGCGCTCAATGACCTCAAGAGTTGCTTCGGGGGTGATGTCTCTGGGCGAAAATCCGGTGCCGCCGGTGGTGAGAACGAGATTGATATTCATATCATCGGCGCACTTAATAAGCTCCGATTTAATCTGCTCTTTTTCATCAGGGATGATGCCGGTATAGGTAACATTCCAACCTTTGCTCTCTAAAATGGCACGGATGGCGGGGCCGCTGGTGTCAACACGCTCTCCCCGAGCACCTTTGTCGCTGATGGTAATGACTGCCGCAGTATAGCTCATACATTTTCCTCCCTCTGAAAATCTCCGTGGACGCCGCCAGTCTTTTGAAGCAGGCGAATGTCGCTGATGACCATATCCTTCTGGACGGCTTTACACATGTCGTAGACCGTCAGAGCAGCTGTGGACACAGCCGTCAGCGCCTCCATTTCCACCCCGGTTCGTCCATCGCAGGACACAGACGCTTCAATTTCAACGCTGCATCTGTTTTCGTCCAAACGCAGGGACAGATTGATACCATCGATCAGGATGGGGTGGCACATGGGGATCAGATCAGGGGTCCGCTTCGCTCCCATAACGCCGGCAATTTGAGCTACCGTCAGAACATCGCCTTTTTTCATTCCGCCGCTGCGGATCAATTCAAAAGTATTTTTGTTGACCAGCACTCGTGCTGCGGCAACAGCTGTACGGCGGGACTCGGGTTTCTCTCCCACGTCCACCATCTTGGCACGACCTTCTTCATTGAAGTGGGTAAAATCGTTGGCATTTTTCACGGCGGTTCTCTCCAAAATAAAATTAGCAATAGGGGAAATGTCTTCCAAGCCAAAGCAGGGAATGTCTGTATCCATTTCCATGTCAGTCACCAAGGCAATGAAATGCTCCGGTTCAAAAGGGAAACCCTTTCCGGTAGCAGCACGGGCGATGCCGATCTGGGGCAGATTTTTATTCTTGTAACCCTCCACCAAAATCAGGTCCACGCCGTGTACCATGCCCAACAGCTGCTCCAGACTTAGTTCACCATATTCGACATAAGCAGTCTTCTCGGTTGAACTGATCATGGTAATATCAGCTCCCGCTTTGGAAAATCGCCACGAGTCTTTTCCTTCATGGTCAATCTCAAACTTATGGCCATCGTGTTTAATGACTGCCAGCCGCAGTCCACGATTTTTCAGTTCGCGAACCAGTTTCTCAATGAGTGTGGTTTTGCCTGTGCCGGAATAGGCTGCAAAGGCAATGACAGGAATATTATTCATGTTCACCCTCCGATTTTGTTCATACTGCGCTTCGCTCCGCTGCGTTCAGTGGCGGATAACGGCGCATGACATGCAGGCTTGGACAAAATTGTTCGTTCCATCTCTCTGCGCATACCATCGAAATTCATTCCCTTGATGGAGTATTCCTGATCAGAATGGAGACAGGGTTTCAGCTTTCCATCAGCGGTCAAGCGAATTCGGTTACAGGCAGCGCAGAAATAGCTGCTGACTGCACGGATAAGTCCGACATTTCCTTTGGCATCAGGCAGACGATACAGCTTGGCAACGCCGTCATTCTGTTCCGCTTCCGTCAGTTCGGGCAACGCAGCAAGCACGGCTGAACCCGGTACATAGGCCTGCTGTCCAAATTCTTCGTTCTCTGTCATGGGCATCAGCTCGATAAAACGCACATCGGCGGGATAGCGTCTGGACAGGTCGGCAAGAGCGGGAATTTCATCATCGTTGAACCCGCCGATCAAAACGGCGTTGATCTTCAAATGCTGAAAGCCTGCTTCCAGTGCCGACTCAATTCCTTTGATTGCCTGCTCCAATGTGCCAACGCGGGTGATATAGGCATATTTCTCAGGATTTAAGGTGTCCAGACTGATGTTTAATCTGTCCACACCTGCGGCCTTGAGATCTTTTGCCATCTGCGGCAGTAAGATACCGTTGGTAGTTACGCAGACTTCATTGATTCCTTCGACACCAGCACTTCGCTCACAGAGGGATAGGATGTTCTTTTTTACGAGCGGTTCGCCGCCGGTCAATCTCAGTTTGCGGATCCCCAGCGATGCCGCCGCCTCTACAGCCATGATCATCTCATCTTCCGTGAGCATATCCAGATGGCTTTTCTTGCAGATGCCGTCTGCGGGCATGCAGTATCGGCAGCGCAGATTGCAGCGGTCTGTCACCGAAAGACGCAGATAATATATTTCTCTTCCGTATGTATCAACCATATCAATATCTTCCAAAGGTACAGTTGGGCCAGTGGCAAGGCTTGCAGAGCTGGCAAAGGCCGCCATCGCCCAAATTGATCAGTTCTTCCTTAGTCAGCTTGTCCCCAGTGAAAATTTGAGGAAGCAGCACATCAAAAATCGTGGTAGGCAAACTGATCGCTGCTCCGGGAACACCCAAAATCGCAACCTCGCCCAAATAGGCAACCAGAGTCATATTTCCCGGCTGAGAGGGAACGCCATGGCTGACCACATCCGCACCCAATACACGGATTGCGCTCGGCGTCAAATCATCGGGATCAACCGACATACCCCCGGTGAAAATCAGAAAATCTGCACCGTTTTCAAGGTGTTTCTTAGCGGCACACACGATCATATCCAGATCATCGTCACAAATGGAGACCCCTACGATTTCAGAGGGATATGCCTCCATTTTCCTGCGAACGACCGGCTCAAATTTATCTTTAATGCGTCCATGGTAGACTTCGCTGCCGGTGATGACAACACCAATTTTTCGGTGCTGATAAGGCCGCAGGTCAAAGAGTTTTTTCCCCTTGCAGAGTTTTTCGGCTTCAATGATCTGCTCCTCCTGCGTAACCAGCGGGACGATTCGCATAGAGGCAAGTCGAGTTCCTTTTTCCACGGGATAGTGATCGGGATAGGAAGCGATGGTGATATCTCCGATGGAATTGAGTTTTCTCTGAAGCGCTGTGTTTACACGGAACATACCACGTTCCTCTGCCATGAGCAACACCTTTCCCTCAGAAGGTTCCGTGTAGTAAGCGCCTTTCACAGGAGCCATGGCCGCCATACGGCGGGCTGCATCTTCCTCGTGGATTTCCCCGGCGTTTTCCTCCCAGACAAATACAGTCTGCTTGCCGTAGTCCAGCAACTTAGGAATATCTTCTTCACGAATGATGTGCCCACGTTTGAAGGCGGCACCCTTGAAGCCATCATACATAGCCGTTACATCATGGCACAGTTCCATTCCTACAGCATTTTCCACTCTGATCTTCTTCATAGTAAAAATCCTTTCAAAACTGTTCCTGCTTCCAGCGGTCCGCTTCCTGCGGGAACCACAGCCATTACATTACATCCAATGGTGCTGCTGAGAACGATATTTCCCTGATCTTTGGGAAGTTTCATGCAAACGACACCGTCCTCTAATTCCAGTCTGCCTCTCAGAAAACGTGTTTTAGGGCTTTTCTTGGTAAAACCGTTGGAAAGCGTTACTTTGATTTCCTGTGGTAGATATTCATTTTGGCCTGTCAGTTTTCTCAATGCAGGCAATGCAACGGCATAAAAATTTGTAAGAGAGGATGCAGGATTACCGGACAGCCCACAAATCAGCTTCCCCGCCTTTACTCCATAGGCACAGGCCATGCCGGGTTTCATATCCACACCCCGGAACAACATCTCCACGCCGGATGCTCCCATGGCCGCAGGTGTCAGGTCGTAGTCGCCTACGGATACACCGCCAGTAGTCACAACGGCATCGCATTCCGAAAGTCCCTCGTTCAGCCGTGCGGAAATGTCTGCAACGCTGTCACCTGCAATCCCAAGATACACCGGTTCACACCCAATTTGCTTCAGGGCTGCCTCCAGCATATAGCGGTTGGAGTTTCTGATTTTTCCGGCACCGGGAGCCGCATCGGCCTCCACCAACTCACTGCCGGTGGAAAGCAGCGCAACCTTTGGCTTTCTGTATACCAAGGGCATTGCTTCTCCCTGTGCTGCCAGCGTACCGGCCAGACCAGGGTCGACTACAGTTCCGGACCTGGCGAGAACCGCGCCTTTGCTGATATCCTCGCCGGTGCGTACAATATTGCTTCCGGACTTTACAGGAGCAAACAGTGTAACGGTTTCATCGGTGAAAACAGTTTTTTCATACATGATCACCGCATCGGCGACCTTGGGAATAGGCGCTCCGGTAAGAACTTTTGCAGCAGTACCTGCCAAAACTTCTTTGGTCGGAACAGCCCCTGCCGGGATCTCCTCCAGAATCTGAAGTGTCACCGGATGCTCTTTCGAGGCCAATACCGTATCCTCTGCACGAACTGCATAGCCGTCATAAGGAGAGCGGTCAAAGGCCGGTACATTTTCCTGTGCAATCAGATCCTGCGCCAGAACCCGTCCACCGCATTCGGACAAGGGTACCTGCTCCATGCCTACTGCCGAAACTTGGGACAGCAGCAGATCACATGCACGCTCAAAACAAGGATTTTCAAGCATTTTCATTGTCCTCCAATAACAAAAGTGAAGCTGTAGGCAAACGCATATACAGTTTGTCTGCCTGATAGTTTTTCCATGTTTCTTTTTCTGTTTCCCATCCGATCGGCATCGTGTTTTCCGTGCCGTCAGGGCGAAGCATAACCGTTATGGAAAAGGGATTTTCAATCACATCCACAACTTTGAACAGAGTTGCGTTATCGCCCTTTCCCGGGCATATATCATGCATACGAATGCCTACATAACGGGCTGCTTTGGAAAGTCCGTTCACGGCCAGTTCCATACCCCATTCGGCAGCATAAATACGATTTGGCCCGATGCACTCAATTGCAGAAATGTTTTTGCAGCCGGTAAGCATGGCACCTGTTCTCGTTTGCGGTGATGCAAATATTGCCTTTTTTTCACCAAAAGCTTCGATCCTGCCATTGCTCATCACGGCAATGCTATCCGCCATGCGGTATACCTCATCCCGGTCATGGGAAACCAAAAGAACTGTTTTCCCAAAGGAACGAATCACGCTGCGAACCTCCTGCTCCAACCGAAAGCGCAGGTGGCTATCCAGAGCAGAAAACGGTTCGTCTAACAGTAGAATGTGTGGATCAGAAACCAGAATACGGGCCAAAGCCACTCTCTGCTGCTGTCCGCCGGAGAGCTGATAGGGGTAATGATTTGCCAGCTCCGCAAGGCCAAAACTGTCCACGACCTGCCGAACAAAGTTTTCTCTCTTATCCTTGTTCTTTTCCCGCTTTGCTCCCGTGCGGATGTTCTGCAGAACGGTCATGTTGGGGAATAGGGCATAGTTCTGAAACATCAGTCCGACATGACGTTCCTGGGGAGAGAGGTTGATGTTCTTCTCAGAGTCAAACAACGTGATGCCGTCTACCACAATACGGCCTTTATCCGGCTTTTCAATACCTGCGATACACCTGAGTGTCATGCTCTTACCGCAGCCGGAAGCGCCCAAGAGAGCCAGTGTTTCATCAGCCGCTTCAAACTTCACTTTGAGAGAAAAGGAACCAAGCTTCTTTTCAATATCAACGTAAATCGACATCTCAGCGGCCTCCTTTGGATTGCTTGTTCTTCTTTTCCAACATATTGACCGCCAGTAGAACGATAAATGAGATTGCCATGTTTACCAT
>SVMC01000049.1 GCA_015067585.1 Oscillospiraceae bacterium
CATTGAAAACGAGATCATCACCGGTGCATCCGTGAACAATGTCACCTACCTTAACCCCCTGAACAGCGCCACCCGCGAACAGATCGCTACCATCATCATGCGCTACCTTGAAGCCAAGTAACCCAAGTACAAAAACAGCCCTCCGGAAGTCCGGAGGGCTGTTTTTCAGCCAATGAGGCAGGCGGTTTACAGTTGACAGTGGACAGTGGGAAGCGTCCCCGTGATTGACCGATCTGTAATACGGTGGGACGATGTGGGCATTCCCTACATTCGCTGTTTACGGCAGTTCTGCCACGATGGCAACGCCGGCGGAGGCGCCGAGGCGGCTTGCCCCCGCTTCGATCATGGCCTTCGCATCGGCGTACGTGCGGATGCCGCCGGCGGCCTTGACGCCGATATCGGGACCGACGGTGCGGCGCATCAGGGCCACATCCTCGGCCTTAGCGCCGGCAGCACTGAAGCCGGTGGAGGTCTTGACGAAATCCGTGCCCGCACGGACGGCGGCCTGACAGGCCAGAACCTTCTCCTCATCGGTGAGCAGGCAGGTCTCAATGATGACCTTCAGCTTTGCTCGGCCGTCGATGGCCTTCACCACGGCGGCGATGTCTGCCTCCACCGCATCCCAGCGGCCGTCCTTGGCGTCGCCGATGTTGATGACCATGTCGATCTCCGTTGCCCCGTTTGCGGCAGCATCCGCTGCTTCAAAGGCCTTCGCCGCGGTGCTGCAGGCGCCAAGAGGGAAGCCGATGACGCAGCAGGGCGCCACATCCGTACCGGCCAGTTCCTGCGCCGCCAGCGCGATATGGCAGGGGTTGACGCAGACACTGGCAAAACCATAGCGCTTCGCCTCGTCACATAGCGCAATGATCTGCCCCCGGGTGGCCTGCGGCTTCAAAATGGTGTGGTCAATGTATTTTGCAAGCTGTTTTGCTGTGAATTCCATAGTGTTTTTCCATCCTTTTCCTGTAAATTCTCACAATTCTTCCGTCTTGAAGGTGGAATATCCTTCATAATAGTAGCTGTGGTCGATACCTTTCATATAGACTTCACGGCTGTTGATGTCATCAGTCAGAGCTGCCTTGAGGATATGCTTGATTTCAATATCCCGAATGGGGCTGCGCTCCATCGCGAGGAGGTAATCTTCCTTATCGACCTTGCTCCAGTCAACCACCTTGTGAAGTTCGGTTTTGAAAATAAGATCGAGCCAAATACGAGTGCTGCGCCCATTTCCTTCTCTGAAGGGGTGGGCGATATTTATTTCCACATACTTCTCAACGATCTCATCAAAAGTGGACTGTGGCATTTTATCAATGTTCGCAAGAGCCGCTTCAAGATACATCAAGGGAGCAAAGCGGAAATTGCCCTTGGAAATGTTTACGGTTCTGAGTTTTCCTGCAAAGTCATAGATCTCGTCAAAGAGATACTTATGAATCGCTTTGAGGGCAGAGAATCTTCCCGCTTCCAATTGATCAAGCATTCCGCTTTCAAAAAGTTCAAGCGCCTTTTTCTTGCTGATGCGTTCTTCCTCACGGGCAAGGTCTACGGAACTTGTAAGTCCCAATTTATTTTCAAGTGCCATATTGCACCTCCAAATCCTCTGTTTTCAGGAAAATACAATGACATATAATATAGTATAACACAATGCAGGGGATAAACCAAGGTTTCATAGGCGTTTTCTTAGGAAAAGTAAGAGCTAATTTTCGGGTGGTTGTTCTTTTTGTCCTTTTGTGGTATACTAAGCGGGAATCAAACGGAAAGGGGGCGGAGGAATGTCCCGGGCAAAGGATCATAAATTCTGGACCATGGGTCTTTTGGAGAGCCGTGGCTGGACACGGGAGCAAATCGACGAGCTGCTTCCCCGTCCCACCTACCGCACCCTTGGCACCCGGCGGGTGCGGGCATGGCGGCGGGAGGATGTGATGCGGGCGGAGCGCTCCGGCAAATTCGTCCCCAGGATCACCGATGCCGTCCGCGCTGCCCAGCAGGCCGAGCAGGCCCTGCAGGAGACCATATCCATGCTGAAGGGCTGCTGGGCGAAGGCGCAGCTTCCGGACTCTAACGAGACCACCCTCGCCCACCATTACCACAGCGCCATCTGCCATCAGCTTCGGCACTTAAGCACCGGCACCCACATCCAGACCGGCAAGGCCGGCGGCTATCTCAGCGCCTTTCTGGCCCTGGAGCATCGCCACAAGGAGGATGCTCTGGGGGATGTGCTGCGCCGCTTCGTCATGACGGGCATCTGGATGGGCAGCAACCCCACCGCACCCCTGACCCTGCGGGTGCAGGAGCGCTACTGCGCCATTTTATTCGCCGTGGCCACCCGCACACTGGAGGCCTTCCGGGCCGCCCAGCCGGAGGCCAATGTGACGGACTTTATGCAGATGCCCCGCTTCCCCACCACGGAGCTGATGTCCCGCCCTCTGGGACATCTTTATTCCGTTGTCTATATTCCCCGGGCCATCCGCAGCAACCTTGAGCTGCTGGTTGCCCTGAATCCCACGGACGAATACCCCGCCGCCCGTGCCATGCACCGCCATTTTATTCTCCACATCGGCGGCACCAACACCGGCAAGACCTACGCCGGCTTTCAACGGCTGAAAAAAGCCAGAAACGGCGTCTACCTGGCACCCCTTCGCCTGCTGGCCATGGAAGCGCAGGAATCTCTGCTGGACGCGGGGGTGGCCTGCGCCCTGTGCACCGGCGAGGAAGAGGACTGGGAGGAGGGTGACACCCACATCTGCGCAACGGCGGAAAAGCTGGATCTTCAATTAAACTATGATGTGGCGGTCATTGACGAATGCCAGATGATCTCAGACCCCCAGCGGGGTTATGCATGGACCCGGGCCATTCTCGGCGTCTGCGCCCCGGAAATTCACCTCTGCGCTGCCCCGGAGGCAAAAAATCTGCTCATCCAGCTCATCGAAAGCTGCGGCGACAGCTATGACCTTGTGCGCCATGAGCGAAAAACGCCCCTGATCTGCATGGACCGCACTGTGGACTACAATAATTTACAGCCGGGAGATGCCCTCATCACCTTCTCGAAGATCGGCGTTCTGTCCGTGGCGGAAGACCTGCGCCAGCGGGGCATGCGCCCCGCCATCATCTACGGTGCCCTGCCCTATGCCACCCGCCGTCGGCAGATGGAGGGCTTCCTGCGGGGACAGATGCGCTATGTGGTGTCCACCGATGCCATCGGCATGGGGTTAAATCTGCCCATCCAGCGGGTGATCTTCATGGAAGCGGAAAAATTCGACGGCATCGAGCGCCGCCCTCTGCGCCCGGAAGAAGTACAGCAGATCGCGGGCCGGGCAGGCCGTTTCGGAATGTATGACAAGGGTTATGTGGGTGCCATGGAGCACCTGACGGAGATCCGCACCGCCTTAGAGAGCGTGGTGCCGCCCCTGACCTGCGCCATCACCGGCTTTTCCGACTATGTGCTGGAGGGGCCCTTCGACCTTTTGGAGGTGCTGGAGGTTTGGAACAAGATGCCCGCCCCCAAGCCCTACCGCCGTCTGGATGTGAGCCGCTATCTTACCATCATCTCCCGCCTGCGGGATCAGGGCTTCCATCTGACCAAAGCGCAGGAGCTTCGCGCCGCCAGCATCCCCTATGACGAGACGGAGGACGAGCTGAATCAGCTCTTCTTCAGGATGCTGCAGGCATGGACACTGGGCGTCAACCCTGAGCCGCCCGCGCTGGTGGATCGCCGCCCCGACGAATACACCCTGCCGGAGCTGGAGCTGCAGTGCCGCAGGCTGGATCTCTACTATTCCTTCTCCCGATCCTTCGGCGTGGAGATCGATGCGGACGCTCTTTATGACGAAAGAGAACAAATTGCGGAGCGGATCAACACGATCCTGCTCCACAATCTGAAAAACAATATTCGATTCTGCAAAAGCTGCGGTGCCGCCCTGCCCCTGCACCATCAGGGCAGACTCTGCCCCAAATGCTTCCGGGGCCGCCCCGGCTTCCGGAGACATTAAGGCCAATGTCAATCAGGGGACGGTTCTCTGATCGGCCTGCCGATCGGGGAACCGTCCCCTGATTGACTATGCAATGGTTACGAATTCGCCGAAAACCACAATATAAACGAACATTTTCCTGCCGGGACGGGAAGCCCGTCCCCTACATTTATTGAATGAACCTGCGTCAATCCTGCTGCTGCATATACCATGCCCGCAGGACGGCGGCTTGGGTCTTGATGTCGGGGATCTGACCTGCAAGCACCTGCTGCACCAGGTCCTTCAGGGGAACCAACCGGTACTCTAAGAATTCATCCTGGTCCAGCGCCTGATCGCCTTCGTGAAGGCCCCGGGCGAGGTACATATGGATGGCCTCGTCGGAATAGGCGGGGGCGGGATAGAACACACCGAGGTGGATGAGTTCATCCGCGGTGTAGCCGGTCTCTTCTCTCAATTCCCGGCGGGCGGCAAGCTCGGGATCTTCCTCTTTGGAATCCAGCTTCCCGGCAGGGATCTCCGTCAATACTTTTCCCACAGGATAGCGGAACTGCCGCTCCACGATGACCCGACCGTCATCCAGGATCGGGATCACGCACACCGCGCCCACATGGCGGATCAGCTCCCGGGATGCGGTATGGCCGTTGGGCAGCATCACCGCGTCGTCGCACACATGGAGAATGCGGCCGTCAAAAATCAGCTTGGAATCAAGCTTGCGTTCAATGAGATCATGCTCTGTCATGGCTGTGCCTCCAAATTTCATTTTCTTTATTATACCACTCACCCCGGACAGATACAAGGAGAATCCCATGGACAATTATATGTACATCCTGCGCTGCCGGGACGGCAGCCTCTATACCGGCTGGACCAACGATCTTGACCGCCGCCTGCAGGCCCATCAGGACGGTAAGGGCGGCAAATACACCCACGCCCGAAGGCCGGTGGAGCTGGTATATTTTGAGCGCTTCGACACCAAACAGGAAGCCATGCGCCGGGAATGGGAGGTCAAACAGCTCACAAGGCAGGAAAAGCTCCTGCTGATCGAACAGCACCAAAGATGACCAGCAATATACCATTGACAATATCACGGTATCGTGATATACTGTTTTCGGAAGGAGTGTGGTTGAAATGCCTGTATTATCAAGATTCTATGGAATTATCATCAGAATGTATTTCTTGCAAAGCGAGCATAATCCACCGCATATTCACGCAATCTATAATGATGATGTTGCCGCAATCGACTTTATGACGGGAGAGGTTCTTGAAGGAGACCTTCCTGCCAAAGCACTTGCAATGGTGCGGGAATGGATTTCGATCCATAAAGATACCCTGCAGGAAATCTGGCACACACAGGAGTTCAAGAAGATCCCGCCGTTGGAATAAGGAGGCTATATATGTTTCACAAGGTAAAAAGTGTTTCTCCCCTCCCTGATTTCAAGCTGAGCATCCAATTCAGTGAGGGTGTGACCAAACTATATGATCTGCATCCCCTGTTTGAAAGAATTCCGGCTTTTTGCTTCTTAAAAGAAGACCCTGCCGCCTTTGGCAGTGTTTGCGTAGATGTGGGCGGTTACGGCATTATCTGGGATGATGACCTTGATCTGTCCTGCGATGAGCTGTGGGAGCATGGTATCCGGATAGAGACTCCCTTTGACGGACTCATGGCATTCAGCGATGCCACAACCCTCTGGGGTCTGAATGAAAGCACTCTGCGTAAGGCCATTGCCTATGGTAAGCTTGTAAACGGTGTTGATGTTTGTAAGTTTGGAAAACAATGGGTCGTTTCCATGGATGCCATGGAACGCGAATACGGCGCCGCTGTGCGCTGATCGGTCGATATAATTATGAAAGGTGCCGCCTCAACATGAGAGGCAGCACCTTTTTCGCTTATTCTCTTCTCAAAGCCTCGATGGGGTTCATGTTGGCTGCCTTGGTGGCGGGCAGCAGGCCGAAGAGGATGCCGATGAGGGTGGAGAACACCACCGCGATCAAAATGGCTGGGATGCTGATGGCGGAGGGGGTTCCGGTCAGCTTGGAAAGCAGGGTGGCAAGGCCGATGCCTGCCAGCACGCCCACGATGCCGCCGGTGCCGGTGAGGACGGCGGATTCCGTGAGGAACTGGCCCAGGATCCGGCGTTTTTTCGCGCCGATGGCCTTCTTGAGGCCGATCTCGCTGATGCGCTCCGTGACCGATACCAGCATGATGTTCATCACGCCGATGCCGCCCACCAGAAGGGAAATGCTGGCGATCCAGATGAGCTGGCGGTTGGTGGCGTTGCTCATTTCCTGTAACTGCTGGGCTTGCTCCAGGATATCCCGGTTCTGATAGCTGAAGGAGCTGTTTTCCGGGTCGGTGATCTGGCTGGCAGTGAGGTGATCCGATACCGCCTTGCCTGCCACCGCCATATCGTCGGTGCTGGCGGCTTTGACCGCCACGCTCTGGGGCTCATCGAAGCGGTAGATGATGGGCCAGGTGCTGTCCGGAATGAAGATATGGCCGGAGCTGGTGTCCGCGTAGAGGTAATAGTCATTGATGTTCTCGATCATCGGACGGAAGGTGGTGGAGGGGGCCACAACGCCCACCACAACAAAGGGTTCTGCCATGATCTCGATGGTCTTACCCACGGGGTCTTCCCCGTTGAACAGGGAGGTGACCGCCTTGGAATCCAGGATGGCCACCTTGCGGGTCTTGGCATAGTCGTGGGGCTGGAACATCCGTCCGGAGCTGAGGATATAGTCGTAGACGCTGAAATAATCCCCGTCGATGCCGTAGAGGTCGCCGGTATAGGCGGTGTTGCCGTAAAATACGCCGTCGGTGTAGCCGCGATAGCGGAACAGAGAGGTGGCGACCACGCCGTCCAGCTCATTCAGCTCTTCCTTGGTGTCCTCGTCGATGACCCGGACACCCTCGGGGTTGCCGCCGTAGGCAAGATCGTAGGTATAGTCGTTCTGATACAGCTCCACGGTGACGGCATTGTTGCCGGAGCCGATGAGATTCTGCTTGATCTGCTCGTTGGTGCCCTTGATGGTGGACACGATGGTGATGATGGCCGCGATGCCGATGATGATGCCCAGCATGGTCAGGATGGAGCGGAGCTTATGGCTCCAGACCCCCTGAAAGGCCAGAAAAATATTTTCTCTCATATGTCCTCCTCTTACCAGCCGAGCACACAGGGGACGGTTCTGTGTGTGCCGCAGAAGCACACATAGAACCGTCCCCTGTGTGCCTTATTCTCTCTCATATGCCCTCCTTACCAGCCGTACAGCTCGTCAAGGGTGGAAATCTCGGTCTTTGCGCCCTCTTTCACATCCTTGCCGTAGGGGAAGGCAATGGCATCCTCACGGGTCAGGCCGTCTAAGATCTGGAAGCTGGTGCCCCACAGGGTGGCGCCGGTGAGGATCTCCCGCTTCTCCAGCTTGCCTTCTTCACCCGCCACATAGACGAAGCTCTTGCCCTCTTCCTCAAGGATGAAGGGCTGATCCAGATAGAAAAACTCGGATACCACCTGTTCCTCTTCCAGCTTCATTTCCACGCTCTCATATTCCCGGAAGTTGGCGCTGCCGTCGATGGTGACCACGAAGGGATAGTAGGAAACATTGGTATTGCCGGAGCCGTAGTAATAATTGTTTTCGCTGGGGGTGTTGGAAATGCTTACGATCTTACCGTCGTACACATTGCCGCTTTCCCAGGAGGTGACGCTGACCCGCTGTCCCACCTCCACGGTTTCAAGGTCCAGCTCGCTGACGGTGCCTTCGATATAATAGCCACCGCCGCCTGCCAGCTTCATGAGGGGTTCGCCGCTCTGATAGGCCGCTTCCACCTCTTGCAGGGAGGAAATGGTGCCCGCCATTTCGGCATAGACGATGCCGTCGGACAGCTCCTGATTCATGCGCTTCAGCTCCACCTCTGCCATACGGATCTGCAGGTCCAGATCCTTGATGGTCTGCTGCAGCTCGGCCTTCTGGGCCTGAATTTCAGCATAGCTGGGCCCGGTGGGTTTATTATTGTTGGGCTTGCTATTATCGTTGTTAGGTTTGCTATTATCGTTGTTGGGCTTGCTATTATCGTTGTTAGGTTTGCTATTATCGTTGTTGGGCTTATTATTATCGTTGTTGGGCTTATTATTATCGTTGTCGGGCTTGTTATTATCGTTGTCGGGCTTGTTATTATCGTTGTCAGGCTTGTTATTATCGTTGTCGGGCTTGTTATTATCGTTGTCAGGCTTGTTATTATCGTTGTCAGGCTTGTTATCGTCGTTGTTGCCCTCGTTTTCCTCGTCGTCATCTTGTTCGGGAGGCTTGGGAGGCTCGGGTTCGGGTTTGGGTTCGCCGAAGGCCCGGCCGATGTAATCGGATGCGTCAAATACGATAAAGGAGACCTTGTCATCCTTCAGGGAGAAGCACATACCGCCCGCCTGCATGATCTTGCCGGTGAGCTTGTTTCCCTCGCTGATGCCGAATACCACATACACCGGGGCGGGATCTTCTTCCTCAGGGGGAACTTCACCCTCTGCCGGAGGGATGACAACATCATCTTCCTCAGGAAGCAGACCGATCTCCCGAAGGAAATCCTCGTTAAAGGGAATGCCGTCGGCGCACACATAGAGATAGGGATCTTCTTGGGTGCCGGTGCCGCCCTGCAGGGCGTAGGTACGCACTACGCCGTTTTCATCCACGGCGGGAAGCTCTTCCTCCACCGCTTCGCCGGGCTGCTCCCCAACTGCGGGATCTTCCGTCACATTGGTGAGGAAGGTGAGCCGATAGGTGGGTTCTGCAGACACCACCGCAGGCTCCACCGCAAGCTGTACGGGGGCACCTTCGATTTTATCTGCCGCCACGGTGTAGACCTTGGAGCCGGCAAGGGTATTGTATTCTTTCTTTGCAGAGGTCAGCTCTTCCTTCATCTGCTTGATCTCGATCTCCTTGCGGGAGACCTCAAGGGAAGAAAGGGTGGTGTCATAGGCCAGCAGCTTATCGCCCTTCTGGACGCTCTGCCCTTCCTTGACATAGACCTCCGTGACCTGCTGGGTATCAGAGAGATAGACCGTCTGCACCTGATCTGCCCGGACTTCGCCGTAGGTGATGTTGTCATCGCCCCAGTATTCCATGGCCAGATCGGAGACCGCATAGACATTGCAGGTGGTCCGCTCCGGATTGACGGCATAGGCGATGCCCGCTGCGGCCAGCACCAGAACCAGGAAAACACAGACCACGGCAATGATCGTTTTTCGCTTATTCATTTGGGACCGTCCTTTCTCAGCTCATAGAGCTGTCAGGCTTCATTGAACTGTCCATCCAAAAGATGGAGGGTCTTCCCTGCCCGGGCCGCAATGGCCGGCTCGTGGGTGATCATGATGATGGCAACGCCCTCTTCGTTGAGCTGATCGAAAATATCCATGATCTGCTCGCCGGAGGCGGTGTCCAGTGCGCCGGTGGGTTCGTCCGCTAACAGCAACCTTGGCTTGCCCACGATGGCACGGGCAATGGCCACCCGCTGGCACTGACCGCCGGAAAGCTGGTTGGGACGGAAGCTCATGCGTTCTTCCAGACCGACCCTCGCCAAAGCCTCCCGTGCCAGATCAAGGCGCTCCTTCCGGGGCATCCCCGCGTACAGCAGGGGCAGTGCCACATTGTCAAGGGCGTTGAGATTCGGCAGCAGGTGGAAGCTCTGGAACACAAAGCCGATGTGCTTATTCCGGATCACCGCAAGCTGATCGTCCGTTCTTGTGGTGATGTCCCGGTTGTTGAAAATGTAGGAACCGGAGGTGGGCTTGTCCAGACAGCCGATGAGGTTCATCAGCGTGGTCTTGCCGGAGCCGGAGGGGCCCATGATGGCAAGGTATTCCCCTTCCTCCACTTCGAGGCAGATGTCCCGCAGCACGGGAACGGGTGTCTTGCCCCGCATATATTCCTTATAAATATGTTGCATG
>SVMC01000050.1 GCA_015067585.1 Oscillospiraceae bacterium
TGGAATTTCATCGTATGGGGTTTGTACTTTGCTCTCTTCCTGCTGGTGGAAAAGCTCTGGCTTTTGCCCAAGCTGGAAAAGTGCCGTGTGCTGAACCATATTTATGTGGTGTTTTTCGTGGTCATCAGCTTTGTGATTTTCAATGCCGCCGGTATGGTTGAGGCTATGGATTGCATCAAAGCTATGTTTGGCTTTGGCGGCGTTCCCGCTGTTTCCGCGGAAGCCATCTATTATCTCAGAAGCTATGCAGGCCTCATTCTCATCGGTGTGGTGGGCGCGACGCCGCTGGGCGCAAAGGCTGTTGCCGCAATCAAGAAGAACCGCGCGGGGGAGAAGGCCGTAAATCTCCTGGAGAGCGTAGTGCTGTTGGTGCTGGTGCTGGTGGTCACGGCTTACCTTGTGGACGGCTCTTTTAATCCGTTCTTGTATTTCCGTTTCTAAGGAGGGATGAATATGACGACAAAAGTAAAAAACATCCTCCTTGTCTGCCTTATGGGTGTGTTCCTTTTCGGTATGGCGGCATGGTGCGTATTCAAAGCGCCCACGGCATATAGCGAAGGTGAGCGCCGTGTGCTGGCGGTATTCCCCGAGATCACGGCGGAAAGTCTTGCCGACACCTCTTTCATGAAGAACTTTGAGACTTATACACAGGATCAGTTCCCTCTGCGTGAGGTGTTCCGTTCCGTCAA
The DNA here is from genome assembly GCA_015067585.1 of Oscillospiraceae bacterium. Lineage (GTDB taxonomy): Bacteria > Bacillota > Clostridia > Oscillospirales > Oscillospiraceae > SVMC01. The sequence continues at coordinate 690 of SVMC01000050.1, forward strand.
GGCTATGACGGCAACCTATGCGCTGGGTCAGATGGACAACAATGACCTCTACTATGTGGATGGCCACCTTGCCAAGCTGGAATATCCCTTGAATCAGGAAATGCTGGACCATGCAGCCGGCAGATTCCAGTTCCTCTATGATCATTATCTGGCAGGTACCGATACCGAGATCTATTTCTCTGTGGTGCCCGACAAGAACTATTTCCTTGCCGAACCCAACGGGTATCTTCATATTGATTATGAAGAACTGGTCTCCTGTATGCGGGATAAGACGCCTTATATGAACTATATCGATATCTTCCCGCTGCTGACCCTTGAAGATTATTACACCACTGACAGCCATTGGCGTCAGGAAGAGATCTGCCATGTGGCGGATTGGCTTCTCAGCGAAATGGGCGCGGAAGGTGTAGGCAGTGCAGACTATACGGTAAACGAGCTGGATACACCTTTCTACGGCGTTTATTACGGACAGTCCGCTTTGCATGTAAAGCCCGATACCATCCGCTATCTTACCAATGATGTGCTGGAGCAGTGCATCGTTACCGCTAATGATAACGGCATGCCTGAAGAGAGCGTGCTTTACGATATGGAAGCCGCTCACGGCAGAGACCCTTATGAGATGTTCTCCGCCGGTTCCTGCGCCATCGTTACCATTGAAAATCCCAATGCCAAGACCGATGAGGAGCTTGTGATCTTCCGCGACTCCTTTGCCGGCAGCCTTGCTCCGCTGCTGGTGGAAGAATACGCCAAGATCACCATGGTGGATATCCGCTATGTGCAGAGCGATCTTCTGAGCTTCTTCCTTGAATTTGACGATCAGGATGTGCTTTTCCTCTACAGCGCAAGCCTGCTCAATAACAGCCTCGGCCTGAAGTAAATAAGCCCCCCGAAAGGAATTCCTTTCGGGGGATTTTTTTGCTTCGCCACAAGGTTTTTCCAAAAAGTGGAATAAATTTCCTGCATGTTACCAGAATGTTACCAAAATGTGGTAATTTAGATATGCACAGAAAAAGAGGCACCCCTTTGCGCAGGAATTCCTGCGCAAAGAAGATTGGAGGCCAAAGGAGGCGGTAAAATGAAGCAATCCTTCCTTGTGGACATTGTGCAGATGCAGAATGCTACATGGCAGGGAACGGTGAAATGGCTCAACGGCGACAGAGAAGAGCATTTCCGTAGTGCTTTGGAACTGATCCGCCTGCTGGACAGTACCCTTGAGAGTGTTTCGCCTCGCGAAGAAGAAAACGAAAGCTGACCCCGATCCCTGCAAAATAAATAAGAAATGAGGAAATTAAGAGGAGACAATTGATAACGGCAAACTTCCCGAAAGGGGAGGGCGCAAAGCTATGGGGCCTAAGGCGAGAGCTATGGCAGCCCGGCCGCCAAAAGTTTCATCTCTTTTTTAAACCGAAAGGAGAATGAACTATGGCAAAGAAAATGAAGAAACTGTTTTCGCTCATTCTTGCAATGAGCATGGTGATGAGCCTGCTGAGCGTTGTGGCATCTGCGGAAGGACACAGCCGCTATGACTGCGACTGCGAAACCAGACATGTCCACGGCGAGGCATGCTATGAGGAACAGAATGTCTGTGGCTATGCTGAAGGCGAGCAGGAGTGCGAACTGGCGTTGCATGCTCATAGCGCCGATTGCTATAAGCTCAGCTGTGAGATCAATGCCGAGGATGATCAGCCTGATTGCGGCGTTGAAGCGCATGAGTGCAATGCAAACTGCGCTGAAGACTGCAATCTCGCGCATACCCACGGTGAAAATTGCTTCCATACCCATAGCGAAATCGGCGGCGCCTGCTATGCGCTGAACTGCGGGTATCCTGTGGAAGAGCATCCCGAACATGTTGCAGCTTGCTATCATACCCATGATGATGACTGCAAGGCCGATGTTCTGATCTGCACGGAAAGTGTTTTCCATGTACATGGCAAGGCCTGCTATGCAAAAATTAACGGTAAAGCATGGATGACAAGAGGAACTTTCAGAACATATTGCGTTGAGCCTATCTGCGAGTATGCTGATATGAAGATCCATGGCCATGAGTATTCCTGCCTTACTGAAGAAGAGAAAGCAGAAATGCTGGTTTCCTATCCTGAAAGCACATATGCTTTGGCTGACCTGTATGAGCTGGGTAACGATTATAGTGATCCCTATATCTTTGCTGAAATGCAGACCTATCTTCCCAGCGGCTATTATTATCATAACCCTCAGATGAATGACGACTCTCATCCTCAGCTTTGGATGATGGCGAATCTTCAGGGCATGAGCGCAGGCGATACTTGGAGTCATAACCTTAAGAGCGACTCTTCTTCTATCGACCGTTTTGTGATGGGTGAGAGCAACTTTGCAGTAGCTTACTGCTGCGATAGGGATACCACTGTTGTGCGTTACACCGCATATCGCCAGATCAATCTGGAAGATGCTAACTACTATGACGATATCACTGCGCAGAAGATCCGTTCGGTGATGATGAACAGTTATCCTTGCATTTCTGTTGAAGAGATGCAGGAGGATCTGGCAGCAGCCGGTTTTGCGGATGCTGCAGAGGTAGATGAGGGTGCGATGATCGCCGCTGCGCAGATTGCTGTTTGGAAGTATGCCAATACAGATACCTTTAATGGTCTCCATTATTGGTATACCACAGCTTCCGGGAAATACCCTGTGCTGACGGCACACTGGGAAAAGAGTGGAGCAGATAGTTTCCAGCCTGATACAAATGAAAGAATGCTCCGTGTTGTAGACTATCTGATCAAGCAGGCAGAAGAAAACCCGATTCCTGCCCCTGAAAGCCAGATTGTCGTCAGTCAGGTGGAAGTTGCCAACCTCATCATGACTCCTGATGAAAACGGCACTTATACTGTGGATCTGCAGGTAATGCTCAACGGTGAATTTGATAATTCCCATGAGGACACCAATATTGTTATCACTGCATCTGCCGGTGCTGCCACTGCCAGTGTTACTGCTGACGGCAGCAGCGTCTATGACTTGAAGCTGACGGGTTATACTGAAGGCGATGATATTGCTGTTACTATGTCCGGTTCCCAGTACCTGCCTGCTGGTGTATATTTCTATGAACCTTATGCCGCAGAAGGTCAGGACGTTCGCAAGGTTTCTCAGAATATGGTGGGCCTGAATGCAGGAACGATTCCCGTCGGTGACAGTGTGACGCTGGATGCTGAAAAGCTGGCTACCGTAGCTTTGGGCCTGAAGAAGGTGAATGAAGACGGCAAGACCCTGACCGGCGCAGAATTTACCCTTTCTCATGTGGATGCTGAAGGCGTTAAGACTGCACTGGATACCTATGCGGTGGACGCCAACGGTGAGCTGACAGTTGACGGTCTCATGGCAGGCAAGAGCTATGAACTGACCGAAACCAAGGCGCCCGAAGGCTATGCTCTGCTGGATGGTGCGATCAAGTTTACGGTTGCTGCAGACGGAAGCCGGGTTGATTTTGATCTGCCTGACGGTGTTACCACTGTAGGCAGCACCAATAAGCTCGAAGTAGTGAATCGTCTGGAATCTGAATCTTCCGATGAGATTGAAAAATCCAAGACGGCAAGTCCTCTGGATGCCAACGGTGTTTCCGATGTAAAGCTCTCCGTGGGCGGTTCTCAGGACAGACAGGGTTCCGATATCGTTTTCGTAGTTGATAAGTCTTCTTCCGATGCGCTTTCCAAGGGAGAGGCAACCGAAATGCTGAAGGCTTTGGTTGAAGCACAGAAAGACTCCGATGCCAGCATCAAGATCGGCTTTGTTATCTTCAACTATACCTCCAAAGTGGTTCTGCCTCTGACCGAACTGACGGAAGAGAATATGGAATCTATGCTGCAGAGCCTTGAAACCGCCAGCGGCGGCACCAATATTGATGCCGGTCTTATCGCGGCAAAGGAAATGCTGGATGCTGATACTGCTGTTGAAGCAAGCCGCAAGCACATGATCCTTGTCAGCGATGGCCTTGCATGGGCATTCAATGATGATAACAATGTTCCCAGCACCATCGTATGGAAGCAGTCTGAAGACAATTTTATGAGCGGAACGGAAGGCTGGCTTTCTACCAGAAAGAGCAACGGAGATTATGTTGTACCTAACGGCTGGACTTGGAGCCAGTACTGGGCTCAGGTAAAGGCTTGGGTCGAAGCTGACGGCGATACCTATGTGCAGCCCATCGGCGATTACAAACACCAGAGCTACTCTGCCGATAAGTGCCTTACCACCGCAGAAGCACAGGACCATGCAATGTGCATGGATCGCGCTCTCTACGATGCGTGGGAATCCTATACTGCGCTGCAGAACGCCGGCTATCGCTGCTATGCGGTGAATACCAGCAAGGATCCCAATTCCATTGGCGATAACCTGATGAAGATGCTCAACGGCGGCGAGAGCCTGAGCTTTGACGACATGCAGGATCATGTCATCTATGCTGTTGGCAAGGGCAGCAAGGTTGTGGACTACATTGGTTATTATGATGACCCCTATAAGACCGAGACCGCAGATGAAAGCTACGATTTCGACTTTGTGGATGAAGCTGAATCCGTGATCCTTACTGTTGGCAGTACGACTTACACCACTGCCAAGGTCGACAATGTGTCTGAAGGCGTGACCAGCACTTATAGCTTTACCGCCCCCGGTGCAACGGAAGCAACTTTTACCGTAGAGTATTACAAGGATAACGGCACCACCGGTGAACACTTTGTGTGGATCTTCGGTGAAGATGTTTCCAACTTTGCTCCCGCAACTCTTTCTTACAAGGTGAAGCTGGTGAGCAAGAGTGCCATTCCCGGCGACCACGAAGCAGATACCAACCAGGAAGCTATCCTTTATCCCAAGGACAGTGACGGCGAAGACGGCGAACCCGAGTATTTCGAAAAGCCCACGGTAGAATACGAAGTTCCTGAGCCCACTGTAAAGCCTCCTTATAATCCTCCCGCAGGTGGTGGGGAAGAAGAACTTCCCGATGAGGATGTTCCCACCACGGATGCTCCCGTAGAAGAGGAAATTTTTGAGGAAGATCCTCCTCTGGCGGATGCGCCCGCTACCGGTGATATGACCGTTCTTTGGGCAGCTATGAGCGTTGTTTCCGCTGCAGGTCTCTTTGTCGTTGGCAAGAAGAGCAAGGACGAAGAATAAGACATCGGAAACAAAGAAAAGCAAATAAGAAAATCCCCCGAAAGGAATTCCTTTCGGGGGATTTTTTGCATTCAGCTTAGCCCTGCTTGCTCTTGCCTGCCTTGGTTTCGCAGTACAGGCAGCGATAGGTGCGGTGTTCGCGGTCTGCCAGCTTGAATACCTGGGGTAGTTCCTGCTCAATGGTGGTGATGCAGCGGGGATTCTTGCACTTGATCATGTTGGTGATGGTCTCGGGAAGCTCGGGGTGGATCTTCTTCACACGGTGACCGTTTTCAATGTAGTTCACGGTGATCTTGGTGGAGATATAGCCCAGAACGCTGAGATCGAGATCAATGACCTGACCGACCTTCAGAATGTCCTTCTTGTCAACCTTGCCGCTTTCAGCGTTGGTGATTACGGCTACTTCGCAATCCAGAGCATCCAGATTCAAAAGGCGATAGAGCTCCATGCCGCGGCCTGCGGGGATATGGTCAATGACGATGCCGTCTACGATGCTGCCGATAATCATACATTTACCTCCAAAAGTTTCAGGATCAAAGCCATGCGGATAAACTTGCCGTTGCGCACCTGACGGAAGTATGCGGCGCGGGGATCGGAGTCGATGGCAGTGGAAATTTCATTGACGCGGGGCAGAGGATGGAGAACGCACATGTCCTTCTTGGCGTGTTCCATCTTTTCGGGAGTGAGAATATAGCTGTCCTTCAGGCGGATATAGTCAGCTTCGTTGAAGAAGCGCTCGCGCTGTACGCGGGTCATGTAAAGAACATCCACATCGCCGATGTGCTGGTCGAGAGAATCGGTTTCCAGATATTCGATGCCCTTGCGGTCCAGAACTTCTTCGCGGACATATTCGGGTACGCGCAGTTCTTCGGGGGAGATGAGGACGAACTTTACGCCTTCATAACGGCTCATAGCGGAGATGAGGGAGTGAACGGTGCGGCCAAACTTCAGGTCACCGCAGCAGCCGATGGTCAGATTGTCCAGATGGCCCATTTCGCGCTTGATGGTGAGAAGGTCGGTCAGGGTCTGGGTGGGATGGTTGTGGCTGCCGTCACCGCCGTTGATGACGGGGATGGTGGAGTTCATGGCAGCTACCAGAGCGGAACCTTCCTTGGGGTGGCGCATAGCAATGATGTCTGCGAAGCAGCCAACGGTGCGGATGGTGTCGGCAACGCTTTCGCCCTTTGCTGCGGAGCTGCTGTTGGCTTCGGAGAAGCCCAGCACGCTGCCGCCCAGACTCAGCATAGCGCTTTCGAAGCTGAGGCGGGTACGGGTGGAGGGTTCATAGAACAGGGTTGCCAGCTGCTTATGACGGCAGCATTCATTGTACTTTTCGGGGTTTGCGATGATGTCCTGTGCAACGGCGATCATCTCATCGATCTCCTGCGTGGAGAGTTCTACGATATCAGTCAGACTTCTCATGCTTTTTCTCCTATCCAGCTTTCATCAGAGGGGTTGGCGCGGAAGGCCTGCAGGCGGGCGATGTCGCTTTCTGCAATGTAGCCTTCTTCGGCTGCGACCTTGGCGATGGTGTCAAAGTCGCAAAGGGAAATGTTCTTCACATTGGCAGCGGCCAGACGGTCGATGCCCTTCTGGAGACCATAGGTGAAAATGCTGACGATGCCCAGTACTTCAGCGCCGGCTTCGCGCAGCACGTTGACCACTTCGATAACACTGCCGCCGGTGGAGATCAGATCTTCCACTACGACGACCTTCTGGCCTGCTTCCAGTTTGCCTTCGATCTGGTTCTGGCGGCCGTGGTCCTTATTGCCGGAGCGGACATAGCCCATGGGGAGACCCATCATGTGGCCGGTGATGGCAGCGTGTGCGATGCCGGCGGTGCTGGTGCCCATCAGGACTTCTGCTTCGGGATAGTTGGCGCGGATGAGTTCGGCCAGGCCTTCTTCTACATCGGTGCGAACCTTGACATCGGTAAGAGTCAGGCGGTTATCACAGTAGATGGGGCTCTTGATGCCGCTTGCCCAGGTGAAGGGCTCATTCGGCCGGAAGAATACGGCGCGAATGGAGAGCAGATCTTTTGCGATCAATACTTTGCGTTCCATGCTTTTTCTCCTTTATTATCCAACAAAATCTTTCACACAGGTAAAGTAAGCTGCCACAGGATCTTCCGCTGCGGTGATGGGACGGCCGACTACGATATAGTCGGAGCCGATCTCGCGGGCTTTGGCAGGAGTGGTGATGCGGGCCTGATCGCCCACATCGCCGCCGGCAAAACGGATGCCGGGGGTAACGGTCATAAACTTATCGCCACAGACGGAGTGAACGGCGCCTGCTTCCAGAGGAGAGCAGACAACGCCGTCAAGACCTGCGTCGCAGGCGTTCTTTGCGTAGTGCATAACGGTTTCAGCGATGGGCTTGGTGATAAGAAGCTCATTCTGCATGCGCTCTTCGGTGGTGGAGGTCAGCTGGGTAACGGCGATGAGCAGGGGACGGGTGCCGTCTGCACGGGTGAGACCTTCCAGTGCGGCTTCCATCATGGCGCGGGTGCCGGCTGCGTGGAGATTGCACATGTTGACATCCAGTTCGGAGAGAACCTTCATAGCCTTCTTCACGGTGGTGGGAATGTCGTGCAGCTTCAGATCCAGAAAGATCTGGTGGCCGCGTTCGCGGATGTCGCGAACGATCTGGGGACCTTCAGCGTAGAAGAGTTCCATGCCGATCTTAACGAAGGGCTTTACAGATTCAAAGCGATCCAGGAATGCCAGCGTGTCCTTCTTGGACGCGAAGTCACAGGCAATGATAACATCTTTTCCCATTAGTGGGCACCTCCTATAATATCTTCCAGTTTTTCAATTCCATACTGTGCCATCACGGCGGGGAGCTCGTCGATAATGCGGCGGCAGGCGAAGGGATCTTTCAGGTTGGCTGCGCCTACTTCCACGGCGGTGGCGCCGGCAAGCATCATTTCGATCACATCCCGCGCGGTTTCCACGCCGCCAAGACCCACCACAGGGATCTTCACTGCCTTGGAAACCTGATATACCATGCGCACTGCCACGGGGAACACAGCGCCGCCGGAAAGGCCGCCGGTGGTGTTGGCAAGCAACGGCTTGCGGCGCTTGAGGTCGATGCGCATGCCCAGCATGGTGTTGATGAGGCTGATCGCGTCAGCGCCTGCTTCTTCGCAGGCCTTGGCGATGGCCACGATATCCGTTACGTTGGGGGAGAGCTTTACGATCAGGGGCTTTTTCACCACTGCGCGGACAGCGCGGGTCACTTCGGCCGCACCCTCGGGAGAGGTGCCGAAAGCCATACCGCCGCCGTGTACATTGGGGCAGCTGATGTTCAACTCGATCCAGCCGACCTGCTCTTCTTTGTCGAGCGCGGCGGCGGTGTAAACATATT
>SVMC01000051.1 GCA_015067585.1 Oscillospiraceae bacterium
CAATGACATATATGACTCGTTGTACCATTGTCATTTCGTTCCATTTCATTGCAATACCTCCCGAAAAACCTTCACTGAGGTGACAGCACCTAAATCCACCGAGTCTACCAATTCCACCATGCCCGCGTATTCAGTTGACAGTTGACAGTGGACAGTTGACAGTTATTTCTCTTCCGGGAATCGGCAAATTTTCTCTACTTCGACCTTGTAAAAATACAATAAACCTTTTCCTGCGGCAGCATCCTTGGCGTTTAACTGTCCATTGTCCACTGTCCACTGTCAACTTGCGAAACAATCATACCATGCTGTTCCCGGTCTGTCAACGGGCACAATTTGCGTAATTCCTTTTTCAATTGTGGATTTTTCCTTGACACAGCAATCAAATGAAGTTACAATATATGTTAGATTAGTTTGTGCACCTGTGTCTAAGGGGGGCACAGAGTCTGCATTTGCTTTATCTCTGCATACCCAAATTTTGACAAAAGGAGGTGTGTTGGAGTTATGGAATGGTATCACATTGTGCTGTGTCTCGCAGCATTTCTGATAGGCGCGATCGTGTTCTTCTTCGTGGGCGTGGGTTACCGCAAGAAGGTCGCTGAGCGCGAAATTGGCGGCGCGGAAGCGGAAGCCCGCCGCATCATCAATGAAGCCATCAAATCCGGCGAAAACAAGAAGCGCGAAATGCTTGTGGAAGCCAAGGAGGAAATCCATAAATCTCGCACAGAAAACGACAAGGAAATCAAGGAGCGACGCACTGACCTGCAGAAACAGGAGCGCCGCCTGCAGCAGAAGGAAGAAACTCTGGACAAGAAGCTGGACGCCTTTGAGCGCAAGGAAGAGGAGCTGCGGAAGAAGCAGCAGGCCATCGCCAACGCGCAGGAGGAGGTCAATCTTCTCAAGAAGAGCCAGATGGAAGTTCTGGAGCGCATCTCCGGCCTGACTCAGGAAGAGGCCAAGGCTTATCTGCTGAAGAACATCGAGTCCGAAGTCCGTCATGAGGCCGCGATGAAGGTCAAGGAAATCGAGGCCCAGTATAAGGAAGAAGCCGAAAAGTACGCCCGGGAGATCATCTCCATTGCCATCCAGCGCTGCGCCGCCGATCATGCGGCGGAAGCCACGGTGTCTGTGGTGCCCCTGCCCAATGATGAGATGAAGGGCCGTATCATCGGTCGTGAGGGCCGCAACATCCGCACCCTCGAAACCATCACCGGCGTCGATCTGATCATCGACGACACCCCCGAGGCCATTACGGTCTCCAGCTTTGACCCGGTTCGCCGTGAGATCGCTAGACTGGCTCTGGAGAAACTCATTGCCGACGGCCGCATCCACCCCACCCGCATCGAGGATATGGTGGAAAAGGCCCGCCGCGAGGTGGATCATGTCATCAAGCAGGAGGGCGAGCGGGCCACCTTCGAAACCGGCATCCACAGCCTGCATCCCGAGCTGATCAAGCTGCTGGGCCGCCAGAAGTACCGCACCTCCTATGGTCAGAATGTCCTGAACCACTCCATCGAAGTGGCCCATATCGCAGGCCTGCTGGCCAGCGAGCTGGGTGAGGATGTGGCCCTTGCCAAGAGAGCAGGTCTTCTCCATGACCTTGGCAAGTCTGTTGACCATGAAATGGAAGGCAGCCATGTCCAGCTGGGCGTGGAGCTTGCCAGAAAGTACAAGGAAAATCAGGCGGTCATCCATGCCATCGAAGCCCATCACGGCGATGTGGAACCCCAGACCGTCATTGCCTGCCTGGTGCAGGCGGCAGATGCCATCTCCGCTGCCCGTCCCGGTGCCCGCCGTGAGAATGTGGAAAACTATATCCGCCGTCTGGAGAAGCTGGAAGAACTCACCGGCTCCTATCCCGGCGTCGATAAGGCCTATGCCATTCAGGCAGGCCGCGAGGTCCGCATCATGGTCAAGCCCGAGGAGGTCAACGAGGATTCCATGGTGCTGCTGGCCCGGGAGATCGCGAAGAAGATCGAATCCGAGTTGGAATACCCCGGCCAGATCAAGATCAATGTCATCCGCGAGACCAAGGCCGTGGAATACGCAAAGTAAGATATCAAAAGGATGCGCTGCATTGCGGCGCATCCTTAATTTTTTGCCCGGGAGAACCGCCTTTTGTGCATCTTGCGGCATAATTTGTGCGTACATATGGGAAATGTAGACAAAATGCTGTCGGATAGTTTCTTTTTTGAAATATTTGTGATATGATGGTATATAGAAAAAAGTATCCTCTGCTTTTTTGCCAAAGCATGAGGTTTCATAAACGAAAGGAGTACATCACATGGGTCTTATCAAAGCTGCACTGGGTGCTGCCGGCGGTGTCCTGGCGGACCAGTGGAAAGAGTATTTTTACTGTGAATCCATCCCCAACACCATTCTGGCGGTGAAGGGCAAGAAGCGCACTTCCGCTCGCTCCTCCAACACCAAGGGAAGCGACAACATCATCTCCAACGGCTCCGTCATCGCCGTGGCCGACGGCCAGTGCATGATGATCGTGGAGCAGGGCAAGATCGTGGATGTGTGCGCCGAACCCGGCGAATATACATACGATATGTCCACCGAGCCTTCCATCTTCGCAGGCTCCCTTGGCGAGGGCATCAAGGGTGCCTTCCAGACCTTCGGCAAGCGCTTCACCTTCGGCGGCGAAGCCCCCAAGGATCAGAGAGTTTACTATTTCAACACCAAGGAACTCATCGGCAATAAGTACGGCACCCCCTCTCCCGTGCCCTTCCGTGTGGTAGACCAGAGAGCGGGCATCGACATCGACATCAATGTGCGCTGCTTCGGCGAGTACAGCTACAAGTTAGTGAACCCGCTGGCATTCTACACCAACATCTGCGGCAATGTGGCAGAGAGCTACAACCGCGCAGAGCTGGACAGCCAGCTCAAGAGCGAGCTGCTCACTGCCCTGCAGCCTGCTTTCGCCCGCATTTCCGAGCTGGGCATCCGCTATTCCGCTCTGCCCGGCAAGACCAAGGAGCTGGCGGACGCGCTGAGAGAAGAGCTGAGCCATGACTGGCGCGACTATCGCGGCATCGAGATCCAGCGCGTGGGCGTTTCCTCCGTCAAGGCAGAGGAAGAGGACGAAAAGATGCTCAAGGAACTGCAGCGCAATGCAGCCTTCATGGATCCCACCCGCGCAGCGGCCCACATGGTTGGCGCACAGGCTTCCGCTATGCAGGCAGCCGCCTCCAATCAGGGTGCAGGCCCGGCCATGGCCTTCATGGGCATGAATATGGCGCAGGGCATGGGCGGCATGAATGCCCAGAGCCTTTATCAGATGGGTCAGCAGCCTCAGTACCAGCAGCCCGCCCCCGCACCTGCTCCCGCTCCTGCGGCAGATGGTTGGAAGTGTGCCTGCGGTGCCACCGCCACCGGCAAGTTCTGCCCCGAGTGCGGCGCGAAAAAGCCGGAACCCAAGCCCGCGAATAGCTGGAAGTGCGCCTGCGGCGCCACCGTCACCGGTAAATTCTGCCCCGAATGCGGCAGCAAAAAGCCGGAAGAACCCGTGGGCTGGACCTGCGCCTGCGGCGCGGTGAACAAGGGCAAGTTCTGCCCCGAATGCGGCGCGAAGAAACCCGCCGGTGTGCCCCAGTACAAGTGCGATAAGTGCGGCTGGGAGCCTGAAAAGGGTGTGAAGCCGCCCCGCTTCTGCCCCGAATGCGGTGACCCCTTCGATGACGGCGATATTGTGGGCTGATCCCCGTCAAAACGAAGCCCCAAATCCTAAATAAGGAGGAATCATTTTGGCTGCACAAGTAACCAATTATCAGTGCCCTGCCTGTACCGGCCCTCTGCATTTTGCGTCGGAGTCGGGAAAGTTAGAGTGTGAATACTGCGGCAGCATTTATGAGATTGCCGAAATTGAGGCAATGTTTGCCCAAAAGGAAGAAAAAGCCGAGGAAGCCTTTGCTGAAGATGCGGCAAAGGCGGCCGAGAACTGGAATGCTGAGGGTGCAGGCTCCGATTGGAGCGAGGAGGAAGCCTCCGGGATGCGCTCCTATTCCTGCCCCTCCTGCGGTGCCGAGATCGTCTGCGATGAAACCACTGCTGCCACCGCCTGCGTCTACTGCGGCAACCCCAGCATCGTGCCGGGGCAGTTCTCCGGCGGCAAGAAGCCGGATTTCGTGATCCCCTTCAAGATGAACAAGGAAGCGGCGGTGCAGGCACTGAAGAATTACTACAAGGGCAAGGTATTCCTGCCCAAGGCCTTCTCCTCTGCCAACCACATCAGCGAGATCAAGGGCGTGTATGTACCCTTTTGGCTGTTTGACGGTGAGGCAGACTGCAGTGCCAGCTACACTGCCACCAATTCCAGAACCTACAATGCCGGTGAATACCGGGTCACGGAGACGGACCATTACCATGTGTACCGGGAAGGCAGCTTCATCTTCCAGCGGGTGCCCGCAGACGCATCTACCAAAATGCCGGACAATCACATGGATGCCATCGAGCCCTTCGATTATTCCGAACTGAAGCCCTTCTCCACCGCCTATCTTCCGGGATTTTTGGCGGATAAGTACGATGTCACCGCCGAGGCAAGTGCCCAGCGGGTGGATCGCCGCATCAAGGGCAGCGCATCCCAGCTGCTGAGAAGCACCGTGAACCGCTACCAGACGGTTTTGGAGCAGAATTCCGGTGTGAACATCAAAAAGGGTCAGATCAAATATGCCCTGCTCCCTGTGTGGATGCTCCACACCAAGTGGCAGGACAAGGATTATCTGTTTGCCATGAACGGTCAGACCGGCAAGCTCATCGGCGATCTTCCCGTGGATAAGGTCAAGTTCTTCGCATGGATGGCGGGCATTGCCCTGCCGCTGATGGCCATTTTAGCGCTGCTGCTGTTCTGAGGGAGGGAAAGACCATGAAAAAACGAATTTTTTCTCTGATCCTTGCGCTGGTTCTGGCCCTTGGCCTGAGTGTACCTGCGGCAGCAGTGGAAATTTATGACAATGTAAGCGTCGGCATCTCCGAAATGGACAATGAACGGCTGCAGACCCACGGTCTCAGCACACTGACCAGCATGACGGAACAGTACAGCTTTGACCTTCAGGTGGAGATCGTCAGCGATACGGAAGGCATGAGTCTGGAAGACTATGCCTATGCCCGCTATGAAAACCACGGTTACGGCGAAGCACGGGACGGTGCCATGCTGATGATCCTGGTGGAAGACCTGGGCGGTTCTGTGAATTTCGTTGGCCATGTTGTGGTGGGTGAAGGCACCGGCAGGGAGCTGATCTCCAAGTCCGATGCCGCACTGATGTATCAGAGTCTGGATCTGACCCTGCAGGGACAGGGCATCGACTATGTTTCCGCAGGCATTACATGTGCCGATGCGGTGGATATCTTCGCAGGTGTGATGGGTCTGCTGTTGGAGCAGGCGACCATTCCTGTTTCCGTTCAGGATGCAATGACCTCCGCGGATGTGGCCGCCATCGTTCCGGGTCATGTGATGGACACCGCTGTGCTGCTGGAGGACGCTGACCGCAACGCCCTCAACAGCCGGGCACAGGAGATCTCTCAGGAATACGGCTGCGGCGTGTATGTGCTCACTGTAGATACCATGAACGGGGAAGAGGTCCGCAGCTTTGCTGAGGATTTCTATACCGACAACAATCTGGGTATGGGCGCTTCCCGCAACGGCATTCTCTTCCTGGTGTGCATGGATGTGCGGGAATATGTCACCGTGACCTACGGCATGGACTCCAGCAGCGGAGAATATGACATGGGTCTGCTTTCCTTCACCGATGACGGCATTGCCGATATGGAGGAAACGGTTGCTTCCATGCTTTCCTCCGGAGCATACGCGGAAGCCTTCTCCGCCTATCTGGACTACTGCGAGGAAGCTCTGGGCTACTACGCAGAGCACGGTGAAGCCGAAAAAGACGGCGGTTCCGTTCTGGGCCGTCTGGCCATTGTGGTGTTCGTTCCTTTGCTGATCGCCCTCGGTGTGTGTCTTGTGCTTCGCAGCCAGATGAAGACCGCAAGGGCAGCAACCTCGGCAGGGGATTACATCCCCAGAGACAGCTTCACCCTGACCGGACAGCGGGATCAGTTCATCCATACCACCCACCATCGGGAAAAGATTGAGAAAAATTCCGACTCCGGTTCCGGGATCTCCGTCAGCAGCAGCGGCTTCGGCGGCAGCAAGGGCGGAAAGTTCTGATCGGAAAATGCGTTGAAACGGTTTTTCGCCCGCTCATCGGGCGGGCATACACGAAAAAGGGCGTCGCTGCAAAATGCAACGACGCCCTTACATTATGACGGAAGCATGCTTGCTTCCGTCATAATGCTTTCTGATTGAACGCGAAAGGGGCTCCAAGACCGCCCCTTTCACACAATTTCATTTTGAGACAATCTCCTTTTATGTGAAGAGACAGGGATCAGATGCGGGCAACGCCGGTGTCCCGGGCGGCTTTGGCGACGGCGGCGGCAACGGCGGGGCCGACGCGGGGATCGAAGGCCATGGGGATGATGTAATCCTCCCGCAGCTCCTCGTCGGAGATCAGCTCTGCCAGTGCGTTGGCGGCGGCCATCTTCATTTCCTCGTTGATGTCGGAGGCCCGCACATCGAAGGTACCCCGGAAGATGCCGGGGAAGGCCAGAACATTGTTGATCTGGTTGGGATAGTCGCTGCGGCCTGTGGCGATGACACGAGCGCCGCCTGCCTTGGCATCCTCAGGGAAGATCTCCGGGGTGGGATTGGCGCAGGCGAAGATGATGGGATCGGGGTTCATGCTTTGCACCATTTCTGTGGTGACGGTGCCGGGGGCGGAAACGCCGATGAATACATCCGCACCCTTGAGCATCTCGGCAATGGAGCCTGCCCGGCGCTCTAAATTGGTGACCTGGGCCATTTCTTCCTTGATCCAGTTCAGACCCTCACGGCCTGCGTAAATGGCACCCTTGCGGTCGCACATGGTGATATCCTTGTAGCCTGCGGAAAGCAGCAGCCGCACGATGGACACGGCGGCGGCACCGGCACCGGAGGTGACGATGCGCACCTCTTCCTTCTTTTTGCCAACGACTTTCAGGGCGTTGGTCAGACCCGCCAGCGTGATGACGGCGGTGCCGTGCTGGTCATCGTGGAAGATGGGAATGTCGCAGCGCTCCTTGAGCTTGCGCTCGATCTCAAAGCAGCGGGGGGCGGAAATGTCTTCTAAGTTGATGCCGCCGAAGGAGCCGGACAGCAGGTATACGGTGTTGACAAATTCGTCCACATCCTTGGTCTTGATGCAAAGGGGGAAGGCGTCCACATCGCCGAAGCTCTTGAACAGCACACATTTTCCCTCCATGACGGGCATACCGGCTTCCGGGCCAATGTCGCCCAAGCCGAGGACGGCGGTGCCGTCGGTGATGACGGCGCAGAGGTTGTGACGGCGGGTCAGCTCATAGCTCAGAGCGGGATCCTTCTGGATCTCCAGACAGGGCTGTGCCACACCGGGGGTGTAGGCAAGGCTCAGGGCTTCCTTGGTATCCGCGGGGACGGTGGCATTGACTTCGATCTTGCCCCGCCACCGGCGGTGCAGTTCCAGAGAGCGTTCAGGGTAATTCATAATCTGTTTCCTTTTTCTTGATACAATTACAGCATATGGGCGATGAGTTCTTCCCGGGGAATGGGGGAAACATCCACGGGAGCAATGTCGAATACGGTCTTGCAGCCGCATTCGCCCCGCTTTGCCATGCGGTCTACCGCGCGGCAGAAGGCAGCCAGCACACTGCCGGTGAATTCCGGGTTGGAGTCAAGCCGCAGGGAATATTCGATGCACTGGTGGTGCTCCCCATTGATGCCGGTGACACCGGTGCGGATGACGCTGCCGCCGTGGGGCAGGTCGCTGTGATTCCGGCGAAGCTCCTCCATGGTGATGAATTCCACGGTGGTATCGTAATCGGCAAAGTAGCCGGGCATGGTGACGATGGTCTGACGGATGGCCTCCAAATCAGCGCCCTCTGCCGCCACCACATAACATTCGCGCTTGTGCTTCTGGCGGGTGGTGAGCTGGGGATTTTCGCCGCTGCGTACCCGCTCCAGTGCTTCGGGTACGGGAACGGTGTACTGCCGCGCATCCACCACACCTTCAATGCGGCGGATGGCATCGGAATGACCCTGAGAGACGCCCCGACCCCAGAAGGTATAGTTGCTGCCGTCGGGCAGCGCAGCCTCGGCATATACCCGGTTCAGGGAGAACATACCGGGATCCCAGCCGCAGGAGATCAGGGCCACATGGCCGGATTCCTTGGCGGTGGCGTCCACATTGGCGTAGTGTACGGGAATTTTAGAGTGGTTGTCATAGGAGTCCACCACATGGAAGCGCTTGGCAAGCTCCGGGGTCATGGTGGGTAGGTCGGTGGCGCTGCCGCCGCAGAGCACCAGCACATCGATGCGGTCGGTCCACTGGGGAAGTTCGGCTGCGGCCACCACAGGTACATTGGTCGTGGCGATCTTCAAAGAAGCGGGATCACGGCGGGTGAACACTGCGGCAAGCTCCATATCCGCATTGCGGGTGATGGCGTTTTCCACGCCGCGACCCAGATTGCCGTAACCGTAAATACCAATTTTCATATGGATTCCTCCTTACAAGTTAGAAAACGCACAGCAGATAGGCGCTGTGATATAATGCAAAATCACCTTAAATTATAGCCGTATTCTGATGGTATTGTCAAGAAAAACAATCATAGTAAGGTTTTGTCGATTTCTTGCCGGATTTGTGTTATACTGTTGGTAAAGAAAGGGGGGGTCGGTATGTTTCGACCTATGCGCCGCAGCCGTCAGGCGCTTAGCCGGGAGGAATGCGAAAAGCTCTTGCGGGAGGGTTCCTCCGGCGTACTGGCTGTCACTGGGGATGAGGGCTGGCCCTATGCGGTGCCTTTGAGCTATGTATGGCGCGATGGCGCGATTTACTTCCACTGCGCCCGCACCGGTCACAAGCTGGATGCCATCCGGAAAGATAATCGGGTCAGCTTCTGCGTGGTGGGGCAGGACAGGATTGTCCCGGAGGAATACACCACCTATTTCCGCAGCGTCATCGTCTTTGGCAGGGCACAGATCATGGAGGATCAGGCCGAGATCCGTGCCGCCATCGAAATTTTAGCGGAAAAATACCACCCCGCCGATACCCCGGAGCATCGGGGGCATATGATCGACCGGGAAATTGCCGCCAAAATTTCGATGGCGGCACG
>SVMC01000052.1 GCA_015067585.1 Oscillospiraceae bacterium
CCATTGACTACTTCAATCTCCTGATTGATAAGATGTTGATAATCAAATTCGATACTATCCGAAAAACATACAATGCGATTCCTCTGTTGTCTACCAAAATCAATATCATCTGGATCATCATATGTATCCAGATTCCTGACGGTAACATGTCTGTAATTGAGTTGATAGTATGACAAGAATCTTAGTTTTTCTCGCTCAAACTCAAGCCGATTCTCAATTACACCTTCGGGATCAAAATCTGAATCGTAGACGCGTTTTTCAGCATCACCGCTATCGCAATAATCGTACAGCCAATAGTTAAAGAATATTGCATCGGCTCCATTAGGAAACAGAATGTGATAAATCTCCGTTGCACGCCTTTTGGCGTTTTCCATGTATTCTTCAGATGTATCCCCAATTCCCAGTTCACAACGCAAAGCATACGGATTATTGTAGAAGTACGGTTGTAGGTACTGAAAATCATTGCTGCAGATTCTTTTTTCCACAATGCTGCTACTTGACATATTGATTCCTCCACGCTGTGTTCATAAACAATATATCATATATAGATTTTGATGTCCAGTATGTATGTCAAAGGGCGCACTTACTCACCACCAGCGATGCCGGTGGTGTTGTGCTATGTGGGGCAACTGAGAAAGGTTCCCTTGTGTAAAGGGAGTCGGCAAAAATCTCTGATTTTTGACTGAGGGATTGTAAAGTAGACCGATACTGCTGCCAACAAATTGAGTGATGTGACAATCCCCCAGTCACGCTGTTCGCGTGACAGCCCCCTTTACACAAGGGGGCCTTTGCTGCGATGCAACCAGGGAAAACCATCCTTGACAAATCGCCTGCCAGTCAGGTGGCCTGTTGCTCGCCGGGTAGGACCCCGGCGACACCTTAATTTTCTTTCGCCCAAGCGCAAGAAAATGCAAACGAGTCCCTTCTGGTGTACCATAAAAGAATAGTCCGAACCACATTTGCGGGCTCGGATTATTTTTATACTTATCCAAAGACTCGAAAGAACAGCCCGACCGAGGGGAGGGTAAAATGTTTCCGGTGGACACAAATCAAAACGATACGCACGGGTTTGAAAAATAGAATGCAAACAAGAAAGACATCCGTTCCTGTCGGAACGGATGACATATGCTTTGCGTATTGATATAAATCCTGACGGAACAAAGCAAATCAATTCTTGAAGATTCGTGTCAGTACCCCTCAACCATTGGCGGTTGGGGGTACTGTTTTTGTATCGCTTAGTCACAAATATCTTCGATTGGCTCAAAGGGGGTTTCCTCGTCCAGCTTGCACAGCAATTCACGGCGGTTGGAGACATTGAGCTTGAAGTAGATGTTGGAGGTGTGCTTTTTTACGGTGTTTTCCGATACGAACAGCTCCTGCGCCATGTCCTTACGGCGCTTATCCAGCAGCAGCAGCTTGAGCACTTCCATTTCCCTGGTGGTGAGAGAACTGCGGCCGGGCCAGTGCTCAAGGATCTGCATGACCCGCTCTTCGGAAAGGGTAGGAGCATCGTCTGCTTTCTGCGCTTTGTCATCCTCATCCTGACAATCCTCCGGGATGGAAGCTGCAGCATTCTGTATGACCTGCCGGATGGGCTGAGACGGGGCATAGTCCTGCATCATGTCAAAAAGAAGCATCAGGAACAGGCCGGTCATAATATAGGATACAGACAGGAACTCAAAATCCCAGTCAATGAGCTGCTCCACAAACCAGATCGCCATATTGCTCAGCACGATACAAGCCAGCAGAACTGCAAATTTATAGGAAACGATCCGCTTTTTCCGAACGGAATAGACGATCGTACCGACCATTGCCGCGAAATAGGACAGCAGATACACAAGATACAGGCAGTGGAGGGGGCCATATTCCTTTTTCAGTGTAGCAACACCGTTGATGAATTCCAGAGCGACCTGCTTATAATACACATTGAGATATCCGCCGCTGGCAGCCAGCAGGAAAATAGCAGCGCTGATGCAGATCAGACCGACCATAAGAGATTTACGGCACTTGATCCTGCAGGCATCCATAATGATCATCAGCATGCACAGGGGCAGCAGCACGGAACCGAGATAGGCGATCCGGTTGGCCAGCATGGCCTCGTCCAGACTTTTTGAGATGGACAGGCTAAAATACCCCAAATTGACTACAAAGATCGCAATGTAAAGCAGCAGGGACCAGAGATCCTTCTTTTTGTTCAGCCAGCAGTAGCCAAACAGCAGCCCAAGGGACAAAAGGGTCGTGATACCATAGATCACGGACATATTGCCGGACTTTTCGCTGATGGGAGCAGCTCCGGCGGCCTGTGCGGTGAGCGTGGGCAGCAAAAGCACGATCCCGATGAGAATCAGCGGAAGACCCAGATATTTATAAAAGTTCTTTCGGCATGATATGTTCATTCTGCTACCTCTGCTTGCTTTGATCCCTTGATAGGTTTCTTTGAAGTGATTATACCATATCGGTCAAGTCAATTCCACAGAAAAAAATACGAATTAACCTGTATTATTGCAATTCTTTGAAAAAAACATTGACTTTCCACCTTGTGGAAGGTTTAGAATATTGAAAAAGGAGGTATGTTCCATGGCGGAAGAAAAGATCATTGTGGGAGCGGATACCTGCTATCCCCTCAACGGTATTCTCACTTTGCCGGAGGGTAAGGAAGGTGCTGTACCGGCGGTGGTACTTGTGCATGGCTCCGGCCCGAGCAATATGGACGAGAAGGTGGGAAAGCTGACCCCCTTCCGGGACTTGGCAGAGGGGCTGGCGGCGCATGGTATTGCATCCCTTCGATATGATAAGCGCACCTTTGCCCACGGCAGGAAGATGAAGAAAGACGGCCTGATCACGGTATGGGAGGAGACCATCGAGGATGCTCTGCTTGCCACCAAGCTGCTGCGGGAAGATCCTCGCATTGACCCCACACGGGTGTTTCTTCTGGGCCACAGTATGGGTGCCATGCTGGCGCCCCGCATTGACGCGGAGGGCGGCAATTATCATGGCCTCATCCTTCTTGCGGGAACTCCCAGAACACTGGAAGAGGTCATGATAGATCAGAGCCGGGATGTCCTTGCCCAAATGAATCCCATTTTGCGGTGGCTGGCAAAGGGACAGATCAAAAAGACGGAAAAACTGCTTTCATCCATTCCCGAAATGTCCGATGAGGAAGCAAAGAAAAAGAGCCTCGGTGCCGGGGCTACGGCGTATTACTTCAAGGAAATGAGCGCGAATCCTGCGAAAGGCTATCTGAAGGATCTCACGAAGCCCATTTTGCTCCTGCAGGGCGGGAAGGATTTTCAGGTGTCGTTGGAGAAGGACTTCAATGCTTACAAAGCCATTTTACACGATCGACCCAATGCAGAGTTTAAACTGTATGAGAATCTGGATCATGCCTTTGTTCCGGCAATTTACGACAATATCATGAAAGCGCAGCAGGAATATGCCGTGGAGCGGCACATTGGCTCTGATGTTATCAGCGATATTGCGAAGTGGATTACAGGAAATAAGTAATATAAAAGGAGGTCAGAGCCTTTTGGTGCTCTGACCTCCTTTGTGTGCGATTATTCCTCAAACAGCTTTGCCAGATGGGGGAACATGGAGATGCTTCGCTCTAAGATTCCCTGCATATAGGCGATGGCGGTGCCGTAGTTGGTGATGGGGAGGTGCTGATCTTCCGTACACTTCATGCGGTAGAGCATTTCCCGGGCGGGCAGCATGCAGCCGCCGCAGTGGATCACCATGCGGTAGGCCGACAGATCCTCGGGGAATTCCGTGCCGGAGGAGGTGTGGAAGCGGATGTCCTTCCCGGTGAACTGGCGGAGCATTCGGGGCAGCTTCACCGTGCCGATATCCTCGCACTGGCGATGGTGGGTGCAGCCCTCGGAAATGAGGATCAGATCTCCCTCCTGCAGATTGCGGATGGCGGCAGCGCCTTCCACAGCCGAATCCAGCAGGCCCTTGTAACGGGCCATGAGGATGGAGAAGGAGGTGAGGGGGATGTCCTCCGGGGTGATGGCGGCAGCCTTGCCGAACACCTGACTGTCGGTGATGACCATAGCGGGCTTTGTGCCCAATTTTTTGAGGGTCTCGGCAAGCTCTGTATCCTGGGTCACCACTGCCATGGCATGATGATCGATGATATCCCGGATCACCTGCTGCTGGGGAAGGATCAGGCGGCCCTTGGGGGCAGAGCTGTCAATGGGAACGACCAGCACCACCAGATCACCGGGGGCGATCAGATCTCCCACCAATGTGGGTTCGGGACCATCTTTTGCCGCAAGGCGGGCAATGCGCTCCTTCAGCTCAAAGATGCCTTCGCCGGTGGCGGCACTGACCTTCAGGATCTTATCCCCATCGGGTGCGGCGGCTAAGTCGCACTTGTTATAGACGATGCAGTAGGGGATGCCCTTTGCCTCAAACAGGATCTGCAGCTCTTTGTCGATTTGGCGCATTCCCACGGTGGCGTCGATCACCAGCACGGCAATGTCAGTCTTGTTCAGCACCTGACGGGTCCTGCGGACGCGAAGCTCGCCCAGCTCGCCCTCATCGTCATAACCCGGGGTATCGATGATCACCACAGGGCCGAGGGGCAGCAGCTCCATGGCCTTCTGCACCGGGTCCGTTGTGGTGCCCTTGGTGTCGGAAACGATGCAAAGCTCCTGTCCGGTCACGGCATTCACCACGCTGGATTTGCCCGCATTGCGGCAGCCGAAGAAGCCGATATGGACACGGTTGGCGGAGGGTGTGGCGTTGAGACTCATAGGGATCTCTCCTTTACGGTGGATTTTTTCAGCGGATCACCAGTGCGTTGATGTCCACTTCCTTTTCGATCATGTCGTTATCCAGCATGAAGCGCATGGTGGATTCCATGGCGGCGATGTCGCTGTCGCGGATGGTCATGTCGAAATCATAGTATGCATACATATCCTTCACGGCATTGACATCCAGATCCAGCTCTTCGGCGGTTTCTGCCAGAGCGGTGTCTTCCTGCTCTTCGAGGAAGGTCAGCACATTTTCCTGTGCCTTCAGGAAGCTGTCCACGATGTCCTTGTGCTCGTCATAGAACTTCTGGGTGGTGGCGCAGCAGATGGAGGCTTCCACCAGACCTTCGCCGTTGGTGACCAAGTGAGCGCCGCCTGCCTGGGTGTTGTAGGCTGCGGCACCTGCCAGCAGGGCGCAGTCCACACTGCCGCCCATCATGGCAGCCATGGCATCGGGGATGGTGGTGTTCATAAAGGATACATCCTCAAGGGTCATATCCGCCGTGGCAAGATATGCCACCAGCAGCTCATGGAGAATGGTGCCCTGGGGGCCTGCAATGGTCTTGCCGCGAAGATCTTCGGGGCTGTTGATGCTCTCGTCATTGGAGAACAGGCAGAAGGCGGCGGGAGAACGGCTGTACATGGAAATGATCTTGATATCCGCGTCATTGGCGGCGGACAGGATCACGGAGGTAGCGCCCACGGCATAGAGGAACTGGATGTCGCCGGAGGCCAGTGCCTGGGTCTGGTCAGCGCCGGAGGTGATCTCGGAATAGGTGACGGTCTCTACGCCGACTTCCTTCATGGTTTCAGCGAAGATGCTGTGGTTCTTCTCCACGATGGAGGGAACATTCAGAGGGGAGGTCACATAGGTCACCTGAATATCTTTTACATCGGTTGTGCGGCTGCAGCCGGTGAGTACCAGAGAACAAATCAGGATCAGGGCCAGAACTACACTTGTCAGTCTTTTGCTTTTCATTTTAAGTCTCCTTTTTAATTACATATTTTGAATTTGTATGGAAGAAAGGATATTCGCCCGCAGGGCGCTGCGTTCTTCCTCGGTGCAGGATTGGCGCCACGCGCTGCCAAGGTGATATACTTTATTCGCCCGTTTGTCTTCTAAAATAACGATGTGGTCCGCAATGGCAAAGGCTTCGTCGATGCTGTGGGTGACGAACAGCACACCGCATTGGTTTTTTTCGTGGATGTCTAAAAGCGCCTGCTGCATTTTCTCCCTTGTGAAGTGGTCCAGCGCGGCAAACGGCTCATCCATCAGCAAAAAGCCGGGATCCAAGGCCAGCGCCCGGGCAAGCGCGGTGCGGTGGCGCATGCCGCCGGAAAGCTGCTGGGGATAGGCATCGGCAAAGCCGTCAAGACCTGTGAGAGAGATGAGATTTTCGATGTTTTTTGGGTCGATCTCCTTCTTTTTCAGACCGAAGGCAATGTTCTGCGCCACGGTGAGCCAGGGCATCAGCCGTGCTTCCTGAAAGACGAAGGCGGTTTTGGCATTCTGCGGCTTTTGGATGGTGCCTTTGTAGTCCCTGTCCAGCTCGCCGATCAGACGAAGCAGGGTGGTCTTGCCGCAGCCGCTGCGGCCCAAAAGCACGGTGATCTCGTGGGCAGGTACCGTCAGATTCAGATCCTGCAGCACCACCAGCTCCCGGTTTTCCACGGGGAAGCTTTTATAAAGATTACGGATCTCAATGGTATCAGTCATATTTCGTACCTCCCACGCAGAATTTGCGGATCAGCAGGGAGCACAGCCAATCGCTGAAGCAGCCGATGATGCCGATGAGGAAAATGCCGATCAGCACCTTATCGGAGCGGGACATCTGCTGGGCGAAGATGATCATGTAGCCAAGACCACTGGCGGCGGCGAACATCTCCGCGCCGATCAGCGCCCGCCATGCATAACCCAAGCCGGTGCGAAGTCCCACCAAAATGTCCTCCCTTGCATAGGGCAGGCTGATGCGGAAGAAGATCTTCATCCGGCTGAAGCCCATGGATTGCCCCACCTCAATGAGCTTTCGGTCGCATTCAATGAAACCCTTGCTGATGTTCAGATAGATGGGGAACACGGAAGCCAGCACGATGATGATCAGCTTGGAGGTTTCCCCGATGCCGAACCACAGGATCAGCAGGGAGATCAGGGCAATGGGGGGAACATTCCGCATAAAGTTCGTAATATGCCGGAAATATTCGGATTTTGACGGCAGATGCGCCGACAGGATGCCTGCGGCAAAGGCCAGCGTAAAGGAAATGCTCACGCCGATGAGGACTCTCTGCAGGCTGATGAGGATGGATTCGGTGATCTCGCCCTTTTTGAGCATGGTCACAAAGGTATCGGCCACCTTCCAGGGCGGGGGAAGCAGGTAGGCATTCCAGATCTCCAGCTTGGCAACGATCCACCACAGGACCAGCAGAAGCACGATGACATAATAGGGCTTCAGGAAGTTATGGAGCTTTTTGAGGTTCATGTGCTGCCCCCTTTCCAGTCGCCCCGGGCGGTGACCACCCGATAGCCGATCTCGGCCATACTCTCGGCCAGAAGCCGGAGACTTTCCGCCGCCTCCGCGCCGGTGATGAGCTTGTTGTCATACAGGGTGTATTTTCCCCGCACATTGGGAGGGGACAGGTTGGGCATCACCACATTACAGCCGTGGAGCATTCCCTGCTGCCGACCGTCTCCAAGGACGGTGCCAAGGGCGGTGGTGGCAGGCAGAAGCACATCGGGCAGCATCAGCCGGACGATGGAGAGTAACCGCAGGGTCAGCTCTGCGCTTCCGGCGGGCTGATCCCGGAAAATGGTCTCCTGATGGGGGATAAAGGGGCCGATGCCCACCATATGGGGCCGGAATTCCTGAATGAAGCGAAGATCCTCCAAAATCATCTCAGGTGTCTGCCCGGGAGAACCCACCATAAAGCCGCAGCCTGTCTGATAGCCGATCTCCTTGAGATCGTAGAGGCAGCGCATCCGATTCTCCAAGGTCAGAGGTTCGGGGTGCAGCGCCCGGTAAAGCCGGGCATTTGCGGTCTCATGCCGCAGGAGATAGCGGTCAGCGCCCGCGTCAAACCATTCCTGATAGGTTTCCCTGTCCAGTTCACCCAGAGAGAGGGTGACGGCGCAATCGGGATAGCTTTGCTTGATGCTTCGGATCAGTGCCGCCATCCGTTCCCGGGAAAAGTAAGGGTCTTCGCCGCCCTGCATCACGAAGGTGCGGAACCCTGCCTCGTAACCCTGATGGCAGCAGGCGAGGATCTGTTCCTCCGTCAGCCGGTAGCGCTGGCAGCAGCGGTTTCCCCGTCGGATGCCGCAGTAATGGCAATCGTTTTTGCAATAATTGGATATTTCAATCAAGCCGCGAATGAACACATCGTTACCGTAGTGGCGCTGCCGCACGATAGCGGCGCGCTGTGCCAGATAAGCGTCGGCCTCCGCGTCGTCCATGGTGATCAGCGACAGAAGATCCTGATCGGGGAGCGTATGCTGCGCTTCCAAAAGATCAATGAGTCTTCTCATAATGTGTGTCCTCCGTAAATAAACAAAAAATGCTGTATCCATGAAAGATACAGCAACAGCGCTGTGGTAAAACACAGCGTAATTCGTTCAATTGCGTATCTTTCATCTCAAAACATATTTCGATGTCAGATTTTGATAAAATTATAGCCGATACATATGAAAAAGTCAAGATCAGAGTTAGACGCATCTAACATAAAGAGCTTGTAATTCATTAGATAATTGGAGATTAATACGGATAAAATATAGAATTATGGCCCCATAAATGTCAAATTATCAAGCAGTTAGAAAAAACTAACTGCATAGACGCGCAATTATGATAAATTGCATATAGGCTCGGCAAAACCGTTTGGAAAAGCAAAGCCCTTCAGCGGGAGCAGATCTGTCCCGGTATCCTCGATGCCGATGTCCGGATGGCCGCCAAGTAGATCGGAAGAGCGTAGTG
>SVMC01000053.1 GCA_015067585.1 Oscillospiraceae bacterium
GATATATGCTTCGCATATGAAGGAACGGATATTATATCATGCTTGCCGAAGGCAAGTATATCATGCGGCGAAAGCCGTATATCATATTGCGTAAGCAATATATCATTTAAATTCGAATCAGATGGCGATTAAGTAAGAAAATTCAGATGTTTGCATTTTTGTGGAGTAAGCCCAAAAATCGACATTCTTCGTAAGAAGGATGTCGATTTTTACTTCTTCACGATTAACTATTCAATCTTCACTAAATTTTGGTGTCGATTTTTGGGAAGTTATAAGTTACAATGAAAAGTGAATAAGTGAGGTATCTGCTTCGCGGATGAATTGAAAAGGGGATTGTTATAAGTAGCAGCATATTGCTTGATAAATCCAAAGCGCTTCCTTCGGTTGTGTATAGCAGAATCTGCTGAGCGCTCAGGATGTATTGAGTTTTCCCGTTCGTTATTTATACAAATTACCAGCTTTTGCTCTATATATTTTCTTGCGAAGATGCTATAATCATTTCGCTCAAATCTCAGTTCGTATTTATAAAATGTTATTTTCTCTTTTGGGTTACGCGAATATGGAGCCGAACATATACGGAAAAGGCGGTGCGATCAAATGACAGAACTTGAGCTGATGCAGCGTGCAAAAATGTACATGGATAAGCTGGCGCAGGGTGTTGATCCAATTAGTGGCCAATCACTTTCTGACGATTCCGCACTGAATAATGTGCGTTTGACCAGGTGTTTTTTCTATGTAGCTGATGTATTGGGAAGGGTTATTTCCAATGGTGGAGTCATAGGTCAGCGTAGTGGAGCGGCTCGTTTTGTTATCACACCGGAACAGATTTCCAGAGTGAAGATTATGGACAAGCCAATTCGGATTACAGAATTTACTGAGTTGCTGTATCAGGCTGTGGATGATCCTGAGATGAAAAGGCCTTCTGTTAAAAAGATCACAGATTGGCTTCTTGCAAAAGGTTTGCTGGTTAAGAAGAACGGAGTCGACGGCAATTCTCATCGGATCCCGTCGGAGCAGGGCATTCAGATGGGAATGAGTACCCGCCTGCGGCAATCGCGCGATGGTGAATATCAGGCAGTCTATTATGATAAAAATATGCAGCGATTTTTATTGGATCATCTGTTGTCAATTTTGTGAGATCAGTGAATGCTGCGCTGCAGATCTCTTGCTGTCATTCATAGCATAGTCATTTCATGTTCTCATCAATCGCGTTTCAGATGGATAGTGGGGCACTGTCCGGGCATACTGAGTCTGAGGTGATTTCATTGAAGCGAAAACGATGGAAAGATGACCAGGAAATATCCAAAGTCTACCCTGTGATCGACAACGATCTTGCCCGGGATAATATTGAAAATGATATACCGGAAGCAGATCTTCAGGATCTTTAAAAGGCGGGTGTCACAGCATGGATCAAAACGAACTTCCCCTTGGGTTCAGCTTCGCACTGGGGCAGAATCCGGAGGCCATGCAGCGCTTTACTGTATTGACTACTGAAGAAAGATCTGCCCTTCTGCAAAAGGCCCACAATGTTGCAAGCAAAGCCGAAATGCGGCAGCTTGTGCAGGATCTTTCCAATCGGGCATAAAGAATTCCCCGGAGGATTTCCTTTGGAAACCATCCGGGGATCATTTTATATTTTTGAATTCTCAGGGTGGATGCGGTCACGGATATAGCCAAGGTAAATCATCATGGCCGCAATGGTCCAGAAGCATACCGCCATATAGGGCTCTTCAAAAATGTTCTCAAAATAGCAGTGGGTCAGCACACCGCACAGACCTGCCAGCATACCGGCGCACAGGGGCGCATGGGGCTGCTTTCGCTGGCGGAACCAGCCGCGAACACCGGTCCATACCACACCTGCCATCATGATGATAAAGCTCACAAGGCCCACATAGCCGTTCTCAGACAGGATCTTAATATAATAGTTGTCGGTGTAGAAATATTTCATCCAATCGGACACCGGATTCTGCATGGCCACCGCGCCGCCGAACATACCGAAGCCAATGCCAAAGACCGGGTCGTGGGCATTCAGATAGCTCAATGCCTGCTCCCAACGCACCGAGCGGCCACCCCGGGCAGAACTGGCGGCATATTCTGCCGTGAAGAGATAGCCGATGCGGCTGGACACAAAGGGCAGGAACATCGCAAACACGAAGGCAATGGCCATTAGCACGATCAGGCGACGGTCCACCAAGAGTGCGAAGATCACAATTGCCACCACCAGTGCCACCCAGGCACCACGGGACATGGTGAACAGGCAGGAGAAGCACATGGTAAAGGTGATAAACCAGCAGATCAGCTTGACATATTTATTCTTGAGATAATAGGCCAGCGCTGCACTCATGGGGGCAAACATCACCATGAAGTCACCCATGATATTGGGGCTGCCGAAGATGGAGTAGACACGGGTGCGCACCGCGGATTCCGCCTGATCCGTCCAGTGAGCGGGAATGGGCGCTGCCACGATAAACTGATAGATACCGTGCAGGGCAATGATGGCTGCCACCGCGATCATGGTGGCATAAAGGATCTCACAAAGACGGTCCGAACGGATCAGCCGGGTGACCAGGAAGAACCAGAGAATATACTGTGCCGTTGCCCTGAGACCTGCGATGTTAATGGGAACCAGACGCATCCGGATCACAAACAAAGCAATACACATGGCAAGGAAAAAGGCCACAGGCAGATCCAGGGGAGAGGTAGATGCCGGCAGTGTGGGCCGTTCCTTTACCTTGAGCACCAGTACCCACAGGAGCGCAAGCAGAAGCAGACCTTCATCCCAGCCGGAGGAGATCACAGGGATTACAAAGACATCACGCAGAATATAGTCGATGGGAGTGTACAGGCCGATGACCAGGATCAGGATACCCACGGCACCTTCCCGGAACGCCCAGCCAAGCAGGCGGCTTTCCCGCCCTGCCCGCAGGACGGCGGCCCAGCAGCGCTGCAGCCGGCTGGAATAAATGGCTTCGTACAGGCGGGCACACTTGCCAAGACGGGCATTGAAACGATCAAGCACCCGCCGTATCGCAGACCCGTCATCCAGACAGGGCAGCGACATCAGCCAAACCAGCACTGCACACAGGCAGGAGTTTTTCCATGCGCTTTGCCAGAACGCCACAAACCGACCAAGGTTACTGCTGCGGTACGCCGTACGCAAAACAGCAAGTGCCTTAGTCATTGCCGTCAACCTCCCCGACGATCTCACCGGTAGTCTCCATGGTATAGACATAGCCGGAGGTCTCGATCTCATAGGTCTTTACGATATAGCCCTTACCAATACGAACCTCCTGGGTGCCGACGGAATAGATGCCTTCCTTTTCTGTCACCACAGCCTCACAGGTGAAATACACCTTGCAAAGATCGGTTTCCTCATTCAGTTCATAATGGCAATCCGTAATATAACCCTGTACCAGCTGGCCGCCGTTCATGATCTGGCGCTCTTCCAGGGGGCGATCCATCTGAGCGACAAAACCCTTGGCAACTTCTTCCGGCTGATTGATGCAGACCACATCAAAAATCAGATGGGGCAAGGTCTCATAGGCCTCTGCCATTTCCGCAGCCTTCCGCTCTTCCGCAGCGGCAGCAAAGCTGGCGCTGATCATCTTCCAGCCGATGGCAACAATGACGGCAACCACAAGCAGCACCACAATGGCATCTACTATGTTGAATTTCTTAAAAATCTTTCCGTTTTCATCAACAATTTTCATAAAATAACTCCTTTGTTTTTGATGCCGCAGAAAAGGGGTTTGCTTCTGCGGAGAAAATGCGATATAATACAATCACTACTGCATCCTATTGTAGCTGATTTTTCGACAATACTCAAGAAAAAAGTGTCAAAAACCGGGAGCGATATCATATGAAAATTATTCACCTGATCTCCGGCGGCGATGTGGGCGGCGCAAAGACCCATGTTCTGTCCCTGCTGCAGGGTCTCAGTCAGGCACACACCGTACAGCTTGTATGCTTTATGGAAGGGCCTTTTGCACAGGAAGCCCGTGACATGGGCATTGCCACCAGGATCATAAAATCCCGCAATGTGCTGGCGGATTGCCGCCAAATCGCAGACCTCATCCGCAAGGAAGGCTACCAGGTTGTCCATTGCCATGGTTCCCGTGCCAATATGATGGGCGCCATTGTCCGAAAGATGGCAAAAGTTCCGGTGGTCACCACCGTCCACAGCGATTACCGGCTGGATTATCTTGGCAGACCCCTGCACCATCTGACCTTCGGCACCATCAATACTGTTGCCCTGCGCTTCCTTGATTATTATATCGGCGTATCCGAAGCCATGGCAGAGCTGCTGATCACGCGGGGCTTTGATCCCCAGCGGATGTTCTCCATCTACAACGGCGTGGACTTCTCCACCCCCAGACACCCCATGGACCGGGAAGCCTATTTTGATGCCATCGGTCTGAAGCGGGAGAAAGATGCCGTGGTATTCGGCATTGCTGCCAGAATTTCCCCCGTCAAGGATATGGGCACACTGGTGCGGGCCTTTGCGAAAACCGTGGCAGTGTATCCCAATGTGCGCCTCGTCATCGCCGGTGACGGCGAACAGGCTGAGGAATTGAAGGCACTGGCAAAGGAGCTTTGTCCCCCGGATTCCGTGCTGTTTGCCGGCTGGATCTCCGATGTGGACAGCTTCTATCATGCCCTTGATGTGAACATGCTCACATCCCTTTCCGAGACCTTCCCATATGCCCTGACGGAGGGCGCACGGATGCATTGTGCCACCATCGCCTCCCGTGTCGGCGGTATCCCTTATCTCATCGATGACGAGATCAATGGCATGCTCTTCCCCGCCCAGGATGTGGAGGCCCTTGCAGAGCGTATGCAGCGGCTGGCAGGAAACCGTGAGTTGCGGGAGACCTTGGGTCAGCGCCTGTATCAGAAAACCAAGGAGCAATTTTCCGTGGAAGCCACCGTCAGCCGTCAGGTGGAGCTTTACGAGACCATTTTGCGCCGTACCGCCAGAAAAGACCGCAAGCGGGACGGTGTGCTGATCTGCGGTGCCTACGGCAAACACAATGCAGGGGATGATGCCATTCTGCGGGCCATCGTCCATCAGATGAGGGGCATCGATCCGGACCTGCCTGTTTATGCCCTGTCCCGCCATCCAAAAGAAACGATGCTTTGCTATCGCATTGGTGCCTGCCATACCTTCAATCTTTTCAAGTACCTTTCCATCATGCGGCGCACCAAGCTCTATCTCTCCGGCGGCGGCACATTGATCCAAAATGTCACCAGCAGCCGGTCTCTCATGTACTACCTGAGCAATATGGAGCGGGCGCATGCTGCAGGAAATCATGTGATGATGTATGGCTGCGGCATTGGCCCGGTGAAAGGCGGCTTCAGTCGCCGTCTCACCGCCCGCACCATCAGCCGCTGTGCCGATACCATCGCCCTGAGGGATCAGGATTCTGTGGACGAACTTCGCCGCATGGGTGTTGAACGGGAGGACATCCGCCTGACCGCAGATCCTGCACTGCTTTTGTCCCCTGTACAGTCGGAGCATACAGAGATCATCCTGCGCTCCTATGGACTGGATCCTGAGAAAAACTATCTGATGCTCTCTCCTCGTCCCTGGCCGGGAATCAAGGATCACATGCAGGATTTTGCTGCCGTTGCGGACCATGCCTACCGTGAACACGGCCTGATCCCGGTGCTGTTTGCACTGGAACCGGAGCGGGATAGTCCTGTCACCGAGCAGCTGGCCGGTATGCTCCACTGTCCGTATCTGCTGATCGCTGCTACCGGCGATGCCGACCGGGATCTGACACTGATCGCCAATATGAAGGCCGTGATCTCCATGCGCCTGCACGCGCTGATCTTCGCTGCCAGCCAGGGTGTGCCTCTGGCAGGTGTGGTGTACGATCCCAAGGTCAGTGGCTTCCTGGAATATATGGGACAAAAGAATTATGTAAACTTAACGAATCTCAGCGGTCAGCGCCTGATCGAAATGCTGGAGCTGGCCCTGTCCGGCGGCGCGCAGGATCCGGAAATCACTGAAAAAATGCGAAAGCTGGCAGAACTGAATGCAATATACGCGCAGATTGCGCTGGAGGATTGATATGAAACAAGTTGTATGCCTCTCCACTTCCCCCTGGTATCCCATCCCCACCAGAAAGCAGCAGGTCATGAGCCGCCTTTCCGAGGCGGAAGTGCTCTATTTTGATCCCCCCATCACCCTCATCGCCCCTCTGAAGGACAAAAATGCCCGTCCCAAGCTGAAAGCATGGAAGCAGCCCGGAGTAAAGCCGCAGGAGAATATCACTGTATATGCCCTGCCTCCGGTTCTGCCCTTCTTCAACAAATTCCGCTTCATCAACCGTCTGAATCAGAAGCGCATTGCCCGTTTTGTCAGCAAGAAGTGCCGTGCCCACGGCTTTGATGCACCCGTACTCTGGACCTATTCTCCCACCTCTGCTGACAGTGTGGATCATATCCGCCGCAGCGCACTGGTCTATGACTGCGTGGACCGCCACTCCGCCTACGGCGGATTGATGAATCCTCAGCTGGTGGACGATATGGAGCTGGATCTTGCAAAGAAGGCGGACATGGTGTTTGCCACCGCCAAGCCCCTGTGCACCCGTCTGCAGACGGTCAATTCCAAGGCAAAGTTCATCCCCAACGGTGCAAACTTTGAGCGTTTCTTTGCTGCCTCCCGGCCTCAGCCGAAGCCGGAGGATTTCCCGGAAGGGGATGGCCCGGTATTCTGCTTTGTGGGTGCGCTGCAGCAGTGCATTGAGTACGGCTTTATTGAATATGCCGCTAAGGCTCGGCCTGAATGGCGATTCGTATTTCTGGGTCGTCAGGTGGCAGGTGTGAATCTGTCTGCCCTGCAGGCGCTGCCCAACTGCCATTTCCTTGGTCTTCGCCCCAACGAGCAGCTTCCCCGGTACATTGCCCAGTGTGATGCCTGCCTGAATCTGTTTGACCGGAGCGACCTGAGCCGGGATGTCAGCCCGCTCAAGTTCTTTGAATACCTCGCCACCGGCAAGCCCATCGTGTCCACCCCGCAGCCGGAACAGATCCTGCAGTTTGCCGACGATATCCACATCGCCGCGTCCAAAGAAGAATTCCTCGCTGCCTGCGAAGCAGTCTTGACGGACAATACCCTCCAGCGCACCAATGCCCGCATCGAGCTGGGACGGCAAAGCTCCTGGGACAGCCGTGTGGAACAGATGGAGGACATCCTGAAGGATATGAAGATCCTCTGAGCATAACCGCATGTAATTACATAATATGTTTTATGCAAACCCGTTTCTCTATATCAAAGACAGCGACTGAAATGCTTCAGCCGCTGTCTTTTTGTTACTGTTCAAATACCTGAATGGTGGCCTCGATGGAATCCACAACACTGACAATATGGTACTTCAGCACAAACAAAATATCGGATTCCTCGGGATAGAGATTTTTCACCTTCCGAAGAAGGGGCAGAACATAGTGCCTTGTCTCTTCAATGTAAGCCTTCAGCTTTTCCACGGAGAAGGTACCTGCCATACTGGAGACATTGTGGCAGCGGTCGATGAGCTTGGTCATGGCCGCTTCCCTGCTTTGCAGGAGGAGATTATAATAGCGGTTCTTGGCGATTTCCTTGGTCTCTCCCTCCATAATACGGAAGGTCATCAGGTCCACCGCATGACGCACCGTGTCATTCACCGGAAGCTCCTGCAGACATACACCGCAGTCCTCACACACATCATGGAGCAAAATGGTGGCCACCACAGTATCGTCCCGGATGCCCATACTGACGGCGTTGCAGGCCATCATCAGAGGATGCACGATGTAAGGCTCACCGCTTTTGCGAAGCTGCCCCTGATGCTTGTCCCGGGCGAAGGTCAGGGCCTTCAGAGTTTCATGCATCCCGGCTCCGGAGGCAAAGCCACGCAGGTAAGTGTACATTTTATCAGAATTGAATACGGTTGTGCTCATATTTTTCTCCTCCCTCGTCATTTTTAATTTTGATTGGCTGATTATAGCACCTTTTTCCCCGTTTTTCCACCCTGTTTACAAATTCTTTAAACTTGGCGGCCATCCGGACATCGGCATCGAGGATACCGGGACAGATCTGCTCCCGCTGAAGGGCTTTGCTTTTCCAAACGGTTTTGCCGAGCCTATATGCAATTTATCATAATTGCGCGTCTATGC
>SVMC01000009.1 GCA_015067585.1 Oscillospiraceae bacterium
TGGACAATGGCAAAGGTCAAATAAGCGGCCACTAAAACAGCCGGTATTGTGATGTGGAGTCCCTGTTTCGTCGCTGTATGTGCAATGAGGCCGGGTGTAATCACGCCAATGCCATGAAATGCCAATGTAGCAAAGGGGAGGATCGGAACAAAGAAATCCGCAATGAGTTTGAAAACCAAAGAAACCAGAATACATGCAACGAATTTGCGCTTACCAAAAAGCAGGATGAATCTCGGCAAAACGAATTCGACGATCAAAAAAGTCAGCAGGGCGATCAGAATCACCAAACCAACAGAAATCAAATCATCACAAACCATTGCAAGATAACCGGCAACCACAACACCGCCACTGCTTACGCCAATGAACTCTTCAATGGCAAGGCTCAGCAGCAGACCTACAAGAAGCGCAAGATAAAATTCTGTGATATTCATACGGATGTTTCCTCCAGAGGTTTCCCATCTTTATTCTCTAATTCAGCTCCGCCCGGATTTAAAATCCCAGCCTTTTGCCGAGCGGCCTGTCTTCTGCTTTCATCGGCCTCAGTCAACT
Organism: Oscillospiraceae bacterium; assembly: GCA_015067585.1. Lineage (GTDB taxonomy): Bacteria > Bacillota > Clostridia > Oscillospirales > Oscillospiraceae > SVMC01. The sequence goes on from SVMC01000009.1 coordinate 550, forward strand.
CTTTCGATTTGCTGCGGGAAATGACTTTTTTGGGCGAAATCGCACGAACAGCCTTCAATAGTTCTTCCCCCGCTCCATGAATATTGCCAATGCAAAACAGAATATGTCCATCCATCATCGGCGTAAGCTCGTTGATGATCTGCCGGACCGATTTGTTGCTCAGATTCTTATACACACTTGCGTTTGGAATTTTGCCCTTGAGATACGCCCGCTCAATCGGCTCCACTTTATCACCGATTACAACCAGTTGGATATCCCCCATCATAGGAAGGCAGTCATGGGCGAATTGATATGTTCTGTCCACACGGTCAGATCTGCAGTTCATGACAACAATGGGCTTCTCCATCGGAAGGTGTTCCTCCGCCAGACAATCCCAAATTTCCAATGTAGACGCAGGCTCATTTGCCGCAAACGCATTGATCAGCCAACTCCTGATGTTTTTGCTCACGATCGGTTCAATCCGCAGGGCACCGGGGTCGGGATTTGCTTTCAACATACCACGGTATGCTGTTTCATCGTCAATTCCAAGAGCACGGGCAACATTTAATGCCATGATGCAGTTGTTTTCAAAAATCTTATAGGAAAAACGATCCAGATAGCCATCCGGCAGAATTCCCTGCTTCGCGACAATCAGTTTTGTATTGCGTTCCTTTGCAATCTCCTGAAAGAACGGCGTATATTCACAGTCCGGGACAACCGCTGTCCCGTGATAGGGGATCGTGTCGCCAAAGGCCCAGGCAAGCTGATCCAGAGTCGGACCCATCTCTTCAAGATGATCTTCCAGAACATTGACGATGACAACAATTCCGCCCTTCAGGATCTCATGCTGATACACATTCTGATACGCAGGGCGAACCGCCATACACTCGCAAACCAAGGAGTCCGCTCCGGCTTTCACAGCCTTGTTGATCACTCGAATCTGTTCTCCGATGCTGATACCACGGGGTCTGCGGACGATCTCTTCTTCCTCTTCTTTGTTCCAATAAATCATTCTGGCAGCAGTACCCGTCGTCTTTCCAACAACATGATAGCCTGCCTCTTTCAGTATGGCAGTAATCAGCCGCGTAATTGTGGACTTTCCTCGAATGCCATTTACATTGATGCGAACGGTCAGCTTCTTCAAATTCTTTTCGTTTCGTCTTTTTTCGAGTGCAAAAGCAAAAAAAGCAATCGTACATCCTATAAATACAATCGCATAGAATAACCAATTTCCCATTTCTGTCTATCTCCAATTATTCATTGAGCTTTCAGTGAGCAACACTATACTCTATAGTAATAGAACATTTTAGTGTTGTCAAGTGTTAAGCCAAAAACAATACTTGGTAAGTACACCGGTATATTTGTTCTATCCAAAACATTTTATCGTGCTAAAGACATATTGAGATCAGTTATACACGGAATTTGGCAATTTTTTACTTCAAAAAACAAAACCAGCAATGCCGTAGGACTGCATTCTCCTGATATAATAAAATTGCTTTATTAAAAATTAACATTGCATCAACCAAATCCGATCCATTTTTCATACTTGTTTTCAGACAGGCCCTAATAAAAAAGCAGGCGCTGCAAGACCCATTGCAGCGCCTGCGGTATTTTGTTTTTGGGATTACTTCTTGAGCTTGTGCTCTGCGAAGTGCTCCTTCGTCAGCTTTGCCACAACGCCGGACAGGGCGAACAGGGCAATGAAGTTGGGGATGGCCATCAGACCGTTGAAGGTGTCGGCCAGATCCCATACCACATCGATGGAGGTGACCGCGCCAACCACAACGATGACAACGAAGATGACCTGGTAGACCTTGGATGCCTTGATGCCAAACAGGTACTGCACGCAGCGGGTGCCGTACAGTGCCCAGCCCAGAACGGTGGAGAATGCGAACAGAGCCAGAGCAATGGCAACGAACAGAGCAGCAAACTGGTTGCCGAAGATGGTACCGAAGGCAGATGCGATCAGTTCGGAGCCGGGCTTTACGCCGAATTCTACGGGAACACCGGAGATGATGATGGTCAGAGCAGTCAGAGTGCAGATCACGATGGTGTCAACAAAGACTTCAAAGATGCCGTACAGACCCTGATGAACAGCACTGGGAGTCTCAGCAGCTGCATGGGCAATGGCTGCGGAGCCAAGGCCGGCCTCGTTGGAGAATGCACTTCTTCTCAGACCCCAAACAACAGCCTGCTGCAGCATAATGCCGCTGCCTGCGCCGAGAACCGCCTGGGGAGTGAAGGCGCCAACAAAGATCTTGCGGAAGGCTTCGCCCACGCCGTCCAGATTGCCGAAAATAACGATCAGAGTGAAGAGGATGTACAGAATGCTCATGAAGGGGATGAGCTTCTCGGTGACCTTGCCGATGCGCTTGATGCCGCCGAAGAGCACCAGGAATACAACGATGGCGATCACAATACCTGCAATCAGATTAATGGTGCCGGAAGCAGCTTCAGCAGAAGGTACGAAGGAAACGATAGCGGTGTTGACAGAGCCAACAATGGAGTTGACCTGAGACATATTGCCGATGCCGAAGGAGGCCAGAATGGCGAAAATGCAGAACAGAGCTGCCAGCCACTTCCATGCCTTGCCCATGCCCTTGGTGATGTAGTACATGGGGCCGCCGACCCAGTCGCCCTTGGCGTCGCGCTCACGATAGTGAATGGACAGGGTAACTTCGGAATACTTGATGATCATGCCCAGCAGGGCAGCCAGCCACAGCCAGAAGATGGCGCCGTAGCCGCCCAGTGCGATGGCCTGGCTGGTACCAACGATGTTGCCGGTGCCGACGGTAGCGGCAAGGGCCGTGGTGACAGCCTGCAGAGGAGTAACTGCACCTTCGCCGGCTTCGGTCTTCTTGAACATCTTGCCGACGGTGTTCTTCATGGCATAGCCAAACTTGGTGAACTGCATACCGCGGTTGCGGATGGTGAACCAGAGGCCACCGACGAATACGCAGGGCAGCAGGATGTACATCCAAGCCACCGTGTTTAATGTACCGGTGAAAAAGTCAATAATCGCGTTAAAAAATCCCATTTTCTTTGTTCGGGCGTTCCCTCACGCCCACCCTTTCTTCAGATTAAAACCGCACAAAGCATCCGGCTTTTGCATGAAAAAAAGTCGTAACGCTAAGTTACGGCTTCTCTTGAGAAAGAACCAAGCAATTTGTCATGCTCTGTCCTTTTGCCTGAGAGATAAGCGGGACCGGGTCTTGACCCGCCGTACACCTTCGGCGCTCCTTTTAGGAGACTCTCCAGAGAGCCACATTCATGGCATACCCAGTATAGCATACAGTTTCTACCATTGCAATCACTTTTTAGAAATATTTGCCGCAAAAACCCGCCGAATTACCTTCGGCGGGTTTTGACAGAATTTAAGAGATCATCAGGCTGCAAACCAGTTCGGTGTAGGCTGCGGGATCTTCCAGGGGGATACCCGCCATGATCATGGCCTGATTGTAGAGAAGCTTTGCGAACTTTTTAGCCTTTTCAGGATCAGTGTCCACGGCATTGCGCATGGCCCGCACTGCCGGGTGCTCAGAATTCAGCTCAAGGATCTTGCCGAATTCCGAAGGCATTTCGGGATTCATGCGCTGCAGATACCGCTCCATCTCAAAACTCATGCCGGATTCGGAGCGAAGGCTCACAGGATGGCTGCCCAGAACCTCAGAGAGCTTCACTTCTTTGACCTGACCCTCCAGTGCATTGGAAACATAATCGGTAAAGACCTTGAGAGATTCTGCCTTCTCCTCGGCCTGCTTCTTCTCCTCTTCACTCTGCAGGCCAAGCTCATCCGTCAGCACATTGCAAAGGGCCTTTTCTTCATAGCGGTCAATGGCCCGGGCCACAAACTCGTCCACCTCGTCGGTGAGGTAGAGCACATCATAACCCTTCTCCTGCAGCATTTCCACCTGAGGCAGGCGGGCAATGCGGCCAAAGGCTTCGCCGGTGGCGAAGTAGATCTTCTCCTGTCCCTCAGGCATGGTTTCCACATACTCCTTGAGGCTCACAAGCTTTTCCTGCTTGCCGGAATGGAACAGGGCCAGATCCTGCAGGAGATCCTTATTCCTGCCGTATTCGGAGGCGATGCCGATCTTGAGCTGGCGGCCGAAAGCCATGTAGAAGGACTCATACTTTTCCCGCTCATCCCGCATCAGGCGGGCAAGCTCATTTTTGATCTTCTTTTCCAGATTTCCGGCGATCAGCCGAAGCTGGCGGTCATGCTGCAGCATTTCGCGGGAAATATTCAGGCTCAGATCCTGAGAGTCCAACACGCCCCGCACAAAGCGGAAGTGATCCGGCAGCAGGTCGGCGCAGTTTTCTTCGATGAGAACGCCGGAGGAATAAAGCTGCAGGCCCTTCTTATAGTCCATGGAATAGAAGTCAAAGGGTGCGCGCTGGGGAATGAACAGAAGCGCCTTATAGGTCAGAGCGCCCTCCACACTGGTATGGACGGTGGCAACAGGCTTTTCAAAGTCGGTGAACTGCTTTTTATAGAACTCGGCGTATTCCTCTTCCGTCACATCCTTCTTGGCTCTCTGCCACAGGGGGACCATGGAATTGAGGGTCTTGATCTCCTTCACGGTTTCCCATTCAGGCTTTTCCGCATCCTCGGTCCCTTCCTTCATGCGGCTGGTCTCCATCTCCATGCGGATGGGGTAGCGGATATAATCGGAATACTTTCTCACAAGATTCTGGATCTCATACTGCTCGCAGAAGCGGCTGTAGGTTTCCTCGTCGCAGTCCTCCTTGAGCTTCAGCACCACATCGGTACCGGCGCACTCTCTTTCACATTCCGTGAGGGTATAGCCGTCAGCGCCGCTGGACTGCCACATCCATGCCTGCTCCTCGCCATACTTTTTGGACACCACGGTGACATGGTCCGCCACCATGAAGGCGGAGTAGAAGCCGACGCCGAACTGGCCGATGATGTCCACTTCCTCCATCTTTTCCATCTCCTGCTTGAACTGCAGGCTGCCGGATTTGCAGATGGTGCCGAGGTTCTGCTCCATTTCCTCCCGGTTCATGCCGATGCCGTTGTCGGAAACGGTGAGCACATGATATTTTTTATCACAGCGCAGAGTAATTTCAAAATCACTGCGGCTGAGTCCAACCTGATCGTCGGTCAGGCTCCGATAGGCCAGCTTGTCGATGGCATCGGAGGCATTGGAGATCAGCTCCCGCAGGAAAATCTCTTTGTGGGTATAAATGGAATTGATCATCAGATCAAGCAGGCGCTGGGATTCCGCCTTGAACTGCATTTTTGCCATGGGTCTCACTCCAAATCAAATTTTGGCACTCTCTAACTCCGAGTGCTAAACCTATTATATCCCCTTTTTTGAAAAATGCAAGTCCTTTTGCACATTTTTCTTTGCAAGGAGGAAAATGTATGGTAAACTAATAACGATAAGGAGGTAGCGCATTATGATTACTGTTTCCAACCTTGCCATGCAGTACGCAGGCACCGTACTGTTCCATCAGGTTGACCTGCAGTTTACCGCAGGCAACTGCTACGGCGTCATTGGCGCCAACGGTGCGGGCAAATCCACCTTCCTCAAGATCCTCTCCGGTGAACTGGACTCCACCAAGGGCTATGTAGCCATCAAGCCGGGTGTGAGAATGTCCGTTCTGAAGCAGGATCAGTTCCAGTACGATGCCTACACGGTCATGGACACCGTCATCATGGGCAACCGCCACCTGTATGACATCATGAAGGAAAAGGATGCTCTGTATATGAAGGAAGACTTCACCGACGAGGACGGTCTTCGTGCTTCTGACTTAGAAGTGGAATTCGCAGAGCTGGGCGGCTGGGAGGCAGAATCCGATGCCAGCCGTATTCTGCAGGGTCTCGGCGTTCCGGTAGAGATGCACGAAAGCATGATGGCAGATATGGACGGCCGACTGAAGGTGAAGGTGCTGCTGGCACAGGCCCTGTTCGGCAATCCTGACATCATCATGCTGGACGAGCCCACCAACAACTTAGACATCGAATCCATCAACTGGCTGGAGGACTTCCTGCTGGATTACGAGGGCACCGTCATCACCGTTTCCCATGACCGCCATTTCCTCAATACCGTCTGCACCCACATTGTGGACATCGACTACGGCAAGATCAAGATGTATGTGGGCAACTATGACTTCTGGTATGAATCCTCCCAGCTGGTGCAGGCCCTCATGCGCAATAAGAACAAGCGCAACGAGGAAAAGATCGCGGAACTGCAGGCCTTCATCTCCCGCTTCTCCGCCAACAAATCCAAGAGCAAGCAGGCCACGGCACGAAGAAAGCTGCTGGACAAGCTCTCCGTGGAGGAGATCCCCTGCTCCACCCGCCGCTATCCCTTCGTGGGCTTCAGCCGTGAGCGGGAAGTGGGCAAGGATGTGCTGTTTGTAAAGGAAGTTTCCAAGACCATCGACGGTGTCAAGCTGCTGGACAAGGTCAGCTTTATCGCAAACCGCAATGAGAAGATCGCCTTTGTAGGTGAGAACGAACTGGCCCAGACCACCATGTTCAAGATCCTCATGGGCGAGCTTGAGCCGGATGAAGGCAGCATCAAATGGGGCGTTTCCACCTCCCAGAGCTACTTCCCCAAGGACAACACGGAATACTTTGAAGACCGGGACGAATCTTTGGTGGATTGGATGCGCCAGTTCTCCGTGAAAAAGGACGATGTGTACCTGCGTGGCTTCCTGGGCAGAATGCTGTTCTCCGGTGAGGATGTGTTCAAATCTGTCAAGGTGCTCTCCGGTGGTGAGAAGGTGCGCTGTATGCTCTCCCGGATGATGCTCTCGGGAGCCAACTGCATCCTGCTGGACCAGCCCACCAACCATCTGGACATGGAATCCATTCAGGCGGTGAACAAGGGCATCTGCGCCTTCCCCGGCAATGTGTTCCTTGCCAGCCATGACCACGAAATGCTCCAGTCCACCGCCGACCGTATCATCGAATTCCTGCCCGACGGCAGCATCTGCGATCGTCTGTGCAGCTATGACGACTATCTTGCCTACCGTCAGGAGGAACTGGGCAAATAAGTTCGCCCCATTTTCTCAAAAACCGTATTCCTGCCCATGATCGGGCCTATATCATAGAAAAAACAGGAGGAATTTCTTATGAAGCTTTGTCCCAGATGCAACACCCAGCTGGATGATGCGGCCGCGTTCTGCACCAGCTGCGGTACCCAGTTCATCCCCAACGCCACTGTCCCCCAGCAGCCCTATGTGTACCCGGAAGCTCCCAAATATGTCGATCCTTCCGACCATACCGCGGAATTTGACGCACAGGACATCTCTGACAACAAGGTGTTCGCCATTTTGCCTTATCTCATGAGTTTCATCGGCATCATCATCGCCCTGCTGGCCACCCGTGATTCCAAGTTCACCATGTTCCATATCCGTCAGGCACTGAAGATCGAGGTTTGCAATATTCTCCTGTCCATCATCGCTGTGGTGCTGGCCATTACCATCCTCGTCCCCGTCGCAGCCGGTGTGTGCGCCGTGATCCTGTTCTTTGTGCGCATCATCTGCTTCTTCCGCGCCTGCTCCGGCAAGGCCATTGATGCTCCCATTGTGGGCAAGCTCAGCTTCCTCAAGTAATCTCAAAATACATATGGTGCCGGAGAAACCTCCGGCACCGATTTTTTATCACGCAAAACGGGACTGCCATCCGGCAGTCCCGCTGTTTGTTAAGTTAAGTAGAGAGGAATTACTCTTCCACAGCCTCTTCCACGGTCTCTTCTTCCGCACTCAGCAGGGCACGGATGGACAGGGAGATGCGCTTGTTTTCTGCGTCCACGTCGATAATCTTGGCTTCGACTTCCTGACCTTCAGCCAGTACGTCTTCGGGCTTGCCGATGCGGCGATCAGCGATCTGGGAGATGTGGATCAGGCCGTCCACGCCGGGAAGGATCTCAGCGAAGGCGCCGAAGGTCATCAGCTTGACAACCTTGACAGGAGCAACATCGCCAATGGCGAACTTGCTCATGAACTGGTTCCAGGGGTTCATCTCAGCGGTCTTGTAGCCCAGAGAGATCTTTCTCTTTTCGGGATCGAAGCTGATAACAAAGACTTCGATTTCGTCGCCAACCTTGACAACCTCTGCGGGGTTCTTAATGCGGTTCCAGGACAGTTCGGAAACATGGACCATGCCGTCCACGCCGCCGATGTCTACGAATGCGCCATAGGAAGTCAGGGACTTGACAACGCCCTGATACTTCTTGCCAACCTCGATCTCGGACCATACCTTCTCGATGGCCGCACGGCGAGCCTCAGCATTGACCGCACGGATGGAGCCGACAACTCTGCGGCGTGCACGGTTTACTTCGGTGATCTTCATCTTAACGGTCTGGCCCTTGAGAGCAGACAGTTCGCCGCCCTTGGCGATGCCGGACTGGGAGGCCGGGATGAACACACGGATGCCCTTCACGCTGGCAACGACGCCGCCCTTGTTTTCTTCGGTGATGATGCCTTCCACTACATCTTTAGCTTCGCAAGCAGCTTCGATCTCGTCCCAAACCTTCAGGCCGTCGAGCTTCTTCTTGGAAAGCTGCACAGTACCCTCTGCGTCATTGACGCGAACCACGAATACTTCGATCTCGTCGCCGATCTTCAGAATTTCTTCGGGCTTTACGAAGGGGTCGGTGCTTACTTCGTCAGCCGGGATATAGCCGGCATGCTTGGTGCCCAGATCGACCTGGACTTCAGTGGAACCGATCGCAACAACAGTGCCAAGGACCTTGTCTCCCGTATTTAAAGTTTTGATGGACTGCTCCAAAAGCATTGCAAAGCTTTCCTCTGCCACAGTCTCAACGTTCATCATTTCGCTCATAGTCTTGTTGACCTCCTTTATTATCCACGCGGGAGTCGATGCTCCGGCCGTGATGCCAATGTTAGCGGATGCGGTAAAATCGTCCTGCTTTAATTCTGATGCATTATCTACCATCAGGACCTGTCCGCAATATTGACGGCATATCATGGCGAGCCGTCCGGTATTGGCGCTTTTCGCGTCGCCCACGACGATCATTGTGTCGCACTCTTGGGCCAACCGGGATGCTTCTTCCTGCCGTTTTTCTGTCGCTTCGCATATTGTATCAAATAAAATGTAATTTGTACATATTTTTTTTATGATTTCCGAGCAAGTTTTCCAATTTTTTTTTGTAGAGGTGGTCTGCATCACCAAAGAAATGGGCAATCCCCTGTTTTTCCCATCACTTTCCAGCCATGAGAGCAGCTCCTGGGCCGTTTCAAACACCAGTGCGTCCCTGCACCAGCCGGCGATGGCCTCCACCTCGGGATGGGAACGGGAGCCGATGATGATGACCTGGCGGCCTTCTTCCTGGGCTTTGCTGACGATATGGTGGATGCGCTTGACGAAGGGACAGGTGGCATCGATGATCTCAACGCCCCGCTGTTCCAGCGCCTCATACACCTCCCGGGAAACCCCGTGGCTGCGGATGATGACAGCCTTATGCTCCGGCAGCAGCTCATCCAAGCTGCCAATGGCCCGAATGCCAAGCTCCGCAAAATGCGCCACCGCATGGCGGTTATGGATGATGGGGCCAAGGGTGACGACGGACTTCCCTTCCCTCGCCGCCTGCTCCACCAGCTCCACCGCACGGTTAACGCCGAAGCAGAAGCCTGCGGTTTTCGCAAGTCGGATCTCCATGGCCGTTACCCAAGCTTTGCCCGGATGATGGACAGAATTTCAGATAGTGTCTCATCCGGGGTCTGGTTGGAAGAGTCCACCAGCACCGCATCCTTTGCCTGACGCAAGGGGGCAACGGGTCGGTTCATATCCTGCTCGTCCCGCTTCAGGATCTCCTGCAGGATCTTCTTCTCATCCACCTTTTTGCCTGCCTCGGCAAGCTGATCGCAGCGGCGCTTTGCCCGCACCTCAGGCGTTGCGGTGAGATAGATCTTCACATCTGCATGGGGCAGCACCACAGTGCCAATGTCCCGGCCGTCCATGACGGTATTATAGCTGCGGGCAATGTCCCGCTGGGTATCCAGAAGGAAGTCCCGGACGATCTTATGGGCGGAGATGGTGGAGGCGATCATGCTCATTTCCGGGGTACGGATCTCTCCGGAGACATCCGTTCCGTTGAGGATCATGTGCTGTACACCCTGCTCATCGTAAGTGATCTGCAGATTCACATCATCGATCAGGCGGGTGATGCCGTCGATGTCCTTGGGGCCGATGCCCATGAGGTCCATATGGTAGCCCACGGTACGGTAAATGGCGCCGGTGTCTACATAGACAAAGCCCAGTTCCTCCGCTAATCTGCGGGCCATGGTGGATTTGCCCGCACCTGCGGGGCCGTCAAGGGCGATAGAACGGTATTTCATAAAGGTTTTTCCTTTCCCAGTTTTTTTGCAGCGCCCCGACCCGCGGCAAAGCCGGTGGCCCAGGCGATCTGGAGGTTAAAACCTCCGGTATAAGCATCGCAATCGATGATCTCGCCCGCCAGATACAGGCCGGGAGCGCACTTGGACTCCATGGTAGCGGGGTCGATCTCCGCCGTGCGGATACCGCCTGCGGTGATGATTGCCTCTTCCACGGGGCGGGTGCCTTTGATATAAATCTCCAGATTCTTGGTCAGCTCGCAAAGCTTGCGGCGCTGGGCCTTGGTGATGGAGTTGACCTTCTGTGCAGGGGGAATGCCGCTCCTTGTGATCATCAGGGGGATCAGCTTGGCGGGGTAGAGATCGCAAAGGGCATTTTCAAAATTGCGGTTTTTATACTTTTCAAAATCCCGCAGCATTCTGGCATCCAGTGCCGCCTCATCCAGCGCGGGCTTGAGGTCGATCAGGGCGCGATAGCGCTCGCCCTGCTTCATGTGGGCGGAGGCAGACAGCACCAGCGGACCGGAAAGTCCAAAGTGGGTGAAGAGCATTTCGCCGAAATCGCTGTAGACCAGCTTGCTCTTCGGCCCTAAAAGCCTCAGCTGCACATTGCGAAGGGACAGGCCCTGGGCCATGGCGCACCATTTGCCATCCTCCTCCAGAGGAACGAGACTTCCCCGCGGCTCAATGATGGTATGGCCGACACTTGCCGCCATACGGTAGCCATCGCCGGTGGAACCGGTGAGAGGATAGCTGCAGCCGCCGGTGGCTAAGATGACAGCATCCGCCTTTTTCTCCTTCGTGCCGGTGATGACACCGCAGCACACACCGTCCCGGATCAGCAGATCTGTCACCTCTGCCTGCTCCACCTTCACGCCTGCGCGGCGCATGGCGGTCTTCAGAGTCTGGATGACGCTCTGTGCCTGATCCGATTCCGGGAACACCCGCTGGCCCCGCTCCGTTTTCAGAGGGCAGCCATTGGATCTAAAAAACTCCATGATCTTCTCCGGCGGGAAGCTCCGCATAGCGGAGAACAGGAACTTGGGATTGCGGGGAATCTGGCGCAGTACCTCTTCTGCCGTGCAATCGTTGGTCACATTGCAGCGGCCTTTACCTGTGATGCCCAGTTTTTTGCCTAATTTATCATTCTTTTCCAAAAGGCGCACACGGCAGCCGGACTTTGCCGCCGTAATTGCGGCAAACATACCTGCCGCACCTCCGCCTACGACGATTACATTTGCACTTGCCATATCAGTTGGTCACCTTTTCATAGACCTCATATTCGTCCCAGATGCGCTCCAGCTTATTGAGGGTGTTGGCCAGTTCCTTTTCCCTGCGCTGGGCCGTCGCCACCACCAAAGCATTGATCATGCTCAGGGGCGCCACCAGAGAGTCCACCAGAGAAACCATGTCGCTCTTTGCCACCAGTACATGGTGTGAGCACTGGCCTACCGGAGAATCCTTGGCATCCGTCAGGCCAATGACGGTGGCGCCCATATCACGGCAGAACTGGATACCCTTGATGGTGCTGGAGGAATAGCGGGGGAAGGAAATGCCGATCACCACATCCCGGGGACCAACCCGCACGATCTGCTCAAACACACTGCCGGTACCGGATTTCGTCACCAGCCGGACATTGTCAAACATATAATTCAGATAGAAGCCAAGGAAATTCGCCAGAGAGGCGGAAGAACGCACGCCTAAGATGTAGATGTTCTCCGCCTTGGTGATGGCTTCCACCGCAGCATCAAAGGCAGCACGATCCAGCGCTTCATTGGTCATGCGGATCTTGTCGATGTCCGCCTGCAGCACCATGGACACCACATCCTGATCGCCGATGCGGTCGTTGGTGACCTCAATGCGCTGAACGGAGGTCAATCGGTTCAAAATCATGGCCTGCAGGGCCTTCTGCATGGAGGGATAACCCACATAGCCCAGTTCCACCGCAAAGCGAACCACCGTGGACTCGGAAACGCCCACCGTCTTGCCCAGACGGCTGGCGGTCATAAACGCAGCCTTGTCATAAAACTCTAAAATGTATTTTGCAATGAGCTTCTGCCCCTTGGAGAAGCTTGACATATTGGTTTGTATTATTGTGAGGATATCGGAATTCATGGCGTTCCTCCCCGTTTTTACTTTTTTTCGATCTGCCTGCGCTAAACCGGACACAAAAATCTACAGAGTCTATATTAACGGCAAACGCCAAAAAATGCAAGACCCAATATTGGTTCTTGCATTTTTTATCTGTATTCAGGAATTACAGTCCCATAAGACCCTCGATCTCCTCCGGTGTGAGGGGCCGCCACTTGCCCAGAGGCAGATCTCCCAGACGGACGCAGCCTTCTCCAATACGCTTGAGGCGGGTGACAGTGAGTTCTGCCTGCCGGCACATACGGCGCACTTGACGGTTCTTGCCCTCATGTATGACGAGCTCTAAAAGGGCAGTCTCTCCCTTTGCGTTCACCAACCTTACCTGCGGTCGGACAATGCGCTCTCCCTCCAAGGATTCCATCTGAGAAAGCTGCTGCAGCTTCTCCGGGGAAAAATGGTTTACCCAGGCAAGATAGGTCTTGTTCACCTCATGCCGGGGATGCATCAGCCGGTTGGCGAATTCGCCGTCATTGGTGAACAGCAGAAGTCCCTCGGAATTGAGGTCCAGCCGTCCTACGGGATAGACCCGCTGGCCGCAGTCCTGCACCAGTTCAAATGCGGTGCTTCTGCCCTTTTCATCGGACATGGTGGTGACATAGCCACGGGGCTTATGGAGCATGAGATATAAATGCTCCGGCGGCCTTGCCAGACGCTTGCCATCGATCTCAATGATATCCTCATTCGGGTCCGCGCTCTCGCCTAATTGGGCCGTATTGCCGTTGACCCGTACCTGTCCGTCACGGATCAGCTCCTCCGCCTTCCTGCGGGACATCAGCCCCCGGGAGGCTATGATCTTCTGGATGCGTTCTTCCATTGCTCTCTCCTATCTCAGCACCCGTGAGGGGGCATACGGCGATCGATCGTCCATCTGTGAAAAACTCAGCATACCCTTCTCCGCTGCCGCAGTACACCCGCACCGCGTCCACCCGCTCTCCCGGAAGCAGCAGAGCTACCAGATCCTGCGCTGCCACGGCAGGGCAGGAAACATTTCCGCTTAAATCGGTAAATGCCCCAAAAGCCTGCCCTTTTCGGCACAAAATACGGGATTCAAATTGGGAAAACCCTTCATCCAGCAAGGAAGCATGATCGTTCCAGTCATCCGGGGCATTGATGGTCACGCAGATGAGCCGTCTTCCCTGCCGCGTGGCACTGGATACTAAAATGCGCCCCGCTTTCTTGGTAAAGCCGGTCTTGACCCCCTCCGCTCCCTCATAGCGCCAGAGGAGCTTATTGTGGTTGGTCACCACCCGCTCGCCAAAGCGATGCTGCCGGGTGGATACCACCCGGGCGAAGGTGTCATTCTCCATAGCGGCTGCCGCCAGGCGGGCAAGATCCCGGGCCGTGGAATAGTTTTCCTCCGCATCAAGGCCATGGGGATTGGCAAAGCGGGTGTCCTGCAGACCAAGCTCCTGCGCCCGCTCATTCATCCGTTGGGCAAAGGCCTCGATGCTGCCGCTGTGGGCAATGGCAAGGCTCGCCGCCGCGTCATTGCCGGATTGGAGCATCATGCCATAGAGCAAGTCCTCCATAAGGACTCGTTCTCCCGCCTTGAGGTAGACACTGGAGCCTTCGATCCCCGCCGCCTCCGGCGGGACAGAGATCTCCCTGCTCAAGTCGCACTCCTCGCAGACGAGAAGTCCGGTCATAATTTTTGTGGTACTGGCGATCAGGCAACGCTCATTCGCCGCCTGCTCATACAGTATCTTCCCCGTTGCCGCGTCCATGACAACGGCGTGCTTCGCGGACAAAGCCGCAGCTTGCCCGCACAGAATCAAGGCTGCAGCAAGGCTTGCCGCCGCCAAACGAAATATTCTTCTCAAATTCATCACCGCGGTTAGTCTTTGCGGTGATACCATAATTATTCAGCCGTTAAAGCTTCCTCTTCGGCTGCTTTCTTTTCCTGGGCAGCCTTCTTTTTGTCGTCAATGATGGCCATGACCTTGTCGATCAGCTCCGGTGCCTGCTCCACAAGGCGATCGAGGGTACTGCTGGCCGGGGCCGCGATGGGCATCAGGCGCACACTTTCCCCCTTGCACACCAAAAACGCAATGGGAGTGATGTTGACACCCGCGCCGGTACCGCCACCAAAGGGCACATCCGCTGCAGGGCCGGACTTGGGCATAAAATCACTGCCGCCGCCGGCAAAGCCGAAGCTCACCTTGGATACGGGAATGATGGTCACGCCCTCCGGGGTGGTGATGGGATCGCCCACAATGGCGTTGGCCCCGATCATTTCCCGGATCTTGCTCATAGTTCCGCTCATCATGTCAGGAAGAGGATGGTTCATAACTTTGCACCGCCTTATCTGAAGATTTTTCTTGAGATTTACGCTTTTTCATAGCCAGCAGCAGTTTTAATGCCCGCAGGCCGTATCGAATTGCCATGGCGACCAGATCGCCAAGGAAAAAAGTTGCTTTCAATTCCGCAAATATGGTCATTTCACCGCTGGTGAAATCACAGGACGCGGAGACATTCTCCTTCTTGATGCGAAGGAAGCGTCGAAGCTGGGGCATCAGAGCGCCGATGGCCGCCCATGCCCTGCCATAGTTGATGGCAGCCGCTGCCGGATCACCTGCCCCGCCGAAGCCTACATGAAGGGTCAGCACATTGACCCGCAGCTTTCGGAAAAAGCAGCCCAGCAGTTCAAATCCCAGCTTCACAAAGGGATAGAAGTCACGGATCAGACCACCGATGGGTTGTTTGGGCCGTTCTTTCTTCTCCTTGGGTTTTTTCGCCTTTTCTTTTGGTTTTTTGTCCTTTTTCTTTTTCGGCAGCAGCCGCAGCCGCACCGGTCCGAGGATCAGCTCGCACAAGGGGCCAAGCCGGTCATAGCGGACATAGGCTCCCACAGGAAGAAATCCCAGAAGCAGCAGCATACCAAGAATGATCAGAAGGGCTTTCATAGCTGCATCTCCTGCTGTTCCGCTGCCTGAGGCTCCCCAAGGCTCTCCATCTGGGCACGGTCGATCTCCGGCAGTTCTTCCAAAGAACGAAGTCCAAAGGTGCGCAGGAAGTCCGGGGTGGTGCGGTAAAGGAAGGGTCTACCCGGCACATTGAGCCGTCCGCATTCCTCGATGAGCTTCTTATTCAGAAGCGCACCCACGCAGTAGCTGCTGTCCACCCCACGGATCTGCTCCACAAAGGCTTTGGTGGTGGGCTGATAATAGGCGATCACCGTCAGCGCCTCCAGCTGAGAGGCGGACAGCTTCGGGGGTTTGCGGGTCTCCAGCGCCGTTGTCACATATTGGGCCTGCTCCGGGCTGGAACACATCTGATAGCTGTCCTCCAGACGAACCAGACGGATGCCACGGCGGGAAAAGGCATATTCATCGGTCAATGCCTTGGCGGCATTTTCCACATCTTTGTAGTCTGAGGCAGTGGCGATGGCCATCCGCTGGATGCTCACCGGTTCCCCGGCGGCAAACAGGATGGCTTCTATGGCCCGCTGCAGTTCGGATAATTCCATTCTGGCACTCCTTTGCCTACATTTCATCAAATTCCGATCGATTATCTTCCTCCGGCAGCTTTTCAAACTGCACCGTCATCTCCGGCTCCGTGTCCACAAGGCGCAGACAGCGGGAACGGCACAGATCCAGCACCGCAAGGAAGGTAGCCACCACCTCGCTGCGGCTGGCACAGCCGGAAAACAGCGCCTTCAATCGGGTGCAGCCTTCCACCACCAATCTTCGCAACAATTGCGCCGCCTTTTTGGAGACGGAGTAGGGTGCTCGTCCCACCACGCCAACAAAGGCGGAAACCGGCGGCGGCATCCGCCGCTCTGTGCGCTCCGACATGGTCTGGATGGCACGGATGAGGTCCTGGGGGCTGTGCTGATAGCGATAGGTGCCGTCCGGCACAAAAGGCTCCGGCAGCTTCACAAAGAGGCATGTGCCGATCTCGTTTCGCTGCTCCAGCTCCTGCATGGCGCCCCGCAGCTTTTCCTTCTCCCCTGCCCGCTGACGCATTTTAAGGGATTCCACCAGTTCTGCCATTTCGGACTCTGCCTGAGAGCGCTCTGAGTAGCTCAGAAGCATTTTGGTCTTGATCTGCATCAGGTGGCTTGCCATGATGATAAACTCTGAGGCGATCTCCATATCCATTCTTTGCATCTCATCGAGATAGGCAAGATACTGCTCCAAAATAGAGGTGATGGAAATATCAGAGATCTCTATTTTATTCTTACCCAGCAACAGCAAGATCACATCCAGAGGGCCTTCAAAATCCTCCAAAAGCTCTTCCTTTGTATGGATCACACCGCTGAGGTGATAACGAGGTTCGTTCATCCGTTGCTTCTGCTCCTAAACAAATAATCCCACAAGTGCCACAGCAACAGGCCAGACGAGCTGCAGCACAAAATTACTCACCGCATCAATGGCAATGGTAAGCACACCGTCCATCGCGCCAAGCCACACCAGCACGATCAGTAAAATCATGCCGTAGCGCTCATAGCGCATCAGCTTAAAATAGAGGTTTCGGGGCAGGAAGGCAAACAGCACCTTCGAGCCATCCAGCGGCGAAATGGGGATCAGATTGAACACCGCCAGACCGCAGGAGATGACGGTGGTATAGTAGAAAAACATAAAAAGATAGTAAAGCACATCACTGCCTGTGACCATATAAGCAAGCTCTGTCACGGCGCTGAAAAAGCCCATGACAAAGGCCAGCAGGAAGTTGGATGCAGGGCCTGCCAGAGAGGTGATGACCATGCCCGCCTTGGGATTGCGGAAATTCCGTGCGTCCACAGGCACAGGCTTTGCCCAGCCCACATGGGCCACCGCCAGCATGATAAGACCGATGATGTCCACATGACGAAGGGGATTGAGGGTGATGCGGCCCATGCGCTTTGCGGTGGGGTCACCCATCCAGAGCGCGACCAGACCATGGGCGCTTTCATGGAAGCAGATGCATACCAGCGCCGCAAGGGCAGAGATGCCAAGATACAGCACATTGGTAAAATCAAGCTGCTGCAGCCATTGCGTAAAGCTCATGGGACACCTCCTCCATCTTAGATTAAGATATTATACCAAATTCTTTCCAACTTGACAAGGAAAAAACCATAAACTCCTGCGCTTATCCCAATTTTGGCGCAAAAAGGCGCCGTTGCAAATGCACCGGCGCCTTTACATTATGACGGAAGCAGGTTTGCTTCCGTCATAATGTTTTCTGATTGAACGCGAAAGGGGCTCCAAGACCGCCCCTTTCACACTATCCCTGCCAGGAGTGCGCTCTTTTCTTTCACACAACTTCATTTTGAGACACCCCATTTTCCATATTATTCGCAGGCAGCCAGGATCTCTGCCACCAGCCGCTCCCGGCCTTCGCCCTTTTCTGCGGAGAAGGGAAGCACTAAAACTTCCTCCGGAAGGGCAAGGGTCTGACGGATCAGGGCCATGTTCGGTTCGATCTCGCTTTTCTTGAGCTTGTCCAGCTTATTCGCCACCACAAGGAAGCGGCAGCCGGAGGCCTTGAACCAGTTGGCCATGATGACATCGTTCTCCGTGGGCTTGTGGCGGGCATCCACGATCATAATACCAAGGGTAATGAGGCCATCCTCAGCAAAATAGCGCTCCATCAGCTTGGCCCAGCGCTCTTTTTCACTCTTGGGCACCTTGGCATAGCCGTAGCCCGGAAGGTCCACGAGGTAGGCCTTCTCATCGATGAGAAAATAGTTGATGTGGACGGTCTTTCCCGGGGATTCTCCCACGCGGGCAAAATTTTTCCGCTGCAGGATCCGGTTGATCACCGAGCTTTTGCCCACATTGGACTTGCCGGAAAACACGATCTGGGGCAGACCGTCCCGCTTGAAATCGGCAGGTCTTGCCGCCGATAGAATAAACTGTACATTGTGAAGATTCATGGTCCACCTCACTGTCTGATGCCGCGCTGGGGCTTCTTGGGCGCCTCCTTGATGGCAATGGAAAGGCAATCCGTATTGCCGGAGGCCACTTCCTTGGCGTCATTCAGCCGCAGCTCCAGTGCCGCCTGCAGGACGCTGTCCACATGATCCACCGGGATAAAGTTCAGCGCTCTTCGTACCGTCTGGTCGATCTCTTCCAGATCCTTCTCATTGTCCCTGGGAATGATGACGGTGTGAATGCCGTGGCGCAGGGCCGCCATGGTCTTCTCCCGCAGACCGCCGATGGGCAGCACCCGACCGCGAATGGAAATTTCGCCGGTCATGGCAATGTCCCGCCGTACAGGAAGACCCGTCAGCGCAGACACCATGGCGGTACAAACGGTGATGCCGGCAGAGGGACCATCCTTCGGCACAGCTCCTTCCGGGAAATGCACATGGATGTCCTTGGTCTTATAGAAGTCGGGGGCAATGTGAAGCTGCTCCGCTCTGGAGCGGATATAGCTCATGGCAGCCTGTGCGGATTCCTTCATCACATCGCCAAGGTTGCCGGTGAGCTCCAGCTTGCCGCTGCCTTCCATCACATTGACCTCTACCTCAAGGGTCTCTCCGCCCACGGAGGTCCACGCCAGACCCGTCACCAGACCGATGCTGTCACAGCTGGGCAGCTTATCTGGCAGGAATTTTCTCGGGCCTAAGAATTCTTCGATGTTCTTTCCGGAAACACTCAGGCGCTTGGGCGCTTCCTCCCCCGCTAACTGCATGGCAGCCTTGCGGCAGACCTTACCCAGTTCCCGCTCCAAATTTCTCACGCCGGATTCCCGGGTGTAGCACACGATGGCCTCACGGATGGCCTCATCCGTCATGCGAAGCTGGGTGCGCTTCACACCGTGGCGCTTGAGCTGCTTGGGCAGCAGATGCTGCTTTGCGATCATCAGCTTTTCTTCATCCGTATAGGAGCCAAGCTCGATGACCTCCATGCGGTCAAGCAGGGCTCTGGGAATGGTATCCAAGGTATTGGCCGTGGTGATGAACATACACTGGGAAAGATCGAAGGGCAGTTCCAGATAATGATCCCGGAAGGTGGCATTCTGCTCCGCGTCCAGCACTTCCAAAAGGGCAGCGGAGGGGTCACCACGGTAGTCGGCGCCCATTTTATCGATCTCGTCCAGCAAAAGCAATGGGTTTTTCGTGCCTGCCTGCTGGATACCTGCCATGATGCGGCCGGGCATGGCGCCGATATAGGTCTTGCGGTGGCCGCGGATATCCGCTTCATCATGCACACCGCCCAGGGCGATGCGGCTGAGCTTACGGTTCAGGCAGCGGGCAATGGAGAAGGCCACGGAGGTTTTGCCCACACCCGGAGGACCAACCAAGCAGATGATCTGCCCGGCATAATCCGGCTTCAGCTTCTTGACTGCCAAAAATTCCAGAATGCGTTCCTTCACCTTTTCAAGGCCAAAGTGGTCGGCATCCAAGATCTTTCTGGCCTTTTCAATATCTACGGTTTCCTTCGTGGTCTTGTTCCAGGGCAGCTCCAGACAGGTATCGAGATAATTGCGGATCAGTGCCGCCTCGGAAGAGCCGGAGGGCTGCTTTTCCAGCCTCCCTACTTCCTTCAGGAGTTTTTCCTCGGATTCCTGCGGCAGTTTGAGGGCGCGGATCTTCCGCTCATAGGCGGCGAATTCCTCTTCCTCGTCATCCCCCAGCTCGCTGCGGATGACCTTCATCTGCTCCCGCAGATAATAGTCCCGCTGACCCTTATTGATGGCATCCTGCACCTTCTCATTCAGATCGTCCTCGATGCGAAGAATCTGCAGCTCATGGGCCAGCAGACGGTTGGCGATCTCCAGCCGCTTCACTGGATGCAGGGTCTTGAGTACCTTCATTTTCTCGGCATAGCCAAAGGTGGCATTCTGACCGATGTGGTCAGCCAAAGCACCGGGATCGCCGCTGGTGAACAGGGCGATCAGATTCTCCTGCGGGGGCTTCTGGGTCAGCATCAAAAGCTCATCATAAAGCTGGAAGCTCTGACGGCGCAGAGCCTCGATGCGGTTTTCCATGCCGTTTACTTCAGGCTCCATCACGGTCTGCACACGGCCAAAGAGGCACTGCTCTCCCGCTTCCAGCTCCTGAAGCTCTGCACGCTCAATGCCCTCCACCAAGATACGCATGGTATCCCCGGGCATTTTGAGGATCTGCTTGATACGGACGATGGTGCCCATGTCGTACAGGTCCCGTTTTCCGGGATCATCCACAAGAATATCCCGCTGGGTCACCAGGAACATCCGCTGATCCATGCTCATGGCCTTATGCACCGCAGCCACGGACTTCTCCCGGCCCACATCAAAGTGCATCATCATATGGGGAAATACCGTCAGGCCGCGAAGGGGAAGAACCGGCAGCCGTTCGGAAACAAACATTTCATTCATGGGCGCTCTCCTTTCAAAAAGTTTTGTAATAGCATATCATAAAATGTCCACCACTGCAAGTGGCGGAACATGGCAACAAAAGGGCGGGATGTCCCGCCCTTTTGTTGATAATCACAGGATTTCTCCCATGTATGGTATGCTTATTTTCTGCGATGTTGCCGCATTTTATGCGCCGGGGGCATTCAGCGCCCGGGGCGTTTCGGATCTTTCGATGCAGGGTGTCTTGCCGTCCAGCACACTGCTTTCCGTCATAGTCACACGGCGGATGGTGGGATCGGAGGGGATCTCATACATGACAGGGATCATCAGAGATTCCAGCACCGCACGAAGACCTCTGGCGCCGATCTGGCGGTCGATGGCCTTCTGCGCCACGGCTTCCAGAGCCGCAGGCTCAAACTCCAGCTCCACATTGTCATATTCCAGCATTTTCTTATACTGCTTGCAAAGGGCATTCTTGGGTTCGGTGAGGATGCGCACCAGGTCTTCCTTCTTGAGGCTTTCGAGGCTGGTGATCACCGGCAGACGGCCCACCAGTTCGGGAATGATGCCGAACTTCAGAAGGTCATGGGGCTGCACCTGACGGAACAGCTTACCCACATCCCGCTCCCGCTTGCTCTCAATCTCGCTGCCAAAACCGATGGCGCTGCGGTCGGTTCTGGCCTCAATGATCTTATCAAGGCCGTCAAAGGCGCCGCCGCAGATGAAGAGGATCCTGGAGGTATCGATCTGGATGAACTCCTGCTGGGGATGCTTTCGTCCGCCCTGGGGAGGCACATTGGCAACGGTGCCTTCCAGAATCTTCAGCAGGGCCTGCTGCACACCTTCGCCGGAAACATCACGGGTGATGGAGGTGTTCTCGCTCTTGCGGGCGATCTTATCCATCTCATCGATGTAGATGATGCCCCGCTCTGCCAGCTCCACATCAAAGTCCGCTGCCTGCAGCAGACGCAGGAGGATATTCTCTACATCCTCGCCCACATAGCCGGCTTCCGTCAGGGTGGTGGCGTCAGCAATGGCAAAGGGCACATCGAGGATCTTTGCCAGAGTCTGGGCAAAGAGGGTCTTACCGGAGCCGGTGGGGCCGATGAGCAGGATGTTGCTCTTCTGCAGCTCCACATCGGAATCGTCTCCGAAGTAAATGCGCTTATAGTGGTTATACACCGCCACAGCCAGGGCGATCTTCGCCTCGGTCTGGCCGATGATATAACCGTCCATATACTGCTTGATCTCCTTGGGCGTGGGCAGCTTATCGGGCTGCGTCAGCTCGGAAGGCTCCATCTCGTACATATCCTCCCGCAGAAGGGTGGTACAAAGCTCCACACACTCATTGCAGATATAAACATTGTTGGGGCCGGACATAATGCGGCGCACCTGCTCCGGACGCTTTCCGCAAAACGAGCAGCGCACACTGCGATCGTCATTTTTTGCCAAAACTGTCCACTCCTTCTGTCTTATCTGTGATAGATGACCTTGTCAACCAGACCGTATTCCTTTGCCTGCTCGGCGGTCATAAAATTGTCACGCTCGCAGTCACGGCGCACCGTCTCAAAGTCCTTGCCGGTGTTGTCCGCAAGGATCTGGGTGAGGCGCTTCTTCATGGCGATGATGTGCTCGGCATGGATCTCAATGTCCGTTGCCTGACCCTGGGCACCGCCGGAGGGCTGATGGATCATGACCTCTGCGTTGGGCAGAGCAATGCGCTTGCCCTTGGTGCCGCTGGACAGCAGGAATGCGCCCATGGAAGCGGCAAGACCGATGCAGATGGTGGAAACATCGCACTTGATATACTGCATGGTATCATAGATCGCAAGACCCGCGGTGACACTGCCGCCGGGGCTGTTGATGTAAAACTGGATATCCTTATCCGGGTCCTGTGCCTCAAGATAGAGCATCTGGGCCACCACCAGAGAGGCGGTGACATCGTTGACATCCTCAGAGAGGAAAATAATACGGTCATTCAGCAGGCGGGAGAAAATATCATAGCTGCGCTCGCCGCGGCTGGTCTGCTCAACAACATAGGGTACTAAACTCATAACGGAATCTCCTTTCGTTGGTATAATATTCTAACCGAAATGGAAGGAAATTATGCACTAAGGAGGAAAATGTCTCCATCTTTTGAACATTGCGGCCACCCTACCAACACCGGCGGCGCAATTTCCTTGAAAACATACAAAAGGAAGACCTTCGGACTTCCTTTTGCTGTATTTTTCGGCAGAGCCGTACTTTTTGTACGATTATTCGGCGGCAGCTTCCTCTTCGGCCTTGGGAGCCACTGCAACTGCGCTGTCGGCGATCAGGTTGCCGGCCTTGCGGGCCAGAACATCGGTCTTGACATCTTCTGCGCCCATGCGCTCCTTGATCTCGGCCACTTCCAGACCGTAGACACCGGCCATGCGCTCGTATTCAGCCTCGATCTCTTCTTCGGTGACTTCGATGGCTTCCACTTCAGCGATCTTAGCCAGCATGACCTGCACCTGAACCTGACGCAGGGCATTGGGACGCATGGCAGCGCGCATCTGAGCTTCGCCGCCGAAGATCTGGGTGTACTGTTCCATGGTCATGCCGCTCATCTGCAGCTGATATGCGGTCTGGCGCATCTGATAATCCAGCTCTTCATCCACCATGCAGTCGGGGATGTCGGCGGTCATGTTGGATACTGCCATTTCCAGAGCAGCGGACTTGAAGGAGGAAGCGATGGATTCGCTCTTTTCCTTGGTGAAGCGATCACGGATGTCGGCACGCAGCTCGTCCATGGTCTCGAATTCGGAAACGTCCTTTACGAATTCGTCATCCAGCTCGGGGCGGATCTCTTCCTTGACCGCATTGAGCTTGATGTGGAATACGGCGGGCTTGCCTGCCATGTCTTCCTTATAGTTTTCGGGGAAGGTGACATCGATGTCACGCTCTTCGCCGATGTTCATGCCAACGACCTGCTCCTCAAAGCCGGGGATGAACTGACCGCCGCCCAGCTTGAGATCAAAAGCTTCGCCCTTGCCGCCTTCGAAGGCGATACCGTCCATGAAGCCTTCAAAGTCGATGTTGGCAGTGTCACCCATGCGGGCTTCACGCTCCACGCTTTCCATGCGGGAGACATCCTGCGCCATGCGGTCGATCTCCTTGTCGATCTCGTCTTCGGAAACTTCAGCTTCTGCCTTGGGAACTTCCAGACCCTTGTACTGGCCCAGAGTGACCTCGGGATAGGTGGGAACATCCAGAGTCAGAACCAGAGCGCCTTCTTCTGCCTTGTCCATCTTGGTGATGGTGGGCATACCAACGACCTTCAGGCCGCTTTCGGTCAGACAATCAAAAATCTTGGGGAATACTTCGTTGATCGCATCTTCCAGAAATACATCTGCGCCGTACATGGCTTCGACCATCTTTCTGGGGGCACGGCCTCTGCGGAAGCCGGGCAGCATGATGTCCTTCTTAGCCTTGTTGTAGGCAACTGCCTTGCCGCCTTCGATGGTGGCGTTGCTGAGCTCCAGCTCTACGACAGCCTTGGAGCCTTCCTTGGTGGTGTTGAGAATTTTCATATCTGTTCCTCCTACATATGGTGCGATCAAAAAAGACCGTTAATTAACTTGATAAATCAATCCGTCCTATTCTATCAGATAATGGACAGAATTTCCACCTTTTTTACAAATATTTCTAAAAAATTATTCCAGAACTTTTACCGGCTCAAAACCGATATAATCTGCCGCCACAAGCTGGAAATGGGTACCGTCGATGGCCCCTTCCACCGCAAGCTTATGGCTTTCGCTGTGAAGATGCCCGTAATAGCAGGCGCCCACCCGATACTGCTTGAGAAGCTCTAAGATCTCCGGGCAGGTATAGCCCCGGTATCTGGGGGGATAGTGGAGAAAGCACAGCTTGGGCAGGTCTCCCGCTGCTTTCAGAGAGGTTTCCAGACGGATCAGCTCCCGACGGAAGACTTTCTCATCATGGGTGCCCTGCTTGTCCTCCTCATAGAACCAGCCACGGGTACCGCACAGGGCAAAGCCGCCGTACTCGTAGCAGTTATTATTGAGGATGTACATATTCTCCCAGCCGTTTTCTTCACAGAAACGGTAGAATTTTGCCGCCGTGGACCACCAGTAGTCATGATTGCCCTTGAGAATGATCTTTCTGCCGGGAATGGCTGCCACAAAGGCAAAATCTTCTCTTGACTGGTTCAGGTCAAGGCCCCAGCACACATCCCCAAGGATCACGGTGGTGTCCTCCGGGCGAATTTTCGCGATTCCTTCTTTCAGCTTATCCACATAGCCATGCCATGCGCCGCCGAATACATCCATAGGCTTATCCACACCGAAGGAAAGGTGCAGATCGCCGATTGCATACAGTGCCATTTCAAACAACTCCAAAAATTGCTTGTTGATTGGTGCGTTGCCCTGTCAAAAGGCATCCTTAAGATGCACGATCCGGGGTTTTCCCTCCCCTTCCGGGGCATAGACCTCGATCACATCAAAGCGGGGCTGCAAAGGGGTGGGATTATTTTCCAGCCAGATCTGGGCGGATGTCCGCACCCGGGCCTGCTTTCGCTCCGTCACAAACTCTCTGGCCTGTGCAAAGCGGTCATCCTGCCGGGTCTTGACCTCCACAAACACGATATATCGAAGGCTCTTTACGATCAGGTCGATCTCGCCGAAGCGGGTGTGATAATTGCAGGCAAGGAGCTGATAGCGCCTGCGGCGCAGATATTCCGCCGCCACAGCCTCACCCCAATGGCCGGACAGCTTAGCCTTCGCCATAGAATTTCTTCAGGAAAGTCATCCGGTGGATGGGACAGGGGCCATGCTCCCGCAGGGCCTCATAATGCCGCTTGGTGCCGTAGCCTTTATGTACGGCGAAGCCGTACAGGGGGTACTGCTCGTCGTATTCCTTCATCACCCGATCCCTCGTCACCTTGGCAAGCACAGAGGCCGCCGCAATGTTGGCGCTCAAGCTGTCGCCCTTGATGACGGTGCGGGAGGGAACGCCGAAGTCGCTGTCCCGGTTGCCGTCGATGAGGGCCAGATCCGGCTGCGTGGAAAGCTGGGCAATGGCCCGGCGCATGGCAAGGAAGGTGGCCTGCAGAATGTTGATCTCATCCACTTCCTTTTCGTCGGCGCAGCCGATGCCATAGGCGATGGCTTTTTCCTTGATCTCGTCAAATAAGGCTTCTCTGCGCTTTTCCGTGAGCTTCTTGGAATCGTTCAGGCCCTCGATCACAAGGCCCCGGGGCAGGATCACCGCCGCGGCATACACAGGGCCTGCCAAAGGGCCACGGCCTGCTTCGTCCACACCGCAGATCAGCACCGTTTCCTCATATTCGCGTTCAATGGCCCAAAGGTCAATCATCTGCTCTGTCATCGTGCGCTCCTTCTTTCGGCGGCTGCTCTAAGCTGAAGCGGCCCAGCTTTGTGCTGCGGTATTCCTCCAGCAGCACTCTGGCCATCCGCTCGGTGTTCAGCTCGCCTCTTGCCAGCAAAAAGCCACGGCGTGCCGCCGCAAGTTCCAAAAGCTCCCAGCCCTTGGCCTCCGGCGACGCCTCGATCTGATAGCGCTGCCGCAGAGCGTCCGGGTAGATCTTCCACAGATGCTCCATCAGGCTGCAGGCCAGCTCTTCCATATCATATACATCGTCCTTCACCGCGCCGGTGTAGGCGATCTTCAGGCCCACCTGAGGATCTTCAAACTTGGGCCAGAGGATACCGGGAGTATCCAAAAGCAAAAGTCCCTGATCCACGGTGACCCACTGCTTGCCCCGGGTGACACCGGGACGGTTCTCCGCCTTGGCGCCCTTGCGTCCGGCGATCTGATTGATGAAGGTGGATTTACCCACATTGGGGATGCCCACGATCATCAGCTTGAGAGGTCTTCCAAGCTGTCCCTTGGCGGCATAGCGCTGCAGCTTTTCCGCCAGCAGACGGCGCACCGCGGGAACAAAACTGTTGATCCCCTTGCGGGATTTGCAGTCGGTGCAGACCACTTCCATGCCCTTGGAGCGGAAATAGTCCGTCCATGCCTTGGTCATCTGGGGGTCTGCCATGTCGATGCGGTTGAGAATGATAAGCCTCGGCTTATTGCCGCAGATGGCATCAATGTCCGGGTTACGGCTGGCCATGGGAATGCGGGCGTCCACCAGCTCGCAGACAGCGTCCACCAACTTGAGGTCTGCCTCCATCATGCGCCGGGTTTTGGTCATGTGGCCCGGATACCACTGAATCGTCATTTCTCCCATCAGTGGATCACCCCAAGTCGTCCAAAATCACGGGAATCATGCTCATCTTCCCGACCGGGCCAGACGATCATCAAAGCCTTGCCCATAATGTATCTCTCATCAAAAATGCCAATGTCCTGATAACGGCTGTCGGCAGAATGGTTGCGGTTGTCACCCATGACAAACACGCAGCCCTCCGGCACCGTGGTCGGGAAGGCGATGGTCTCATACAGGGGATGCTGCATGGCCTCGTTAATATAGGGTTCTTCCAGTGCCTCGCCGTCTACATAGACGGTACCCACACCATAGTTATCGTAGCGGATGTCCACTTCCTGCCCTTCCACCGCGATCACCCGCTTGACGATGGCTTCGCCATCGGAATAGGTGGGCACACTGGCCACCACCACATCCCCCGCCTTGGGTTCAGAATAGAGGGTGTTGCTCAAAAGGGTCAGACGGTCACCGTTCAGCAGTGTGGGGGTCATGGAAGGACCGTCCACACTGACCATGCGCATCGCGAATACAAAGATCAGCGTGACCACCGCAATGATATAGATCATATCGTGCAGCAGCTCATAGACCATCTGGGAGAAACTGACCGGCTCCGCTTTCTTTTCCGGCTGCTGTGTGTCGATTGTCTTATCTTCCATCATAAAATTGCTCCTTTCCGGCAGCTTCTCAGAATATTATACACGAAAAAGCCCCTGTTGAAAAGCATGAAATAAAAAGAGACAGCGCATAGCTGCCTCTTTTTACTCTTTGGATGCAGAAAAGAATTAAACTCTTTCCTTGACCTTGGCAGCCTTGCCAAGACGGTCACGCAGATAGTACAGCTTCGCACGGCGAACCTTACCACGGCGGACGGTTTCAACCTTGACGATGGACGGGGAGTGAACAGGGAATACCTTTTCACAGCCAACGCCATAGCTCAGACGGCGAACAGTGATGCTCTCTTCGATGCCGCCATGCTTGCGGGCGATGATGGTGCCTTCGAACACCTGAACTCTTTCACGAGCGCCTTCCTTAATCTTTACATGAACGCGAACGGTGTCACCGACATTCATTGCGGGCAGTTCTTCCTTCATGTACTGGCTGGTCAGAGCCTTCATCAGATCCATAATATTGTCCTCCTAAATTATTTAGCGTTCATATCGCAAGGAATGCCGCTGTACCCTCAGATACCGGCTGCGACAGAGGACCACCAGATTTCACAGACTCGTGTATTATAACACCGAGAGCTGACAAAAGCAAGTAAAATTTTGACTATTTTTTGTGTTTTTTTAAATGTTTTCCTGTTGATTTTTTGCAGCCTGCACCACATTGCGAAGCAAAATCGCAGTGGTCACAGCGCCTACGCCGCCGGGTACGGGGGTGACGGCAGAAGCGGCCTCTGCCTCGTCAAAGCGGACATCGCCCACATAGCGGCCAAGGGTCTCGCTCCAGTTGACGCCCACATCCAGCACCACAGCGCCGGGTGCAATGTGCTCTTCACCAAGCATACCCTCGCAGCCTGCGGCGGCCACCAGGATCTCTGCCTGCTTCGTCATGGCAGGAAGGTCGGCGGTTCTCGTGTGGCAGACGGTGACGGTGGCATTTTTATGAAGCAGCAGCATGGAAAGGGGTCTGCCCACCACGGGACTGCGTCCCACCACCACCGCGTGCTTTCCGGCGGGATCAATGTCATAATACCGCAGGATCTCCATGCAGGCGCTGGGGGTGCAGGGGGCAAAGCCCAAAGGCTTTCTCAGGAAGACGCCGGCGGCAGAGCCGTCGGTCATGCCGTCCACATCCTTGCGGGGATCGAGGGCTGCGATGATCTTCGTCTCAAAGGGACGAAGGGCCTTGGGAAGGGGGCGGAACAGCAGAACGCCGTGAATGCTGTCGTCCTCACTCAGCTCTTTCAGCACCGCTGCCAGAGTGTCGGCATCGGTGTCCACCGGCAGCACCCGGTTCACAACCTGTACGCCTACGGTACCTGCCCGCTTCATAATGCCCTTTTCATAGGCAAGGTCGGAAGGGTCTTCTCCCAGCCGCACCACGCACAGGGTGGGCAGGAGGCCGTTTTCCTTCATTTTTTCAGTTTCTTCCCGCAGGGCCTCACAAAGGGCCGCTGCTACGGGTTTTCCGGATAAAATCTCAGCCATAGTTTTACCTCACAGTGCGGCGCGTACCTGGGCAAAGATCGCGTCTGCCTTTTCGCAGGCAGCAAGATACGCATTCGCTTTTTCATTCAGTTCCTCGGCGGCTGCGCGGTCACGCAGGGCGCCGGTATTGATAAACACATTCAGGCTTGCCGCCTGCAGCGCTGCCTTACACAGCACCGCACCGCAGCCAGCGTCGGACACCGCAAGACGGGAGCCTTTTTCCGCGAACACCTCGATCACATCGATGGCTTCCGCACAAAGGCGCATAATCTCTAAAGGCGCACCACAGGCATTTAGGGTAGCCTGCTCCAGAACCTCTGCGCGCTTGGGGTCATCCTTGGGGATGGCATAGGCCGCAGCCAGAGGCGCGAAGCAATCCGCATCCGCCTTCACCTGATGGAGAAGTGCTGCCTGCAGCTCGTCGCAGCGGGCCATCATGGCCCGAAGCTCCGGCTCCACAGCGGCATATTTTTTCTTGCCAACACTCAGGGCACCTACCATGTTGCCCAGAGCGGTGCCAATCGCACCGGCCAGAGCCGCCGCACCGCCACCGCCGGGGGTGGGGGCAGAGGATGCCAGTACAGCCACAAATTCGCGGCAGGAACGGTCCATTTGTTCCATCATAATTTCCTCCTTAGAACAGGCCGGAGATCTTGCCGGTCTCGTCCACATCGATGCGCTCTGCTGCGGGAGACTTGGGAAGTCCGGGCATGGTCATGATCTCGCCGGTGAGGGCCACAAGGAAGCCTGCGCCCGCACTGACCTTGACATTGCGCACAGTGACGGTGAAGCCGGTGGGTGCGCCCAGCTTTGTGGGATCGTCGGACAGGGAATACTGGGTCTTGGCCATGCAGATGGGCAGCTTGTCGAAGCCAAGCTCCGTGAGCTGACGGATCTGCTTCTGGGCCTGCACGGTGAAGCTGACGCCGTCGCCGCCGTAGACCTTGCGGACGATGGCTTCGATCTTATTTTCAATGCTGTCTTCCAGCTCGTAGGCAAAGGTAAAGTCGTTGGGCAGTTCGCAAAGACGAACCACTTCCTCTGCCATGGCAATGCCGCCTTCGCCGCCCTTGGCCCAGACTTCGCTCAGTACCACATTGACGCCCAGTTCGCGGCACTTTTCGTGAATGAGGGCCAGTTCTGCCTCGGTATCCTGGGGGAAGCGGTTAATTGCCACCACGCAGGGCAGACGGTAGACCTTCGTGACATTCTCCACATGCTTGAGGAGGTTAGGCAGGCCCTTTTCCAGCGCTTGCAGATTCTCTTCGCCGGTCTGGGTCTTGGGCACGCCGCCGTTGTACTTCAGTGCTCTGGCAGTTGCCACCAGCACCACGCAATCGGGCTTGAGGTTTGCCATGCGGCACTTGATGTCGAGGAACTTTTCCGCGCCAAGGTCAGCGCCGAAGCCTGCCTCGGTGACGCAGTAATCCGCCAGACGGCGGGCCACACGGGTGGCGGTCACGGAGTTGCAGCCGTGGGCGATGTTGGCAAAGGGGCCGCCGTGAACGAAGGCGGGGGTATGCTCCAAGGTCTGCACTAAATTGGGCTTCAGAGCATCCCGCAGCAGGGCAGCCATAGCGCCCTGAGCCTTCAGGTCGCCTGCGGTAACAGGCTTGTCGTCATAAGTGTAACCCACAATGATGCGGGCAAGTCTTTCCTTGAGGTCGGTGATATCGGAGGCCAGGCACAGCACTGCCATGATCTCGGAGGCTACGGTGATATCATAGCCATCCTCACGGGGCACGCCGTTGACCTTGCCGCCCAGACCGTCCACCACGAAGCGAAGCTGGCGGTCATTCATATCCACACAGCGGCGCCAGGTGATCTTTCGGGGGTCGATGTTCAGGGAATTGCCCTGATAGATATGGTTATCCAGCATGGCGGCCAGCAGATTGTTGGCAGCGCCGATGGCATGGAAGTCGCCGGTAAAGTGCAGGTTGATGTCCTCCATGGGAACCACCTGTGCATAGCCGCCGCCGGCAGCGCCGCCTTTGATGCCGAACACAGGGCCAAGGGAGGGTTCACGCAGGGCCACCATGACATTCTTGCCGATGCGGCGCAGGCCGTCTGCCAGACCGATGGTGGTGGTGGTCTTGCCCTCACCCGCGGGGGTGGGGTTGATGGCGGTGACAAGGATCAGCTTGCCGTCGCCCCGCTTGGAATCCTGCAGGATCTTGGGATCTACCTTTGCCTTCCAGGAGCCGTACTGCTCCAGATAGTCGCTGTCGATCCCGGCTTGCTGTGCGATGGTGGTGATGGGTTCCATTTTCGTGGACTGAACGATTTCAATATCGGATAAATAAGCCATAAGCTACTCTCCTGATCCCGATGCATCCGCACCGTAGTATTTCAGCATATATTATGACGGATAGAGCGGCATCCCGTCAAGCCTTGGAATAAAAAAAGTATTCCATACAAAGATTTTTTTCGCATCCTTTGCCGCAAACAAAAAACCTGCACCCCAAAACGGAATGCAGGCATTTTTGCATTGTCAGGCGAAAAGGCTCACGGAACCGTGACCTTCTCCAGCTCGCAAAGGCTGCGGAGGGTGTCATAGTCATTTGGTTCCTCCGGCACATGGATAGAAACAGCGATACCGGCCTCCTCAAAGTGCATGTTGTTCCTTTTAGCATCGTAGGCGAAGCCATCCTCATCCGGAAAAACTTCACTCGTCTCGCAAACGGACTTAAATGTAATCACACCGTTCTGAAAAATCGTGTAGGTGATTCCACGGTTCCAATCGAACTGATCAAGAAGCACTTCTCCGGGATTATAATAATAAGTCATACCAAAGGAAAATAGCTCAATATTCCAAAGAGTAAATCCTTCAATTTCTTCCGGTGGCGTATAGACCGTAGTAAGGGATTCAAAATGGCCACTGTGTATCAGTTCCTCCACAGAGGGGTACCAGAGAGATCTTTCGCTTGGCTCCATCTCCCAAGTGGCGATTGCCGGTGCATCTTCCGTGATCTCGGTATCGGTTTCCTCCACTTCGGCCATCTCCCAATTAGCTTCTGCCAGTGCATCTTCCGTGATATCGATTCGTTTCACCTGACACAGCTTGCGGAGGGTGTCATAATCATTCAAAATATCCGGCACCTGAATGGATATGATACCGCCGTCCTGAATGAAGGTCATTTTGTTCTGATCTGCTTCATAAACAAAGCCGTCTTCATCCGGAATCATATGGTTATCCTCAAAAAATGTATTTGGATTGAATTCCGGCTCCCGATGATTGGTCACAAGGATGCCTTCGGAATAGGAAAATCCAGCCGCAGTTTCACCCGGCATATAATAATAGTGTATCGAATATGGACTCACTTCAATCAGATAAAGTTGGCGTCCGCTCAATGTTTGCGGAGGTACATAGATCGTGGAAAGCTCGCCTACCTTACCCATCCACTCCATGGTTTTTGGCTGTATTGCCTGGATCATTGCCTCCACGGAGGTATAAGTCGGCCACGCGATCTCCGCATCCCCCAAAGAAATGGTGGGATCTTCGTCTGCTTTTGTGTCTGCTACAATCTGATCGGTTCTTGTCACCTGTGCAGGCGGGTCAATGACTTCCTCTTGCGGAGTGCAGCCAACCGCAAAACTCAAAAGGATCGCAAGAAGTATGGTCAGTACTTTTTTCATTTGCTTTGCCTCCTATCTATCTTTTTTCATTTCCCATTCATTGCATTTCTGTCCTTGATTTTCCTTCTTGGAAAGCTGCTGTCTTATTTCTGTGCTGTGGATAGATTTAACTCATTTGTATTTATCATGTTTTTCTAATTATAACATAATTATCATCCATTTCAACAGTTTTAGGTGATTTATTTTTTAATTTTTTGTTACATTTTCCTTATCCTGCGCATCTATGCAAAATCGGCGGGCCGCATTGCTGCGGTCCGCCGATGGTTTTTCTTATTCTTCCGGGAACAGCCGTTCCACTGCCGCTTTGGCAGCTGCCTGCTCCGCGCGTTTTTTGCTGCTGCCCTCGCCGGTGCCTACGGTCTTGCCATTGAGATGAACTTCCACCGCAAAGCTCTTGTTGTGATCCGGGCCGCTCTCTCCGATGAGGTGATAGGAAAGCTGCTGATCCTTTTTCTGCTGCACCAGCTCCTGCAGCATGGTCTTATAGTCCACATTCCGAAGCTGCTGCTTCGGTACGCTGCAAAGGATGAAGCGCTCGATGATGCTGTGGGCCGCACCGAAGCCGCCGTCAAGGTAGGCTGCGGCGATCACGGATTCCATAGCATCGGCCAGAATGGAGGCCCGGCGGCGTCCGCCGTTTTGTGCCTCACCGTGGCCCAAAAGCAGCTCATTGCCGATGCCGATAA
This sequence comes from Oscillospiraceae bacterium, assembly GCA_015067585.1. Classification (GTDB taxonomy): domain Bacteria; phylum Bacillota; class Clostridia; order Oscillospirales; family Oscillospiraceae; genus SVMC01. Next base: position 33,966 of record SVMC01000009.1, read on the forward strand.
CTTCGGCTGCGGCTGCAAGGGTGGCTTCGCACACCATGTCCGCCCGCATTCGGGTCATTTCCCCCTCGGGTCGGTCGGGGAAGCTGCGGTATAAGTACTCCGCCACCACAAAGCCCAGCACGGAATCCCCCAAAAACTCCAGCCGCTCATTGCAGGGCAGCTTGAGATTGCGGTTTTCATTGGCATAGGAGCTGTGGGTCAGGGCATTGCGCAGAAGAGACGGATTCTTGAATTGATAATGCAGGGCCGCCTGCAGTTGTTCGTACATGATTTTTACTCCTTCGGAACCTTCATGGAGGAAATATTGGCGCGGATCTCCTCTACGATGCCGGATTCCACCGCCTGTTTTGCCTGACGCACCGCGTTGCGGATGGCGAGGGCATCGGAAGAGCCGTGGGCCTTGATGACAGGCTTGGAAATGCCCAACAGCATGGTGCCGCCCACTTCACGATAGTCCATCAGCTTCTTAAAGTCCTTCACTCCTTTTTTGCAGAAAAGATAGCCGATCTTGCCGCCAATGCTGCCGCCAAACATCTTCTTGAGCTGGGAGGCCATGAACAGGGCCGTACCCTCGATGCTCTTGAGCAGTACATTGCCGGAAAAGCCGTCGCACACCACCACATCCACAGCGCCCAGAGGCACATCTCTCGCCTCCACATTGCCGACAAAGTTGATGATGCCGTTGTCGCTTGCCTGCTTCAGGAGGGCATAGCTCTCTTTCTGCAGGGGGGTACCCTTGGTGTCTTCCGCGCCGATGTTGAGAAGACCCACTCTGGGGTTTTCGATGCCAAGGATCTTGCGGGCGCAGAAGGAGCCCATGCAGCCGAACTGCAGCATGAACTCGGGGGTGCATTCCGCGTTGGCGCCGCTGTCGATGATGATGCACTGGCCCGTCTTGGTGGGCATGGTGGGGCCGAAGGCCGCTCTGCGGATGCCACGGATGCGGCGCACCAGAAGGGTGGCTGCCGTGAGAAGGGCACCTGTGGAGCCCGCGGAGATGAACGCATCGCCGTTTCCGTCTGCCAGGAGCTTCAGGCCCTGAACAAGGGAGGAATTCCGGTGGCTGTGTACTACATCGGTAGCCTCATCGTGCATATCCACCACATCGTCGGCATTGAAGATCTCCACACCGGCGGGCAGGGTGTCCACACCGATCTCCCGCAGAGCCTCTAAAATCTCATCGCCGCGGCCTACCAGAGTGATATCCACTCCATAGGCTTCCGCCGCTTGGATCGCACCGTGTACGATCTCTCTGGGGGCATTGTCGCCGCCCTGTGCATCGATTATGATTCTCATATGTCCTCCTTCAGAATCTGCTCCAACCGTTCCAATGCCCGGGTAGAAATGGCAAGATTCTTCTCTTTCTTTCCACGGATCCGACGATCCAGAGGGGATATGATGCTGAAATTGATATTCATCGGCTGAAAATTCACAACCGAAGTATCGCTGACATAATAGCCAAGCGCGCCGATGGCAGTCTCCTTCGTATAATCCCGGGGAGCTTTGCCGCACAGCCGGTCATACAGGCTGACCGCCGCCAAATAGCCGGAAGCCGTGGACTCCACATAGCCTTCCACGCCGGTAAGCTGTCCCGCAAAGAAGGCCAAAGGCTGCCGAAGGTCGGAGAACCACGGGTCTAAAAGGCCGGGGGATTTCAGGAAGGTATTGCGGTGCATCACGCCGTAGCGCACAAACTCCGCGTCATGCAGGGCAGGGATCATGGAGAATACCCGCTTCTGCTCCGGGAAGCGCAGATGGGTCTGGAAGCCTACAATATTATAGATGCTGCCCGCGGCATTGTCCCGCCGAAGCTGCACCACGGCATAGGGTTCTTTTCCTGTGGTGGGGTCTTTGAGGCCCACCGGCTTCATGGGGCCGTAGCGCAGGGTATCTTCCCCCCGCCGTGCCATGACCTCCACCGGCATACAGCCTTCGAAGACCTTCTTATCCTCAAAACCATGCACCGGCGCTTCCTCCGCCGTGCGTAGGGCCTGCACAAAGGCACGGTATTCCTCCGCATCCATGCCGCAGTTGATATAATCCGCGTTCCCACGGTCATAACGGGAAGCAAACCAAGCCTTCGTCATGTCGATGGATTCCATGGTGATCAGAGGCGCGGCAGCATCGTAGAAGTTGAGATAGGTGTTTTCGCCAAAATACCTGCCGATGGCCTCAGACAGGGCATCCGAAGTCAATGGGCCTGTGGCGATGATGAAGGGAGGCTCGGGAATCTCGCTCACTTCCCCCTCCACCACGGTGATATTGGGGTGATTTCGGATCTTATTCGTCACCGCGGCGGAAAAACCGCCCCGGTCCACCGCAAGGCAGCCGCCCGCTTCCACCTTCGTCTCGTCCGCGCAGGCAAGGATCAGACTTCCTGCGCGGCGAAGCTCTTCCTTCAGAAGGCCCACCGCATTCTCCAATCGGTCGCCCCGCAGGGAATTGGAGCACACCAGCTCGGCAAAATCGCTGCTGTGGTGGGCAGGCGTCATTTTCTGCGGCTTCATTTCATACAGGGTCACGGAGACACCCCGCTGTGCAAGCTGCCACGCCGCTTCACAGCCTGCCAGACCCGCACCGATGACTTTTACATGCATCATGCCTTATCCGTCCCCTTTGTGGTTTTCGTCTTTTTTGCTGCGGGTTTTTTCTTTTCTGCCGTGGTTTTCTCTTCCCCTTCGGAACTGCTTTCCGTCTTGCGGCGGTAGCCACGCTGATCCTCGGGTACAAAGGCCTCGCAGGCTTCATTGATGCAGAAGTGCTTCATGCGGCCTCTGCCGGATTTTTTGAACAGGGTCTGTCCGCAGCGGGGGCAATCGTCTGCCGTGGGCACATCCCAGGTCATGAAGCCGCACTGGGCGCCCTTTTCGCAGCTGTAATAGGCATAGCCCTTCTTGGACTTGCGCTTGAGCATTCCGGAGCCGCATTTCGGGCAGCGGCCCGGCATGCGCTCCACAATGGGCTTGGTATTCTTACATTCGGGATACCCGGGGCAGGCAAGGAAGCGTCCGAAGCGGCTGACCTTCACCACCATGTTCCGGCCGCAGTTTTCGCAGATCTCATCCGTTACCTCGTCGGGTACTTTAATGCGGGTGTCCTTGAGGGCCTCCTCGGCATCCTCCATTTCCTTGTGGAATACCTCGTAGAATTCCGCAAGCACCTGGCGCCAGGGCACCTTGCCCTCTTCCACCCGGTCAAGCTGAGCCTCCATACCGGCGGTAAAGCCAACATCCACGATATCGCTGAAGCGCTCCACCATGAGACCGTTGACGATCTCCCCAAGGGGGGTGGGAGCAAGGCGCTTATCCTGCTTGATGACATATTCCCGATCCTGAATGGTGGAAACGATGCTGGCATAGGTGGAGGGACGGCCAACGCCCTTCTCCTCCATGGCCTTGACCAGGGTAGCTTCGGTATAACGGGCAGGCGGCTGGGTAAAATGCTGCTCCTTCATCAGCTCCCGCTGAGTGAGGGGTTCGCCCTCCTGCAGGTCGGGCAGCGGAGACTGGACTTCCTCCTGCTCATCGTCCTTACCTTCCTCATATACCGCCGTGAAGCCGGCGAAGCGCAGGCTCTGATGGTTGGCACGGAAGGTATGTCCGGCGCAGCGGGTATCGATGCTCACCGCATCATAGAGCGCGCAGGCCATCTGGGTCGCCACGAAGCGGCTCCAGATCAGGCGATAGAGCTTATACTGCTCCTGCGTCAGATCCTGACGGATGCGCTCCGGATCTAAGTGCACATTGGAGGGTCGGATGGCTTCATGGGCATCCTGCGCGGTGTTCTTGGTCTTGAACCGGCGGGGTGCGCCGTTATAATAGGAAGCGCCGTAGCGCTGGGTAATAAAATCCTTTGCCGCCATCAGAGCATCGTCGGAAAGGCGCAGGGAGTCGGTTCTCATGTAGGTAATGAGACCTACAGTGCCCTCTCCCGTGATGTCCACGCCCTCATAAAGCTGCTGGGCGATGGCCATGGTGCGTCTTGGGGTCATGTTCAGCTTGCGGGAAGCCTCCTGCTGCAGGGTGGAGGTGATGAAGGGGGGCGCGGGATTGCGCTTCTTTTCCGTCTTTCGGACACTTTTCACCTCAAAGGGCTTGCCCTGAATGTGGGAAATGACCGCCAGAACTTCTTCCTCAGATTGAAGTTCCCGCTTCTTTTCTTCCCCGTAATAGTGGGCCACGAAGCTGCCGGGCTTTCCGATGCGGTCAAGGCGCACATCCAAAGACCAGTATTCCCTGGGCACAAAGTCCCGGATCTCCTGCTCCCGGTCCACCACAAGGCGGGTGGCCACGGATTGCACACGGCCTGCGGAAAGGCCCCTGCGGATCTTCTTCCACAGCAGGGGGCTGAGCTGATAGCCCACAATGCGATCTAAAATGCGGCGGGCCTGCTGGGCATCCACCAAATCGATGTCGATGCTTCTCGGCTCGTGAATGGCACGGCTGACCACATTCTTGGTAATTTCATTGAAGGTGATGCGGCGGGTCTTCTCATCGGGAAGGCGCATCAGCTCCTTCAGATGCCAGGAGATGGCTTCGCCCTCCCGGTCCGGGTCCGTCGCGAGATAGACCATGTCACTTTCCTTTGCCGCGTCACGCAGCTCATGGATCAGCGCCTCCTTGCCCTTCACCGGGATATAGTGGGGCTCAAAGGAATTCTCCAGATCTACGCCCAGAGTGCTCTTGGGCAGATCCCGCAGATGGCCCATGCAGGCCTTGACCACATAGTCTTTTCCCAAATATTTTCCAATCGTTTTCGCCTTGGAGGGCGATTCTACGATCACCAGATTTGTTGCTCCATTTGCCATGGATTGACCTCCGGATCATTATGGTATCAGATGCTCCGCCAGCTTGTAGCGGTTTGCGGAGACTTTTATGACCAAACGGCGGATCTCCAGCATGGTCAGGGCCGACATGATCTCCTGTGCGGGGATCTGTGCCAGCTCAATGATATCATCCACCAGTTTTGGCCCATCATGCATTGCCTCCAGCACGGCACACTGTGTCGGCGGGAGGGTACGCATGAGTGCTTTTAGCTCAATATAATTCCCTTTTTCTTCGTTGTCAACGCCTTTTTTCGGTGTTTGCACCTTGGATGCCACTTTCCGCTCGGCATTTTGCCCGGTTCTTGCCGCATTTTGGCGAAGATCCTCGAAAGAAAGACCCAGCTTCATGCCCTGCTCCAGATAGAGCTTCAGGCCGGGATAGCGGCCGGTATACTCCTGCAGCACATCATAGCCGTTCTCCGCAAGGATGGCACCCTGCCGCAGCAGATGGTTGGAACCGGCACAGGCTTCGCTGCCCGCATTGCCGGGTACGGCGAAAATGTCCCTGCCCTGCTCAAGGGCCTGTCTGGCTGTGATCAGTGAGCCGCTGCGCTCCGCCGCTTCCACGACCACCACACCGTCGCAAAGGCCGGACATGATACGGTTCCTCACCGGAAAATGATAGCCGATGGCAGGGGTATGGGGCGGATATTCCGTGAGGATGCAGCCTCGGGCAATGGTATCTTCATATAAGGCGCTGTTTTTCTTCGGATAGATCACATCCGCGCCACAGCCAAGCACGCCCACCACCGGGGCATCGGCGCTCAGCGCTCCCACCATGCCCATGCCGTCAATGCCCTCCGCCAGACCGGATACGACAATGGCTCCGGCCTTGCCAAGCTGATAGCCAAGGCGCTTGGCTGTGAGCATACCAAAAGCGGAGGCTTTTCTCGCCCCCACAAGGGCAATGCAGGGTGCTGCAGTGAAATCCGGCAGCCTGCCCTTATAATACAGCAGCACAGGTGCGTCATGGATGGTTCTCAATCGTTCCGGGTACTGGGCATCCTGCCAGGTTAAAAGCTGGATCCCAAGTTCATAACATTCATTCAGGATGGTTTCCGCATCCTTCAGTCCCTTATCGGAAAGGGCTTCCCGCTCGGCTTCGTTCAGATCCTCCAGCATATTTTCTCCGGCATGGTAGATCTCCTGCACAGAGCCAAAACGGCGCAGAAGCTCCAGCCGCCGCGGCTTTGACACGCCGGTTCTTGTACTGAGCCAGATCCAATATCGGAGCATTTTGTCACCTTTTTTCTGTCTATGGTGGTTATCTTCTCATTTCCCACATCACGATGGTGGCTGCCACCGCGGCGTTGAGGGATTCGCAGCGCTCCTGCATGGGAATGATCAGAAGCTTGTCAGAGCGCTCTAAAAACAATTCCCGGATCCCCTGCCCCTCGCTGCCGATGACCACGGCGCAGGCAGAGAGCTTGGCAGTTCGAATATCCTCCGAACGGGAGGACAGAGCAGTGGCTGCCACGGGGATCTGATGGGCGGCACAGTAGGATAAAATTTCCTCCGCCTTCGCCTGCCGGGGCTGGGTGCGAAATACCGCGCCCATGGAAGCGCGCACGGTTTTTTCATTGTAGGGGTCGGCACAGCCATCGGTAAGAAGGACGGGCACATTCAGCGCGTCCGCGGTACGAAGGATGGTGCCTAAATTACCCGGGTCCTGAATGCCGTCCAAAATGAGGCTGCCGGGTTCTACGGTCAGAGGCTGCTCCTCCGGCATCCCGCACAGGAAAATAGCTCCCTGAGGTGCCTTCATGGTGGACACTGCCTGCATCAGGCTTTCCGGCACCCGCACCAGCCGGACACGGTCAGGAAGGTCGGGCAAAGATAGTCCTTCACAGGCGATCACCGTGTGAAGGCCCGGATACCAGCGAATGGCCTCCTCCAAAAGCTTGGTGCCGTCGGCGCAGAATTCTCCCGTCTCCTGTCGGTAGGCACGGGAACTTTGAAGTTTTCTCAAATGCTGAAACAGTCGGTTCTGCCGACTGGTGATATGTTCTTCCATCATAGTTTATACAGCTTTGCAAGGCGGTCCTCATGGCCGAGGATCACCAGAATCTCACCTTTTCGCATTTTTTCGTCAGGATTGGGGGAAAGCTCCATCTGTCCATCCCGGCGGAATGCCATGACCGATACGCCATATTTGGCGCGGACATTGAGCTCCTTCAGGCTCTTGCCGATCCAGCTCTTCGGGATCTCCAACTCAATGATGGCAAACTGATCGGAGATCTCAATATAGTCCACCACATTGGGCCTTGCAAGGCTCTGGGCAAAGCGGCCTGCCATTTCCTTCTCCGGAATGAGCACCCGGTCCGCGCCCACCTTCAGAAGGGCCTTCTTATGCACCTCGTCGCCTGCCTTGCAGGCCACCTGTGCCACACCAAGCTCCTTCAGCATCAGGGTGATGAGGATGCTTGCCGCCACATCGTCACCAATGGACACGATGGCGCAGTCATAGTTTCGGATGCCCAGACTCCGCAGAACTGCGTCATCCCTTGCGTCCGCCACCACAGCATCCGTTACCCGATCGGCAATGTGCTGCACATTCTCCTCATGAATATCGATGGCCAGCACTTCACAGCCGGAGGCCATCAGTTCCAGCGCCACGGCGCTGCCAAATTTACCAAGACCAATTACCACATAGGAATTCATATAATCACCCCATCATCAGTTTTGTATCGGCGTAGCGGAACCGTTCTTCTGACCGGTCGCTGAGCAGGAAGCCCATGGCAATGGTCATGATGCCCACACGGCCAAAGAACATAAATATAATAATCATAACATGAGAAACTGCGCTGAGTGTCGGCGTGATATCCGCCGTGAGTCCCACGGTACCCAGGGCCGAGGTGGTCTCAAACAGGGCATCCGCGAAGGAGATGTCATTGAGCGCCACCAGAACGACGGCACCAAGAAGGGACAAGGATACCATCAGCGTCACGATAGTGGAAGCGATGGAGATCTGGGACTGGGATATGGTACGGTGAAATACCGTAAGCCGGGATCTGCCCCGCAGCACACTCAGGGTGGAGCACAGCAGCACAGCCACCGTCACCGTCTTCATGCCGCCGGCGGTGGAGCCGGAGCTGCCGCCGATGAGCATCCAGATGCAGGACAGCACCTTGCCAAGCTCTGTCATCGCTCCCTGAGAGAAGGAGGCAAAGCCGGCGGTACGGGTGGTGACAGACTGGAACATGGCACCCAGCAGCTTGCCGCCGATGTCATACTGCCCAAGGGTTTCGGGATTATTCCACTCCGTCGCACCAAAGGCCAGGGCGCCGCCCAGCACCAGAATCGCGCTGACACACAGGACAAAGCGGGTATACACGGAAATCCCTTTGAGACTTTTTCGGTTGCTCCAAAGATCCTGCCAGACAAAGAAGCCGATACCTCCCAAGGTGATCAGCAGCATCACGGTAATACAAACCACAGGATCTTCGGCATAGAACGCAAGGCTGGAGCCGGGGCTGACACGACCCATCAGATCAAAACCCGCATTACAGAAGGCGGAAACAGAATGAAATAGCCCCATCCAGATGGCATTCTTCAAGGGAAAATCCTTCAAAAACCGCAGGCAAAGCACCACTGCGCCGGTAAGTTCGATCACAGCGGTACCCAGTACCACCCTTCGAAGCAAGCCTACCACGCCGTTGATGTCCGTCAGTCCGTAGGTCTGCTGCAGGAGCATCCGCTTTTTCAGGCCCAGCTTTGCCCGGATCACAAGCAGGAACAAAGAAAATACCGTCATAAACCCAAGGCCGCCCACCTGGATCAGGAGCAGCAGCACAATCTGCCCGAAGGCCGACCACTGGGTATAGGTATCCACAAGGGAGAGTCCTGTCACGCAGGTAGCGGAGCAGGAAGTAAAAAGCGCCGTCAGAAAGCCACAGCTTTGCCCGCTTCTGGAAGCAAAGGGCAGCATCAAAAGACAGGCCCCCAACAAAATAATGGCCGCAAACACAAGGACGATCACCTTTGCGGGGGAAGCCGTCCGGATCATCCGGTTGATCCATTTAGAAACCTGAGAAAATAATCGGTCCACACCATCACCTGCCTGTTACGATATCATAGGGAATCAGCGGGTGCATCCCGCTGCATATCGCCCGGTAAAACGCAGTATTTCCTGCATATTTATATCCTACCACCCAAGCTCCGCCATTTCAACCCTTTTATTATGGTATAGTCATCCTCTCCTGACAAACTTTCCACCGAGTTATTATAAAGAATACACAAAGACTATTGCATTCTACAATTCAATCATGTATAATTTTATCAGCATACTATGCATTTAGTGTATTCAAGCAAAAAGGAGGACTCAACATGAAAAAACGCATCATCAGCATGCTGCTTGCCATCTGCATGCTCTTCACCCTGATGCCCGCCGTCATGGTATCCGCGGCAGACGAACCCATCGTAGGTCTGAAGGATGCCTTTGCCAAGCATTTTAAGATCGGCACTGCCCTCAGTGCCAGTGAGGCCCGCAAGGCGCAGGCGCAGGAGCTGACCCTGACCCACTTCAACAGTGTCACCTGCGAAAACGAAATGAAGCCTGACACCATGCTGGACCAGAATGCCTGCCGTCAGGCCGGCGACAATGTCAGCACCAAGGTCCGTCTGACCGACAACACCCGCACCATTCTGAAGTTCTGCGAAGACAACGGCATCCCCATGCGCGGTCATGTATTTGTATGGCACAGCCAGACCCCGGGTTGGTTCTTCCGTGAAAACTTCGACAACAACGGCGCTTATGTCAGCAAGGAGATCATGGACCAGCGTCTGGAAAACTACTTCATCAGCATGTTTGAGCTGATCGAAACTGAATTCCCCGATCTGGAATTCTACGCATGGGACATCGTCAACGAAGCCTTCACCGACAGCAATCCCGCCACCATGCGTCCCGGCAGCCAGTCCGGTTGGGTCCAGGTCTACGGCGATGACAGCTTTATCTACCAGGCATTCCGCTTTGCCAGAAAGCACGCCCCCGAAGGCTGCAAGCTCTACTACAATGATTATAATGAATATGAGACCGGCAAGCTGAACGCCATCTACGCACTGTGCAAAAACCTGTATGAAGAAGGCGTTCTCGACGGCGTTGGTATGCAGTCTCACCTGCGCGACACCTATCCCTCCATCCAGAGCTACCGCGCCGCCCTGGACAAGTATGCCTCCATCGGCTGCGAGATCTCCGTCACCGAGCTGGATGTGGAATGTAACGACTTTGAAAGCCAGGCAAAGTATTATGAGCAGCTCTTCGAGATCTATCTGGATTATGCTGATCAGATCGAAGCCGTCGTCTTCTGGGGCACCATGGACTCCGTAAGCTGGCGTTCCTCCGGCAGACCCCTGCCCTTTGACAGCAACTACCAGCCGAAGCCCGCCTACTACTCCATCATGGACACCGTGTCTGACCATGACCATGACTATGTGGCAACCGTGGTAGAGCCCACCTGCACGGAGGAAGGCTACACCGCCAATGTCTGCTCCATCTGCCAGAGAACCGTCATCAAGGAAACCACCGAGCCTCTGGGCCACAAATGGGACGAGGGCAGAGTGACTCTGGAGCCCACCTACACCACCACCGGCATCCGCACTTATGAATGCGAGCGCTGCGATGCCACCAAGACCTCCCGCATCCGCCGTCTGGGCAGCACCGTGCCCGACAACATCGACTTCACCTCCATGGATGACTTTGAAATCGAGAATCCGGCTTCCGCTGAGCTTCGGGATGGCGGCCTGTATCTGGTCTCCACCACCGATGCCTTTGAACCCTGCAACGGCCAGGTGTCCACCTTTGAGCCCAAGGATGTGGTGAAGATCTCCGCCGAGGGCGACTGGATCGCTACCCTGAAGGTCAACTTCGATCAGGGCGGCTCCCAGGGCTACTACGAATTCCTTGGCTTCTATGCCTCCGATGACTATGACAACATGGTGGGCATCCGCGGCGGCGACAATGCCATCCAGGACTTTATCCGCAAGGGCGGCACCGTGACCGCGGAAACCAAGAACGCCACCCCCGGTCTGAAGTCTGCAAGCACCCACTGGTTCCGCATCGAAAAGGCCGGTGACAGCTACATCTGCTACTGGTCCACCGACGGCGAGACCTTCAACGAGATCTTCTCCTATGAGGAGACCGGCATCATCGGCGATACCATCATCATCGATGCCTACTCCGGCATGGCCACCGGCTACAACTACATCCTGGAATCTCTGGAATTCATGGACGCAGAAGGCGGCGGCAACGATGACGAATGCCAGCATGACTACAAGGCAGAGGTCACCGAAGCCACCTGCACCGAGGGCGGTTACACCACCTACACCTGCTCCAAGTGCGGCAACTCCTACAAGGCCGATGAGACCGAGGCTGCCGGCCATAAGTGGGATGAGGGCAAGGTAACCACCGAACCCACCGAAGACAAAGAAGGCGTCAAGACCTTCACCTGCACCGTCTGCGGTGAAACCAAGACCGAATCCATCCCCGAAAAGCCTGAAGAGCACAAGCACAGCTACGAAGAAGTGGTCACCGAACCCACCTGTACGGAAGCCGGCTACACCACCTACACCTGCGAATGCGGCCACAGCTACACCGGCAACGAAGTGGATGCTCTGGGCCATGACTTCAAGGACGGCATCTGCACCCGCTGCGATGCCAAGGACGAAACCAGCAATCCCGGTGAACATATCTGCCCCGCTGATATCTTCCCCGATGTTCCCGCCTTTGGTCACTGGGCACACGAAGGCATTGACTTCTGCGTAGAAAACGGCCTGATGCAGGGCACCGGCTCCGGCAAGTTCAACCCCGGCGGCACCCTGACCCGTGCCGAGCTGGTCACCATTCTCTACCGTATGGAAGGCGAACCCAAGGTGGAATACGCTGCCACCTTCAAGGATGTTCCCAACGACCAGTGGTACACCAATGCCATCGAATGGGCAGCCGCCGCAGGCGTTGTCAACGGTGTTGGCGACGGCACCAACTTCGCTCCCTCCGGTGTCATTACCCGTGAACAGATCGCTACCATCCTGTACCGCGCTGTGGGCGCACCCGTAGTGGAAGGCGACCTGAGCGCATTCCCCGATGCTGCCAAGGTCAACAGCTACGCCACCGATGCAATGCTCTGGGCAAATCAGGAAGGCATCATCACCGGCGCCGCCGTGAACAATGTCACCTACCTCAACCCGCTGAATAGCGCCACCCGTGAACAGATCGCTTCCATCGTGATGCGCTATGTTGACTACATCAGCACCGTCCCCGTTGAGATCACCTTCACCGTATCTGAAGATGAACCCATCTATCTGGCCGGTCTAACCTTCGAGAAGGATGTCACCATCGAGGGTGACTACGGCGAGATCTTCTTCATCGGATGCGAATTCAAGGGCGACATCATCAACACCGCTGAAGAATTCACCCGCGTATACATTCTGGAATCCGATGTAGAAGGCAAATGTATTCTGAAGAACAACACCAAGGAAACCACCATTGATGCCGCTTTCCCCAAATTCCTGGTGGATGCCACTGTGGATGTAGTTTGTGAAGACTGCTTTGGTGCGGTCATCACCATGGGTGATTTTGAGGTCACCTTCAACGGCAAGACCTATTCCCTCAAGGATGCGGAATACTTCCTTGATGCCAACGATCCCGATGCCGGCTTTGTTCCCTATGAAGGACAGGATGCCTCCTTCTTCTACGCCATTCAGTGGTGGGAAGACGGTGAACAGCAGCTGATGCTGGCATGCGAGAACGAAGCAGAGGCCCCCGCCGAGTAAAGTAATTCCCCCCATACCGCGAATAAACTGCAGCGAAACCATTAAAAAATCGGCCGATCCAAAAAGGATCGGTCGATTTCTTTTGCTTCGTTAGGTGCTTCGGCTTCACCGAATGCGTTGCCCCTGGCCTCTGTCTGGTTTAGCAGAGATCCAGATCATCCTTATCCGCCACAGCAATACCGTTTTCAGCAAGCAGCGCAGCCGCTTTTTCATTGTCCTGCAGACGGAAGATCACATAGGCATTGCCCTTTTTCCGGGAGATGAAGGCGTAGCTGTACTCGATGAAGATCTCATGCTCGGCCAGCAGTGCCAGAACCTTGGACAAACTGCCGGGCGTATCGGAGATTTCCACAGCGATGACCTTGGTGACGGAGACGATGCAGCCGTTTTCCCGCAGGGCTTCCAGTGCAGGCTCGGGACGATCCACGATCAGGCGAAGAATGCCGAAATCAGCGGTATCGGCAAGGGACATGGCGCGGATATCCACGCCGGAGGCACCGATCACATCGGCGATCTGGACAAGGCTGCCCGCCTTGTTTTCCACAAAAATGGAGAGCTGATCAATCGTTTTAACCATCGTTATATCCTCCTTTTTAAATCTTGCGCTTATCAATGACGCGGACGGCCTTGCCTTCGCTGCGGGCGATGGACTTGGGCGTTACCAGGTGTACCTTGGGGGAGATGCCCAGCATGGAGCGCATGGCCTCCACGAGTTCTTTTTCGTAACGGGTGATGTGGCGGACGGTGTCGGAGAACTGCTCCGGCTTCATTTCCACATTCACATCGAAGGTATCGGTGTTGTTGACTCTGTCCACAACGATCTGATAGTTGGAGGAGTAGCCCAGACTGATGAGAACGGTCTCGATCTGGGAGGGGAAGACATTGACGCCGCGGATGATGAGCATATCATCGGTGCGGCCTCTGGGACGGCCCATCTTGACGAAGGTTCTGCCGCAGGAGCACTTGCCGCGATGCAGCACGCAGATGTCTCTGGTGCGGTAGCGCATAACGGGGAAGGCTTCCTTGGTGATGGCGGTGAATACCAGCTCACCCTGCTCACCGTCGGGGAGCACCTCGCCGGTCTCGGGATCGATGATCTCAGCAATGAAGTGGTCTTCGTTGACATGCATACCGGTCTGCTCTTCGCATTCGAAGGAGACACCGGGGCCGGAAAGCTCCGTCAGACCATAGATGTCGTAAGCCTTGATGCCAAGGGCCTTTTCAATGTCATGGCGCATTTCATCGCTCCATGCCTCGGCGCCAAAGATGCCGGCCTTGAGCTGAATTTCGTCCGGAGAGATGCCCCGTTCCTTCAGGGTCTCGCCGATGTAAGCAGCATAGGAGGGGGTGCAGCACAGAATCGTTGAGCCAAGGTCCTGCATGAACTGGATCTGACGGTCGGTATTGCCGGAGGACATGGGCAGGGTCAGGCAGCCCACCTTATGGCCGCCGCCGTGCAGGCCCATACCGCCGGTGAACAGGCCGTAGCCATAAGCGACCTGCAGGACATCCTCTTTATCGCCGCCTGCTGCTACAATGGCTCTGGCGCAGCAGTCGTCCCAAAGGTCGATATCGTGCTGGGTGTAGAAGGCCATGACACGCTTGCCGGTGGTGCCGGAGGTGGAGTGGATGCGGACGCATTCGGACTTGGGAACGGCACGCATTCCCTCAGGATAGCAGTTGCGAAGGTCGGCCTTGGACAGGAAGGGCAGCTTGTGGAGGTCTTCCACACCGTGAATGTCTTCCGGCTTGACACCCTTTTCGTCCATCAGGTTTCTGTAGTAGGGCAGATCGTTGTATACATGCTTGACCTGTGCCACAAGGCGTTCGCTCTGGAGCTTGCGAAGCTCCTCCTGGGGCATGGTCTCGATTTCAGGCTGATAATACTTGCTCATAAGTTGATTCCTTTCTGTAACTGATCAAGAGATTTTTCTGAGATGGTATGTATTCTTGTTCAGTTTGGAAAACTTGCCGGGAATCGCGGCAGCAAGCGCGGATTCCCAAGCATCCTCCTTCAAATCAAAGAATTTGGAGAAGTACCCAAGTGGGGCAATGCCGGCGGTCTCCATGGCCGCTCGTTCTTTGCGTGCCCATTGGGAGCGGAATCTGCCATATTTTGCAATTGCTTCGGTATCGAGCATATGCTTTTTCAATGGAAACACTCCCTTCGGATGATTTGTGTGGATATCTTTTGCCCGCATGATGGGAACTGCATTTTCGGCAGTCCTCAGGCCTCTTTGATGGTGAGGTTCAGGACAAGGCCGATGAGTGAGAACCCGATCAGCAGGGAAAATACGGGAACATAGCTGCCGCCGGAGGCTGTGAGGATGGCGGAAGCCAGAGTGGGGACAAAGGCCCCGGGGATCAGCACCAAATTGATGATGCTGAGATTGGAGGCATAATCCTTTTGACCGTAGAATTCCATGGTGAATGCCGCGGAAACGGTGGGTGAAAAGCCGTAGGAGAAGCCGCACAGCAGCAGACCCGGAATACCAAGAACAGGAGCACTGAGCATGGCACCCAGCAGGGCCAGCACAGGTGCAGCGATGGCCACGGCGCTGGTGATGTGCTTGGTCTTCGTGAGGCCGAAGTGATCGGCAATGGCACCGGAGGCAAGCCGCCCAAGGCTGTTGGCGATGGCCACCACGGCGGCGAACACCACGGCGATATTCTGGGCAAGGCCCAAGGAAATGCTGTAGCTTCGGGCAAAGGCGATGGCGGAAGAACCCACGGCGGAAAGCAGGATGAAGTAGATAAACAGCTTCCAGAAGGAGGCTCTTTTCAGCATCTGGCCCGGGGTCATGCCGGAAAGGGGCTTGGCTGCCTTGGCAGCGGCCTTTTCCGGGGCCTTGATGAGAAAGCTGCCCAGTAAAATGACGATGCCGCAAATGCCGCCCATGACCCGATAAATGACGCGCCAGTCCACATTGCCGGATTCCAGCAGGCTGCCTGCCAGAAGGCCAATGAGGAAGGAACTGAGGCCGAAACCCATCATCAGCGCACCGGAGCAAAGGCCCTTTTTATCGGGGAACCAGCCGGAAATGGTGGCGATCACCGCATTGTAGACGATGCCGATGCCGGTGCCCGCCATCAGGGCATAGCCGAGGTAGAGAAGCAGGATAGAGCTGCCGTCCTTCAGGCAGGAGACCAGCCAGAAGCCGGCAAAGAGAAGCGCAGCGCTGCCCATCATCCGCAGTATGGGGGAAATTTTTTTGGAGAGGAACCCGGAGATCAGGCCGCCGATGCAGAAGAACCAGACACTCAGGGTGTAGTTGAAGGTCAAGGCGCTGGCAGACCAGCCAAATTCCGTCAAAGGCAGGTTGATGTTGGACCAGGCATAGATGATACCGGAGAACATCAGCACCAGTACGGCGGCTGCAAGCCGTGCCCAGCGGTTCAGATGAGTCGTTGAGATCTTGAAGACACAGCCCTCCATTAACCCTTATTCAGGGCATCGACCAGCTTGGTGGCACCGTAGATCTCACGAAGACGGGGTTTTTCGATCTTGCCGGTGGCATTTCTGGGAACATCCGCGAAGATGATCTTGCGGGGACGCTTGTAGCGGGGCATCTTCAGGCAGAAGGTCTGAATGTTTTCTTCGGTGCAGGTGTGACCGGGCTTCAGCTCAATGATGGCGGTGGCAATTTCGCCAAGGCGCTTGTCCGCCAGACCGATGACGGCCACATCCTGAATGTCGGGATGGGCAGCGAGGAAGTTCTCGATCTCCACAGGGTAGAGGTTTTCGCCGCCGGAGATGATGACATCCTTCTTGCGGTCAACCAGGAAGATGAAGCCGTCCTCATCATAGATGGCCATATCACCGGTGTGGAGCCAATCGCCCTTGAGGACTTCGTTGGTGGCTTCCTCGTTGTGATAGTAGCAGACCATCACGCCGGGACCCTTGACGCAAAGCTCGCCGACATGGTTGGCTTCCTTGATCTCTTCGCCGTTTTCATCCACGATCTTGGTCTCCCAGCCAAAGCCTGCCTTGCCGATGGCGCCGACCTTATGGATGTTCTCTACGCCGAGGTGGACGCAGCCGGGGCCGATGGATTCGGACAGACCGTAGTTGGTGTCGTACTGATGGTGGGGGAAGATCTCCAGCCAGCGGCGGATCAGGCTCTGAGGAACGGGCTGCGCGCCGATGTGCATCAGCCGCCACTGGTCAAGCTGATAATCCGCAAGGTTGACACTGCCGTTTTCGATGGCGGTGAGAATGTCCTGCGCCCAGGGTACCAGCAGCCAGACGATGGTGCAGCGCTCGTTGGAGGCGGCCTCTAAAATGTATTCCGGCTTGGCACCCTTCAGCAGGACGGTCTTGCCGCCCATCAGGAAGCTGCCGAACCAGTGCATTTTCGCGCCGGTATGGTAGAGAGGCGGGATGCAGAGGAAAACATCTTCCTTGCGCTGATTATGGTGGGCCTGCTCCACTCTTGCGGAGTGGGACAGGGCACGATGCTTATGTAAAATGGCTTTGGGGAAGCCGGTGGTGCCGGAGGAGAAGTAGATGGCACCGTCGTCGTCATCACTCAGGGAGATGCCGGGATTCTCGCTGGAGTAATCCGATACAAGGGAATTGTAGTCAAAGGCAAAGGTAGGACAGGGCTGCTCGCCGCAGTAGATGAGGCTGATGTCCCGGCCCATGTTATCCACGATCTCTTCCAGACGGCCGATGAATTCAGGGCCGAATACCAGCACATCCACATCCGCCAGATTGAGGCAATATTTGATCTCTTCCGCGGCATAGCGGAAGTTCAGGGGTACTGCCAGCGCGCCGGTCTTCAGAATGCCGAAGTACACGGGCAGCCACTCGAGGCAGTTCATCATCAAAATGGCGACCTTCTTGCCCTTGCCGATGTTGTGGCTCAGCAGGGCGTTGGCAAAACGGTTGGCCTTTTCGTTGAAGATGCCCCAGGTGATCTCCTTGCGGTAATAGGGGCAGTTGGAGGCTTCGATCAGGTCATATTCCTTCCATGTACCTTTTTTGACACCTTTCTGCTCCGGATTGATCTCCACAAGGGCAACATCGGTCTTGTAAAGCATGGCGTTTTGCTCAAGAATGTGGGTAATGGGCATGATTGTTTCTCCTTACTAATAATAAAACCGCAGCCGATCGGCTGCGGTAACACGGTTTTTTTACATCGTATACCTTATTCAGCCCAACCGGAATCAGCCACGCACAGTAAAGTACGCAGCAAAAAAATAGGTATAGGCATTGTTAAGGCACTGATGTTTCATAGCAAGCTCCGTCTCTTTAATGATTTAAAGAATAAGGGATTTAAATTGCAAAATTTTACTGCGCTTATTCTATCAGACATTTTTTTATATGTCAATAAAAATCTATGGAAAAAATATTTTCTTCTGCGCAAAAATTGTGGTATACTGGAGCTGTCAATGATATCCGCCGCATCATAGAAGGGAGTGTGTCTTTATGGAGAACCGTTCTTTTGTGTTGAGAGGAGATATCTGCTGGTCTGACCGGCAGAAGAAGCTGCACTGCGCGCAGGATGCCTATCTCGTTTGCGAGAATGGGCGCTGTGCGGGTGTATTTGATGCGCTGCCGCAAGGCTATGCTGCCCTGCCCCTGATCGATCACCGGGGCAAGCTGGTGATCCCGGGCATGGCGGACCTGCACATCCATGCGCCCCAGTATGCCTTCCGTGGGCTGGGTATGGATCTGGAGCTTTTAGATTGGCTGCAGCAGTATGCCTTCCCGGAGGAAGCGAAGTACAATGATTTAGAGTATGCCAAGGCAGCTTACCGCGTATTTGCGGACAATCTGCGCCGCAGCGCCACCACAAGGATCAGCGCCTTTGCCACGGTGCATTTAGATGCCACGGTGCTGCTGATGGAGCTTCTGGAAGAAGCGGGAATCGCAGGCTATGTGGGCAAGGTGAATATGGATCGGGAGGCCCCGGATGAGCTGCGGGAGCCGGATGCTGCCCATTCTGCCGCCCTGACCGTGGAATGGCTGCAGGCAGTAAAGGACAAATGCACCTCGATCCGACCCATTCTGACTCCCAGATTCCTGCCAAGCTGCTCTGACGCGCTTTTGGAAAAGCTGCAGGAGATCCGCAAGGGTTGGGCGCTTCCTGTGCAGTCCCATCTTTCCGAGAATCCCGGCGAGGTGGCATGGGTGGCGGAGCTGTTCCCGAAGGCCGCCTTCTACGGCGACGGCTATGACCGCTACGGCTTTTTCGGCAAGGATGCAAAAACCGTCATGGCCCACTGCGTCTACTGCACCGAGGAGGAAATGCAGCGGATGCAGGACAACGGGGTGTTTGTTGCCCATTGTCCGGCCTCCAATATGAATCTTTCCTCCGGCATTGCCCCCATTCGCAGATTCTTAGAGCGGGGCATCCGGGTGGGTCTTGGCAGCGATGTGGCCGGGGGCGAATCCGAGTCCATCTTCCGGGCGATTTCCGATGCCATTCAGGTGTCGAAGCTGTACTGGCGCTATGTGGACTCCGCCGCGGCACCTTTGAGCTTTGAAGAAGCCTTCTATCTTGCCACCCTTGGCGGCGGCGAGTTCTTTGGCGATGTGGGCAGCTTCCTGCCGGGCTATGCCTTTGACGCGGTGGTACTGGAGGACGCGCCCCTGAACCCTCTGAACACCCTCAGCCTCCCCCAGCGCCTGGAGCGGGCGGTGTATCTGGAGGCAGACGGGAAATACCTGCGGGAAAAATATGTGGACGGAAAGCGTGTGGTTTGACGGAACAGGAGTACTTTGTAACAACAAATGTGGATATATCGTAGAGGCTACCCAGTGTGAATGTAGGGGCGTGCATTGCACGCCCGCGTAAAGGTTACGAATTCGCCGGTAGTTTCAATGAAAACGCAACATTTCCTGCTGGGCGATCGATGATCGCCCCTACACTCACAGAAGAAAGCACCTTGGGAAGGTAAACTCTCCCAAGGCACTTTTATGCATTGTGCCTGTATTTTTCGACATCCTTAAAGACTAAAATGTGATATTCGCATATATTTTCTCAAAAAAACATTGACAGCGGTAGAAAATTGTGCTATTGTATGAATGTGATGATACAGCATGTGAAAGCGAGCAGGTGGTGATGTAGATGAGAGTTGAATATTTCACTTATTTCAAAGTAATTGCATTGCCGGTATTACTTCTTGTTGGTGCCGACATCATCGCTTTGATCCGGGCACTGTACCATGTTATCACAAAAAAAGAGAATGCCTATAAAGGACTTTTGATTTCTGTCTGTCTGCTTGGCATCGTTCTCTTTTTGTTCCGCTCGCAGCTTTTGCCCGCAATAAAAATTACCGCTGATCTTGGAGCGCAGACCTGCCATACAGAAGGGGTCATAACCGAAAGAGAAAAAGACCGCACCTATTCACACAACCAGTACACAGGCTGTTTTGTGACCATTGATTCACAGGAGTATTATGCGTTCGACACTGGCGGGTTGCGGGAAGGATATCCGGTAGAGATCGAGTATCTTCCTACCAGCCATATGATCATAAGTTGGAAATGGAGCGAGAATTGGAGTGAAGAGGTCAATCAATAAGAATATCATCTATAATATGCGCTGAAAAGGAGGCATGCTATGAGCTGGAAATTTCATGCGGATCAGCCGATCTATCTGCAGCTTCGGCGCTATCTCACGGAGGCCATCGTTACCGGTGTTTATGCCCCGGGGCAGCGGCTGCCCTCTGTGCGGGAGCTTGCCATGGAAGCGGGGGTC
>SVMC01000010.1 GCA_015067585.1 Oscillospiraceae bacterium
AACGAGATCATCACCGGTGCATCCGTGAACAATGTCACCTACCTGAAGCCTCTGGACAGCGCAACCCGCGAACAGATTGCTACCATCATCATGCGCTACCTCGAAGGCGAATAATTCTTAAAAAGAAGGATTCACCCCGAAATAACGCATAAAAACAGCTAAACAGCAGTTCTGCCCCCCGGAACCCCGGGGGGCAGTTTTTCGTTTCAAAAAGTCAATCAGGGGACAGTCCCCCGATCGGCAAGCCGATCAGCGAACCGTCCCCGCGATTGATGATCGGCTGCCGTGGGACGATGTGGGCATCGTCCCCTACGGAGAAGCCTGATCATTTCTGCAACGCACCTGCTTGGATGGGTGTAGGGGACGGGTTTCCCGTCCCGCAGGATGGGTGCGTTTACAAGGAAATTCCCGGCAAATTCGCAATATTTCCGGGCGAGAGCATCAAAGGGCGCCGCTGCATTTTGCAGCGGCGCCCAATACAGTATTGTTTTTAGCCCTGATAGCCGATCTCTTCGGCCAGTGCGCGTTCCAGAATGACAGTGGCATCCCGATGCATCCGCATGAAGGTAGCGGGGCAGTGGGGATCCAGCTTGTCGGACAGGAGCAGCTTGCGCATGGCATCCTGCTTGTTGCCGCCGACGATCATCAGCAGCTTACGGGCACGCATGATGTTGCCCATGCCCATGGTGACGGCATAGCGGGGTACTTCGTCACGGCTTGCAAAGAAGCGCTGGTTTGCATCGATGGTGCTGGGATCGAGGGTCTCCACATGGGCACCGTCATAGAGGACATCGCCCGGCTCGTTGAAGCCCAGATGGCCGTCGGGACCGACGCCGAGAACCTGAATGGCGATGTCGGCATTGTCCAGAACTTCGTTGAACTCGGCCAGATTGGCTTCCAGATCGCCGGTACCCTTTGCTACATAGGTGTTGGCCTTGTTGATGTTGATATGGTCAAACAGGTTGCTGTTCATGAAGTAGCGGTAGCTCTGGTCGTGGGTAGGTTCCAGGCCTACATATTCGTCCAGATTTACGGTGTGGATCCTGGAGAAGTCCAGACGACCCTCCTGACATCTGCGGGCAAGCTCCTGATACATTCTAACGGGGCTGGAGCCGGTGGCGAGGCCAAGGGTGCATTCAGGATTTGCACGAATGATCTCTTCCATGATATCGGCAGCGATTTCGCCTGCCTGAACAAAGTTTTCCGCAATGATAACGCGCATGGTAGTTGCTCCTTTCTGATTCCGACGCGAATGCTTTACAAAAGATCATAGGATACGGCATGAAAAATTTGCAGCTTTTCGCATATGAACTTTCATTATGATTCCAAAAAAGTTCATTACTATCATATAATCAATCGGTTTTGTTGTCAACACCGGATTGTATAAAAAATTTTTGAAGGATAAAAAATTTTTTTGGCAAAACATAGGAGCCGATGCAGCGCTGCAGGGCAGGGAACAGTTACGCTGTCGGAACAAGCGTACAGAATTACTTGCAATTTGCAGAAGAATCGTCTATGATAAATAAAAATCACATGTTTGTGGAGAATCCGGCGTTTTTTGCGGCTATGCCCATGCGTTGGAAAAAATTGCGCTGTGTGAGATCGTTATTTTTGCATATGATAGCAATGGAGGGATGGTATGGATACAGCCTATTTGAGTTTTCTGGAAAGCCTTGGCGGTGCCATCGCGGTCATTGAGAATGGGGCGATCGCATGGTGCAGCAAGGAAGCACTATCCTATGGCGTGATGGTAGGTGCGCCGCTGGAATTGCTTCTGCCTGTAGAGATCGGGCAGGAAGAACTCAGCACGGTGCGGCAGATCAGCCTGCCTAATCTTGGGAAACGGGTCTATGCCCGGGTTTGTGCCACCGGTGCTGCGCTTGTGCTGGCGCTTCGGGAGGATTCCACGGAAGTTGACAGCAATGCACTGGCCCGGACCTCCCGGATGCTGCGTATTCCATTGAATGAAATTATGTCAACTTCCAAAAGGCTGTTTGAACGCCTTGAGGACATGGAAGATCCCGTCATTCAGACACAAACTGCCAGTCTGAACCGCGGATTTTATCAGCTTCTCCGTACCGCATCCGCCATCTCGGACCTACAGCAGGAGGAGCAGGAGATGCCCATCCATACCCGTCGTGTGGAACTGAAGGGATGGCTGGAGCGGGTGATGCAGCCGGCGATCAGCGCAGTAGATACCACCGGAAGGACATTGCAGCTTGCCCTTCCCGATTCTGTGCTGCTTGCACAGATCGATGCGGCTGCACTTGAAAAGGCCCTTTGGTGCCTGCTGTCCAATGCAGTGCGCTATAGTCCGGAGGGCAGTGTGATCACTCTGCGTCTGCAAAAGCAGGAAGGACATTGTCTCTTTACTATGTGCAATCCGGTCACTCAGCCGGTACAGCTGAGTGATTTGTCCGGCGGCTTTGGGCGGCCTCTGACAGTGGAGGCGGGGGACAGCGGCCTGGGTCTTGGCCTTCTTCGGGTACAGCGCATTGTGCGGCAGCATGGAGGGATCCTTCTTCTGTCCTGCACACCCCGGGGTGATTTTTCCGCAAGCTTCCGGCTTCCGGCTTGCCGGCCGAATGCGGTTCAGGTGCGAAGTGCACTGCAGACCGAGGAGCTTGGCGGCTTTTCCCGGATGCTTGTGGAGCTTGCTGATGTGCTGCCGGATGAGGTCTACGATAGTCGGAATTTCTGACCACGCAGATATAAGCGGGTGCCTTTGTCAGGAAGTGCATAAGTTTTATTGGGCATTGCCTCTTTTTCGGCGGATTGCCGATGTACAAACCGCATGTATTCTGATATAATATTATTGGTCTGTCTGTACCCATTGGTGCGGCGGACAGGAAGGGGCATCGGACTTTTGCAAAGCGAATCTGCCGTGATCCTCATTCCGAAGGATTCCGCCCGTACAGGGCTTTCCCGTCCCATGCTGCTGCAGCATGTGATGGGCACACCGTTGCTCACATGGCTGACCCATGGACTCAAGCAGCGGGGAATTCGCCGATTCTTTCTCGTATGTCAGGACCGCTTTCTGAATGAAGCGAGGCTGTGTTTTCCCGAGGGCTGTGTGCTAACCGTCTGTATGGACCGGGAGGCTTTGGATCCACTGCATGTGTTTCTTTCTTCCGCAAAGAGCTGGGACGCCCGGGTGCTGGTGATCACAGGCAGCTGCATCTGTCTGCCGCCGGAGGATTCGTTTTCTGCAGCACCGAAGGCAGCCTGTGCCTGTTATATATCCCAAAGCGAACTTATGTTGGCGTTGGACGAGGAGGATTTTTCCTTTTGTCAATTTCTGCTTTCCCGTGGAAGTGCCTGCACCGACCGGGAAGGGTTTTACACCATAGACACACCGGCACAACTGCCTTTCTGGGCCCAGCGCATTCGTCGGGCGCAGCTGCAGGAATTGTCTTGTCAGGGTGTGGAGATATGGGATTATGGCCAATGTTATGTAGACCCCGGTGTGCAGATCGGCACCGGTACGGTGCTGATGCCCGGCACTGTTTTGCGGGGGCACACCGTGGTGGGCAGCGATTGCGTCATTGGCCCCAACACACTGTTGGAAGGAGCAAAGATCGGCAACGGGTGCCGCGTCAATGCTTCGCAGATCTATGACAGTACCCTTGGAAACGATTGCGCGATTGGTCCCTTTGTCTGCATTCGTCCCGGCAGCAGCCTTGGCAGCCGGGTGCGGGTGGGAACCGCAGCGGAGCTCAATCGTGTCCGCCTTGGAGAAGGCACCCATGCAGGCGCCCTGTGCAGCCTGCGGGAATTTGACAGCGGGAGAGACTGCGCCATCGGCACCGGTTGTGTCAGTACGGCAGGACGGGTCGTGCTGGAGGATCAGGCGGTCATTGGCGGCGGCGTCACCTTTGCAGGCTCCCTTGCGGTGGGCAGAAGCGTAAAGGTTGATCCGGGTTCGGCTCTGAAAGATGCCCTACCCGCCTCAAGAAAAGACCGATTCCTGCAAAGACGTTAGTGTATCGATCCGAAGCGGCGAGGCCGCTTCATTACATACGAAAACCAGACATTCCGATTCCTGTATACGATATAAAAGAGAGGTATTGTTTTATGATTGCACATGGTAAGGAGATCAAGGTTTTTTGCGGCAACGCACATCCTGATTTTGCCAAAGGTATCTGTGAAGAGCTTGGCCTGAACCTCGGCGAAACTGAGGTCAAGTCCTTTGCGGACGGAGAAGTTTCTGTTTCCGTTTATGAGTCTGTGCGCGGCTGCGATGTCTTTGTGGTCCAGCCTACCTGCAAGCCGGTCAATGACAATCTGATGGAGCTGCTGATCATGATGGATGCCTTCCGTCGTGCCAGCGCAGGCCGTATCACCGCCGTCATTCCCTATTTCGGCTATGCCCGTCAGGATCGCAAGGCCAAGGGCCGTGATCCCATCTCCGCCAAGCTGGTGGCAAACATGATCACCGCCGCAGGCGCTGACCGTGTGCTGACCCTCGACCTTCACGCGGCACAGATTCAGGGCTTCTTTGATATCCCTGTAGATAATATGCTGGGCAACCCCGTATTCGTAAAATACTACCTCAACAAGTTTGATGAATCCGAATACAATCACGATGACATCGTGGTAGTATCTCCCGATGTAGGCTCTGTGGCCCGTTCCCGTGCCTTTGCCACAAAGGTACATATGGGTCTTGCCATCGTGGACAAGCGCCGTCAGAGAGCCAACTTCTGCGAAGTTATGAATGTCATCGGCGATGTGAAGGATAAGATCTGCATCCTCTATGACGATATGATCGACACCGCAGGTACCCTGTGCAATGCCGCACAGGCTCTGATCGACAATGGCGCGAAGGAAGTTTATGCCTGTGCTTCCCACGGCGTGCTTTCCGGCTCCGGCTGCGAGCGCATTGAGGCAAGCCCCCTGAAGGAGGTCATGCTTCTGAACACTCTGCCCATGCCCGCCCACTATAAGGGCAAGAAGATCCGTCAGCTGGATGTCAGCCCCCTGTTCGCCAAGGCCATCACCCGTATCTACAACGAGACCCCCATCTCCAGCCTGTTCTAAGTCATGCTGTTTCGTAAGCCATCTGCGGGATGGATGCTGGTGGGATTGGGCAATCCCGGCCTGAACTATGAGCGTACCCGCCACAATGTGGGCTTTCGCGCCATCGATTCTCTGTGCGCGAAGCTTGGCTGCAGGGCAGACCGCCTGCGGTCCAAGGCGCTGACCGGCTTTTGTGAGCTGGGCGGCCAGAAGGTACTGCTGGTGAAGCCGGTGACCTATATGAACCTTTCCGGTCAGGCAGTGCGGGCATTAGCGGATTATTATAAGATCCCGCCGGAGCATATTCTCGTGATTTTTGATGATATTTCCCTGCCGGTGGGCAAGCTGCGGGTGCGTCCCAATGGCTCTGCCGGCGGTCACAACGGCATCAAGTCCCTCATTGCGGAGTTGGGCAGTCAGGATTTTCCACGGATCAAGGTGGGCGTGGGTGCAAAGCCCCATCCGGATTATGATCTGGCGGATTGGGTGTTGTCGAGCTTTACCAAAGAGGAAGAAGCTCTTTTGGTGCCCACCCTGAAGCGGGCCATCGAGGCAGCCGGGAGCATCATCCGGGATGGTGTACCCCAGACCATGAACCGTTTCAACGGTAATTAAAGAAAAAATGTATCTCCCTGCGGCCCCGCAGGGAGATATTTGCCATATACAGCCATATGATATAGCAAGTTATTTTAACGGAAAGGAAACGAAAGCCCATGGAACCATTGCTGAAGGCGCTGGAATCTTTGGAGGAATTCAGAGCGCTGCTTCGGGCGGATGAGCGGGGAGAGCATACTGCCATCTCCGGTGTGGCCCAGATCTGCCGCAGCCATATGATCGCGGCCTTCTGCGCGCAGACGAAGCGGAAGGTGACGGTGCTGTGTCTGGATGATATGGCGGCCCAGCGCACGGCGCAGGAGCTTTCCCAGTTTCTGGGCTTTCCTGCGCAGGTACTCACAGGCCGTGAGCTGACCCTCTATGATGCCTCCGCTGCCTCCCGTGGATGGGAGCAGAAGCGGCTGCGGCAGCTCTATGCCCTTTGCCGTGGAGAGACAAGGCTGCAGGTCATGTCCTTAGAGGCAGCCTGCCTTCGCACCATGCCGCCCCGGCGGCTTTTGGATAGCGCAATTACTTTAAAAATAGATGAGGATTACAGCCTGCGGGAGCTGAGCGAAAAGCTGATCCTGTGCGGCTATACCCGCAGCCAGCTTGTGGAGGGTGTGGGCCAGTTCGCCATTCGCGGCGGCATTCTTGACATCTATTCTCCCGCAGAAGATCAGCCGGTGCGTATTGAATTTTTTGGCGATACCGTGGATGCCATGGGGTATTTTGATCCCATCTCCCAGCGCCGCACGGAAAATATCGATTCCATGGTGATCCTGCCGGTGGCGGAGACCCTGCCCCAGCTGCATGAGGGCGGTGTTGCGGGCCTATGCGAAGATATTTCCGCACTGATCGCCCGGCAGAAACGCAGAAGAAGACCCAATCCCGAGCTGATCAAGACTTTGGAAGGGGACTTAGATAAGCTGCAAAGCGGCGTTCCCTTCCCGGCAGCGGATCGCTATATGACCCTGATCTATCCGGAATTTTGTACCGCTGCGGACTATATCCCGGCGGACAGCGCGGTATTTTTCTGCGATCACGGAAATCTGCGCCGCTCTGAGCGGGACCGTAGCGAGGAAATGGGAATGTATCTGGATTCCATGCTGGCCTCCGGCACATTGGCAGGAGAACTGTGCGACTTCCAGAAGGGCTGGGAGGACTTTTGCGAAAGCCTGAAGGACCATATGTGCGTGTTCTTTGATTCTTTCCTCTCCGGGGCCTTTCCCGCGGCGACTCCACCCAAGCAGCTTCTTTCTGTGACGGCGAAGCAGCTTCCCTCCTACGGCGGCAATCTGGAAGCTGCTGTGAGTGACTTGACCCACTATCGTAAGAATCATTTTGCCACGCTCGTGTTGTGTGCCAATCGGCGCCGTGGCGAGACCCTGCAGGAGCTTCTGGCGGAGCGGGGCATCAAAGCAAGCCTGATGTTTCCCTGCACCCGAATGCCGAAGCCGGACGAGATCCTCCTTGTGGAGGGCAGCCTTCCCAACGGCATGGAGTACCCCGAGATCCGCCTTGCGGTGCTGTCTGAAGGACAGCTGCTTTCCAGGCGGGAAGAGCGAAAACCCCGGGCCAAGGCCAAAGCCAAGACCGGCGCCACCAACCGTCAGAAGCTCAGCTCCTTTGCCGACCTTTCCCCCGGCGATCTTGTGGTGCATGAGCACCACGGCATCGGCCGCTATGTGTGCATGGAGCAGATCCGGGTGGATGGCACCTTGAAAGACTATGTGAAGATCGCCTATCAGGGGACGGATGTGCTCTATGTGCCCGCCACCCAACTGGATATGGTGAGCAAATATATCGGCGCCGGGGAAGACAGTCCGATGCGCCTGAATAAGCTGGGCGGCGACGCCTGGACCAAGACCAAGGCCCGCACCAAAAAGGCAGTGAAGGATATGGCGGATCAGCTTGTGAAGCTCTATGCCGAGCGCAGCCGCTTACCCGGCTATGCCTTCTCCGGCGACAGTCCTTGGCAGACGGAGTTTGAAGACAGCTTTGAATACATGGAGACGGACGATCAGATCCGCTGCATCGAGGAGATCAAGGGTGATATGTGCCGGGCCACCCCCATGGATCGCCTGCTTTGCGGTGATGTTGGCTTCGGCAAGACGGAGGTAGCCCTCCGTGCCGCCATGAAGGCCATGCTGGACAGCAAGCAGGTGGCCATCTTAGTGCCCACCACGGTGCTGGCACAGCAGCATTTTGCCACTGCCACCAAGCGCTTTGCGGGGTATCCCGTTACCATCGATGTACTCTCCCGCTTCCGTACTTCCACCCAGCAGAAGCGCACTCTGGCAGGTCTGCGCTCCGGCACGGTGGATCTCATCATCGGTACGCATAAATTACTGAGTAAAACGGTGGAATTCAAGGACCTGGGCCTTCTCATCGTGGATGAAGAGCAGCGCTTTGGTGTCAGCCATAAGGAGCGGCTCAAGGAGCTGGCCCACGGGGTGGATGTGCTGACCCTGTCTGCCACCCCCATCCCCCGTACCCTCAATATGGCCCTTTCCGGTATCCGGGATATGTCCACCCTGGAAGAACCGCCTCAGGACCGTTATCCGGTGCAGACCTTCGTGATGGAATATGCCGAGCCTGTGATCGATGATGCCATCCGTCGGGAGCTTGCCCGAGGCGGGCAGGTATATTATCTCCACAACCATGTGGAATCCATCGAGCAGTGTGCCGCCGCCATTCTCAAGCGCATTCCCGAGGCAAGGATCGCTGTGGGACATGGCAAAATGAACGAGGAGCAGCTTGGCGATGTGATGCAGCGCATGGCAGACGGCGAGATCGATATTTTGGTCTGCACCACCATCATTGAGACGGGCATCGATATTCCCAATGTCAACACCCTCATCATCGAATCCGCAGACCGCTTTGGCCTTGCCCAGCTTCATCAGCTTCGTGGCCGTGTGGGCCGCAGCGGACGCCATGCCTTTGCCTATCTCACCTTCCGCCGGGGCAAGACCCTGACGGAAATTGCGGAAAAGCGCCTCAATGCCATCCGGGATTTCGCGGAGTTCGGCTCCGGCTTCAAGCTTGCCATGCGAGATCTGGAAATTCGCGGCGCGGGTAATCTTCTGGGTGCAGAGCAGTCCGGCCATCTCATGAGTGTGGGCTACGATATGTACCTGAAGTTGTTGGAGGACGCGGTTTTGGAGGAACGGGGCGAGCGGAAGCCCGGTCAGACCGATTGCACCGCCGACCTCACCATCACCGCCAGCATCGATCCACGATATGTGGAAAATGGGGAGCAGCGCATGGATCTTTACCGCCGTATGGCAGCCATCCGCAGCCGGGAGGATGCGGACGAACTGCTGGACGAGATCGTGGACCGCTACGGTGATCCCCCCAAGGGCGTCATGAATCTCATCGCTGTGGCCCTGCTGCGTTCCGAAGCCACACAAGTTGGCATTGTGGACATCACCCAGAAGCAGCGGGAAGTACGCTTTACCATGAGCCATTTTGAGCCTGCGGCGGTCTCTGCTCTGTGCGCCCTGCCGGAATTCCACAAGCGATGCTTTGTGAGCGCGGCGGGTGATCGCCCGGTGCTCACGGTGCGGCAGCTGAGCGGAGAGGATCCCCTGCGCCTTGCGGAGGTGTTTGTGGAAAAATTTACCACTATTGTAAAATTATTACAGAATGGGTAAAAAATACTACAAAAGAAAGTCGAAATAAATATAGATTCGTGGCGATTTATCATTGCTTTTTACTACCAAGTTCCGTTATAATAAAAGCAGATATCTATCATATCGTCATGAAACGACCGTGAGAATATGGGGATGAATTCAGCAGGGAGGGGATCACCATCAGCAAAAAGAATCAGAATATCAGTGGCCCTACCGGACAGCAGCCGGAGTACGACAGCAGCTTTGATTTTGAAGCGCTGGATCGCTTCACCAGAGAACTGACCGGAGAGAGCGAACCCGCGGCAGCGAAGCAGGATGCGGAAAAGGCCCAGAAGGACGCATTGTTTGATGCCATTATGGCGGAAGAGCTGTCCCGCATGGCAAAGGAAGACGCGGCAAAAGCCGGCACTGACCAGCCGACTCCTCCGAAGCAGGCAGAAGCCCTGCCCAGGGAAAAAATGAATAAGCCGCAGCCCGCAGAGAATAAGCCGGCTGAGACCACGGAGGACGAAATGGCAAAGAAGAAAAAGAAGAAAAAGGCGGGCATGACCGCATTCTATGCGATCTGCGCCGTTGTACTGGTACTGGCCATTGCCGTTGCAGGTCTGTTTGTGCTGGACGGCGGCATCATCGTGGAGAATGTCTATGTTGCAGGTGTTTCCGTGGGTGGTCTTGATAAGACCAATGCCATTGCCCAGGTCAATGCTGCCACCAACCATGTATATGAAGAAAATGCCCTGAGTATTGTGCTGCCTGACGGAGAACTGACCATTGAATCCGATGTCAGCCATGTCACACTGGATGCTGAACAGGCGGTGGAGGCTGCTTATGACTATGGCCGCTTCCTCGGCATCGTGAAGGTACCCGGTCTGACCAAGGCACCCGCAGAGCGTGTGGATGTGGATCTGGAGCCTTACTTCCAGATGAACACCGCCGATGTGGAAGCCCTTCTGGCGGAAAAAGCAGAGAGCGTCTTTGCTGAACTGAAGCAGTCGGAGGTCACCTTTGAGGAGCGCCCCGTTGAGGCTGCCCCAGAAGAAGAGACTGACGAAGAAGCCGAAGAAGCGGATGAAGAATCCGAAGAGACGCAGGAAGAGACCAAGCCTGCCGTTGATAAGGTAATGTTCATCACCAAGGGCATCACTGCCCGCACCTTGGATACGGATACCCTTTATGCCCAGGTGCTTCAGGCCTACAGCAAAGTGGATTTTACGCCGATTGAGTTTGCCTACACCGAAACTGCCCCGGATCCCATCGACCTCCAGGCATTGTTCGACAGCAACTGCACCGCGCCTGTCAATGCAAAGTATGATGAAGAAGCGGGGGAACTGGTCAAGGATATTTCCGGCTACGGCTTTGTGGTTGAAGATGTGCAGGCCATGCTGGATGAAGCAGAAGAAGGCGAGACCATCGAGGTCGTATTTGAGGAACTGGAAGCAGAGACTACCCTGGATGACCTGAAGGGGTATATGTTCCAGGATAAGCTGTCCTCCTATGACTCTCCCCATACCGCCATCTATAACCGTACCCGCAATCTGGAGCTGGCCTGCGAAGCCATCAACGGCACCATCATCAACGACGGCGAGATCTTCTCCTTCAATAAGATCGTTGGTGAACGCACGGCGGCCAAGGGTTATAAGGCTGCGGCAGTCTATGTCAGCGGCGATACGGAAGATCAGCTTGGCGGCGGCGTGTGCCAGGTGGCTTCCACCATCTATCTGTGTGCCCTTATGGCAGATCTGGAGATCGTGGAGCGTGCCTGCCATTACTTCCAGGTTACCTATGTGCCCATGGGCATGGATGCCACGGTTTACTGGGGTTCTCTGGACTTCCAGTTCAAGAACAACACTGGCTATCCCATCCGCATTGATGCCAGTGTTTCCGACGGCAAGGTACACATCGCTATTTATGGCACCGAGACCAAGGATTACACCGTCAAGATGACCTATGAGGTCACCTCCAGAACCGAGGCAGGCATCAGCTGCAACAGCTATATGCACAAGCTGGATGCCGACGGCAATGAGATCTCCGTGGAGAAGGTAGCATACAGCTACTACCACTACCATGTTGAGGAAGAGGACGAAGAGGACGAAGAAGACGAAGAACCGGAAGACGATCATCCTGACGAAGAACCGCCTCCTGCGGAAGATCCCCCTGTGGAAGATCCTCCTGTGGTAGATCCCCCTGTGGAAGATCCTCCCGTGGTAGATCCTCCTGTGGAAGATCCTCCCGTGGTAGATCCCCCGGTGGTTGATCCCCCCGTGGTAGATCCCCCGGTAGAAGATCCTCCTGCGGTGGAACCCGTGTCGGATCCCAATGTGGCATAACAAAATACGATGATTTATGGCGCTGTCCGCTGGGCAGCGCCATCTTTTTTGGGGCAAAACCTGTTTACCTGATAAAGAATTTGTGGTAAACTGAGGTTACTATAAGATTGGAGAATCGCTATGCTTACCACATCTGCCATTTATCCCGCCGAGATCACCGACTATACCGCCGATGGCATGGGCATTGCCCATGTGGAAGGGTGTGCGGTGTTTATCCCCAATGCCATTTTTGGGGAGCAGTACCGCATCCGCATCGTCCATGCAGGAAAGAACAAGGCCATCGGTAAAATTGAAGAGATCCTTGTGCGCTCTCCCCACCGGATCATCCGGGATTGCCCCTGGGCCAAGGTCTGCGGCGGCTGTGACTTCCGCCATATGGATTATGTGGAGGAGCAGCGGCTCAAGGCACAGCGGGTGCGGGACACCCTGACCCGCCTTGGCGGCTGGACGCCGGAGAAATTGCCCCTTCACGGTGCAGAAAGTACGCAAGGTTATCGAAATAAGGCCCTGTTCCCCGTGGCCATGGTGCATGGCAAGGCGGAAGCGGGATTTTTCCGCGCACGCACCCATACCCTGATCCCCATTTCCGAATGTCTTTTGCAGAATGACCCCGCGAACCGGGCGAGGCAGGCTGTGGTGGAGTATCTGCGGCAGTACCGGGTGAGTGTGTATGATGAAGTGGCCCATACCGGCCTTGTGCGGCATATTTATGTCCGCACCGCCGAGGTCACCGGCGAGGTCATGGTGTGCCTGATCGTCAATGGGAAGAAGCTGCCCCGGGAGAAGGAGCTTTGCCAAATGCTCCGGGAGTCGGTTCCGGGCCTGAAAAGTGTCCTGTTGGGTGTCAATGAGAAGAAGGGCAACAGCGTCATGGGCGATGAATTCCGCACCCTCTGGGGCGCGGACGCCATTGAGGATGTGCTGTGCGGCCTTCGTTTCCGCCTTTCTCCCCGCTCCTTCTATCAGGTGAACCATGCCCAAGCACAGGTGCTGTATGAAAAGGCGGCCCGCTTAGCCGCCCTGACCTCCGAGGACACGGTGCTGGACCTCTACTGCGGCACCGGCACCATTACGCTGCATTTAGCCAGACAGGCGAAAGAAGCCATCGGTGTGGAATTGGTGGAAGCCGCCATTGAGGATGCCAAGAAAAATGCCCTTCGCAACGGCATCGAAAACGCCCGCTTCTTCTGCGCCGACGCCGGACAAGCCGCCGCAAGGCTGCTGGATGAGGGCGTGCGCCCGGATGTGGTAGTGGTGGACCCGCCCCGTAAAGGACTCGCTCCCGATGTGGTGCAGACCATCGCCCAGATGGGCCCCAAGCGGGTGGTGTATGTGTCCTGCGATGTGGCGACACTGGCCAGAGATATCGCCCGGTTCCGCGAGTTAGGATATGCACCCAAAGAGGCTGAGTGTGTTGATCTGTTTCCCCGTTGTGCCCATGTAGAATCAATCGTGTGCTTAACACACGATTGATTCGTCGATATAAATCCCTTGCGGGATTTTCGATATGCGCTGCGCGCTCGATATGTGCTGCGCACTCGATATGCGCTGCGGCGCGAGAGGGATTTATATCGAACTTGTCGCGCTAAGGCGACATATCGAATGGACGCACTGCGGCCATATATCGAATTTGCCATCAGGCAAATATATCGAATGGGCGAAGCCCATATATCGACAAAAAAGGACTGATGTTATGCAGGGCAATAAAAATCAACTGCGGGAGGATACCATTGTATTTGCGATTGCTGTTTCAGATATTTGTGATGAGATCAAAGGCTGTTCTGTTTTTGTCAAGCAGCTTTTGAGATGCTCTTCATCCATTGGAGCGAATCTTCATGAAGCGCGGTATGCCCAAAGCCGGGCAGATTTTATCAGCAAGATGGAAATTGCACTAAAGGAAAGCTCTGAAGTGGATTATTGGTTGGAACTGCTGTTTCGCAAGAAGAAATTGACAGAAGTGCAGTATAAGTCTCTTCGCAATCAGTGTGGATCGATTCGCCGGAGATTGATCGCCTCCATCACCACAGCAAAAGGCTCTGCGGAATAGGGGAAAGCAATGTCAAAGAAATCAAGAGAACGGACAGAGCGGCGATATCAGGCGGCGCAAACCGGGGATATCCTGCAGACACAAAAGCGGATCATACAAAAAGCTGCTTTTGACCGATTGGGTGAGGCATTGCTGTTTTTTGTTCCAGCGGTTATGATACTGGTGATTTCTGTGAACCGGATCGGACTTTTGGTGGCATCGGTATGCTTTGCGGCATCCGTTGTATGTTTTGTGATGTTCCTCCGTTGTTTTCTGCTTTCACGGAAAATAGGAAGAATACAATTCTCAAGTACGGAAGCAGTTACAGTGCGATGCAGACGGGTTCGGTTTATGACGCAGCCGGTGGGAAAGTATTCGGCCAATATCCTCTGCATCATCATGGAAACGGAAGAAGAAAATAAATACTGGCTGATATCCCACGGGATTCCCGATGGGGAGAAAAAGAGCATCAGAACGCAGCTGCTTGAAAACGAAGCGGAGCTTTCGTGCTATTGCGACAGTAGAATTGTAAAATCTTACCGTATCACATTGGCTGACAAACCGTCACGCAAGGAGATATAAAATGAAAAAAGCAATGATTTGGCTGTTGTGTTTTACGATGCTTCTAATTGTAGGCTGTTCTCCCAAGCCAGCAGAGCCATACATCGTGAGCACCATCGAGTCCCCGTTTGCCACCTATTATGAGATGAGCGACGGCACATGGCAGGCGGAGGGGATCACCTATCAGTACCGCCTTGAGATCACCGGGCGGATGCACAATGCCGCGGTGGATTCCACCTTTGTGTACCTGAGCAATTTAGAGAACATTTCCTTTGACCGGGCATGGAAAGCGGCGGGCCTCAGCAGCCGGCTTTCCGACTACTTTGCCCCGGAGGAAGCCATTTTGGTTGACTGGCAAACGGGAAATTAAAAGAAAGACAATGCCTGACTGAACAAGGAGAACGATATGGGTGTTTTTGATGCATTCAAAAAGAAAAATGAACTTACATTGTCCCAGCAAAAGGAGAATCGTATGTGGGATCTTTGGGTCGAGGGAAAATCCGTTTCCCCCTACACAGAGTTGATGACATACGAAAGCGAAGTGAACAACGGCGGACACTTGCAGTATTTTGACAATACGGCCAACTGCCACGATTTGGAAGCGGCTGTGAATGTACTGTTTTCTGTCCTGCCGGAGATTTTGCGTGAGAATCTGCGCAGAGGCTATGAGGCTTTTTGTGCGCAGGAAGAAATTGATGATGATGTGATTGATGATCTGTTTGATGAATGCGACGATGTCTTTTGGGAGAATGAACAGCTGCTTATGGATATTCTTCAGGAATATGCGGAAAGCCTGACCCTCTGATACGGGAATGGACGGCAGCGGATCAATCAATGCAAAAGCTGTAAGCCTCACCGTAGGGGACGGGTTTCCCGTCCCAAAAGGTTGCGAATTTGCCGGAAGTTCCGATATAAACGAAACAGTTCCTGCAGGGACGGGAAACCCGTCCCCTACATTCATAGTGTTGGTTTGGTGTACAAAGTAAGGGCGGTTTTCCGATGTTTTTTCGGAAAACCGCCCTTTTGTATGTGACGATATAAAATTATGTTAACCAAGCAAGGCAACTGCCACATCGTTGACATTGGTGCCGGTGGGGCCGGTGAAGATGAGGCCACCGGTTTTCTGCAATGCGTGGTAGGCGTCGTTGTTCTGCAGCACCTGATAGATCTCGAGGCCCTGTGCCTTGAGTTCGGCGGCGGTTTCATAGTCGGTGTAGCCGCCTGCGGCATCGGTGGGGCCGTCGGTACCGTCGCTGCCGACGCTGAATACTGCGGTGCCGGGGATGCCGGCAATGCCTGCGGCAGCGGCCAGAGCAAGTTCCTGATTGCGGCCGCCCTTGCCATGACCGGTGAGCTGGACCACCGTCTCACCGCCGGCGATGAAGGCCATTTTCTTGCCGTCGGCGGCATGGGTCTTCAGCACGGAGGCGAGGAAGGAGCCGGCTTCCTTGGCCTGACAGCAGAGCTGATCCGTCAGCATCACAGGTTCGTAGCCCAATTCCCGGCAAACCTTTGCCGCGGCCACGCACAGCTCCCGGACAGAGCCGTTGATCTGGGTGGTGACATTGTGGAGTTCCTTGGGAGTTTCCTGAGCAAGCAATTCTCTGGCCTCTTCCGTCAGCTTGAGCTGATATTTTTCCGCAATGGCGATGGCATCGGCGCAGGTGGAGGTATCGGGTACGGCGGGACCGGAGGCGATCATATCCAGGGGATCTCCTAAAATATCGGAAAGTACGATGGAGAATACCTTGGCAGGGGCACAGCACTGGGCAAAGCGGCCGCCCTTCACAGCGGAAAGACGCTTACGGATGGTGTTGATCTCTACGATGTCGGCGCCGCAGGCAAGAAGCTGACCGGTGATATCCTGAAGCACACTGCCGGGCACCAGCGGCTTTTCGAACAGCGCACTGCCGCCGCCGGAGAGCAGGAACAGAACGGTATCTTCCGGGCAAAGCTCTGCCACCAGATCCAGCGCCTTCTGGGTGCCTGCAAAGGAGTTTTCATCGGGGACGGGGTGGCCTGCTTCGCAGCAGGTGAAGTTTGCGATGGGGTCCATGACATGGTCATACTTGGTCACAACGACACCGCTGTCGATGCGGTCGCCAAGGCAGTCATATGCGGCCTTGGCCATCTGCCAGGCGGCTTTGCCGGCGGCAACCAGTACCACACGGCCGGGGAATTCCTGACCCTTCAGGGCGCGGCTGACGGCCTCATCCGGCTGCACTGCCTTGATGGAAGCGGAGACGATGGCATCCGCATGGGAACGCAATAATTTATCCATAGTTTCATTTCCTTTCGTGGCAAAAGGCAGGACAGCACATGGTCTGTCCTGCCTGTATGGTTTATGGGAAGATCAGAAGATGAAGGACATGATGAGGATGCCGACCATGGCACTGACACCAAGCACCAGAGTCAGGAGGGTCTGGGTCTTGTAGCCCTGATCGGGAGTCATTTCACCGAAATTGGTGACGACCCAGAAGAAGGAGTCGTTGGCATGGGAGACGGTCATAGCGCCTGCGCCGATGGCCATAACGGTCAGAGCGGACAGAGCGGGGGTGTCCAGACCCATCGCGCCCATCAGAGGAGCCAGAATGCCGGCGGTGGTGGTGATGGCTACGGTGGAGGAGCCCTGAGCAGACTTCAGGATGGCAGCCAGCAGGAACGGGAACAGGATGCCCACGGATTCCAGAATGCCTGCGTTGGAGGTGATGTAGTTCACCATGTCGGTGTTGGCGATGACCTTGCCCAGAACGCCGCCTGCAGCGGTGACGAACAGGATGGGGCCGGTGACCTTCAGGGTATCGTTGGTGATGGTGTAGAAGTTGTCCATCTTCTTGGCGGTAGCCAGCTGGATGATGGCGAAGATAGTACCCACGCTCAGAGCGATGACGGGC
The DNA here is from genome assembly GCA_015067585.1 of Oscillospiraceae bacterium. Taxonomy (GTDB): domain Bacteria; phylum Bacillota; class Clostridia; order Oscillospirales; family Oscillospiraceae; genus SVMC01. The sequence continues at coordinate 17,054 of SVMC01000010.1, forward strand.
TTGCCGAAGAAGGTGCAAAGATCGCTCAGAATGCCGGTGAAGCCGGCCATGGAGGAGATGGAGCCCATAGCCATCAGGATGATGGGAAGAACGATGGGAGCCAGAGCATTGAGGCCGCCGGGCAGCTTGCCGTATTCGGCAACCAGCTGCTCATAGGTCTTCACGACTTCGTCAGCGGAGACCAGTTCGTCAGCGCTCTTGACCTTCTTGCCGATGAACTTGGCGAAGATCAGGCCGCCGATCAGGGGCAGGATGGAAGCGGCAAGGCCGAGGCCCATGACAAGCAGCAGGTTGTTGCCGATGCCCAGGGTGTTGGCTGCGGCGATGGGGCCGGGAGTGGGAGGAATGAAGACATGGGAGATGTAAAGGCCAGCGGACAGTGCCACGGTCATGGCAACGCTGGAGGTGCCGGTCTTCTTGACCAGAGCCTTACGGATGGGGTCGAGGATGACGAAACCGCTGTCGCAGAACACGGGGATGGAAACGACCCAGCCCATGAGCTCAATGGCCAGCTCGGGGTTCTTCTGACCGACCAGTTTGACTACCATGTCAGCCAGCTTGAGGGCAGCGCCGGTCTGCTCCAGAATGGAGCCGATGAGAGCGCCGAGGATGATGACGATACCGATGGAGCTGAAGGTGCCGGAGAAGCCGGCGCCGATGACATCAGCGATATCGACCAGAGGGATGCCTGCCACCAGAGCGAGGATCAGGGAAACGCCCATGATGGAAAGGAAGGGGTGGACCTTGAATTTGGAGATTGCCACGATCATGACAACCACTGCGAGGACAAAGACGATGATTAAGGGAAGGCCGGTCATATGGATTTTCCTCCTGTTTCTTTTTGCGAAATGCACAGAAAACGGCCCGGTGCATCCCGCTTGTATGGTATTAGTTTATAAGAAACTGTCGAAAAATGCAATGTTTCCCAAAACGCAAAACAGAAGAAAAATTTGTTCCCGGGAACAAAGAATGACAAAATTCAGCAAGAAATTTGTATCAAAGGAACAAATCTCCGTCATTCTGGCTAAGATCCAGATAAAAGAGCACCGCAAGGTACAGGGAAGGCGCGTGGCTCGGCTTTCTGACATCGAGACCGGTCAGCTCTGCCAGCCGCTTGAGCCGGTACTGAAGGGTGTTTTTGTGGATGAAAAGCTGGTCTGCCGCCTGATGCAGGGAACCTTCCGCGGCAAAGTATGCCTTGAGCAGGGTGATGTAATCATTGACATCAGATCGGCTGATGCCCTGAAATACCTTGTGAAGATAGCTGTATTTCTGGTCACGGGAGAGGTGATCCAGAATCAGTTCCGCATTGAGCATTTCGTAGCGAATGATGTTGAGGGGGGTGTAGGCGGCGGTGTGCCAGGCACGGTTGGCCTGCAGGTAGGCGGTGTGGATGTCCTTTGCGTTGCCATCAATGCCGAAGATCAGCTCGATGCCGAGGGCTTGCTCCACCATTCCGCTCAGCTCCTGACACAGCGCCGTCAGCTCCTGCGTGGTTCGTTTTTGCACCAGAAGGATCTGACGGGCGGCATTTCGCAGAATGATGCAGCTTTGCTCGCTCAGCTTTGCGCTGACGATGCCCTCCATCCGGGCAATGAGGAGCTGACCTTCCAGAGAACCGGTATAGTAGTCCCTGTTTTTGGGGGAGGCCACGATACACCGCCGGGGTGTGCGGATGTCGATGCCAAGGGCATAGCCGCGTTCCGACAGAGCCTGGGGATTGCTCAGACCGCTGCCAAGGATCCAGTCCTCCAAAAAGCGGCTTCGTACCCGCTGATCCATCTGACGGGTGTCGATGTCGATGCGCTCCCGGATCAGAATTTCCGCCATTTTTTTGACGATCTGGCCGTATTTGATCACATCTTCATAATTGCCGGTGATGCCGATGACACCCTGCGTTACGCCATCTACTTCGATGGGCAGATTGATGCCCTGATGCACATTGGGGATCTGGGTTTCCAGCTCCGGTGTGATATAGAATTCCTTCAGATGATTCTGAATGATGCGGTAGGCACCTTCGTGGAAGTTGCCGATGCGGGAGGGATCGTTGCTGGCGATGATATGCCCTGTTTCGTCCATCAGATTGATGTTCTGCCGTACTAGTTTGCCGATCTCCTGCACGATCTGCTGGGCGCTGTTTTTGGAAAGTCGCATGGCCATTCCTCCAACTGTAGTTTTCCAAATTGTACCATGCTTTATAGGATGGCGCAATAGAGTAAGGGCCAATTTCCGACACAGATTACAAGCAAAGCCTCCCCGTTTGCTTCAGGGAGGCTTTGCTTGCATCAAAACTTTGTCTTTTTCAATTGGGAAAAGCTTTTTCGGGCTGCGGACCGTGCGGGAACTGTCGAGATTTCCGCGCTTCGTTTATTCTGTTGCCTCTTTTCCGGCTTCCGGATTGATTTGGATCAGCTGCAAAAGCCGTTCCTTATCCTGCTTTGTGAGGAGCAGGCAGGACAGGGGCAGGGTGTCGTTTTTCAGCCGCTTCTGGCGCAGGGCCTTGCGGGTGCGCTTGGGAAGGGCAGCAAAGAAGGCATCGGGATCTTTCGGGATCAGCTCGATGGTCTTCTCCTTACGGCCAAATTCCGCACCGGCAAGCTCTGACCAGGCATAGCTTCCGTGAAGTGCCCGATCCACAAGGCGGTTTTTGATGCCCTCAGGGCCAAGCTCGATGCCGCCGCCCTTTCTGAGGCGGGTAAAGATCATCAGACAGCCGGGCAGGGCAAAAAGCGCAAGCAGCGGGAGCATCAGCCAGCCGGAGCCGGTTCTGAAAATCACATCTGCGATCAATCCCACCGCCAGCAGCATTGCCAGACCGTAAAGCCCCAGAGAGGCCGCCAAAAGCTTGCGGCGCTTTTGCTCGCTCTGGGGGATCCAAAGCTTGGCGGGTCGGGCAAAGGCAAGGCGGTCTGTGCCGTCGTAGGTCTTGATCATGCCGCAGTGTGCAAAGCCATTTTTGAGCATGGCCCGCTGCATGGGCAGATTATCCGCATGGGTGTCCGCCCGAAGCTGCTGACATCTCGCCCAGCACCAGTCGAGGCAGAAGCCTGCCACGCCCCGTCCGGGGGTTCCCACCGCAATGCGGTGCAGTACACCATAGGACTCAGATTCCGGCCAGCTTCCGTCCCAGATCTCATGATAGGTGGGATCATCCGCATCCGCTTCAAAGGAGAACACGCCCAAAAGCTCCTCTCCCTCACAGCAAACGAAGCTGTGGCCCTCTTCAATATCCAGTGCCACCCGCTCCCGCTTGGGTTCGGTACTGCCCCACTGGGTGGGGTTGCCCTGCTGGCGCATGAAGTCCCGCGCCCTGGCGTAGATTTCCATTACTTCATCAAGTTCTTCCGGCTTTGTCAGGCGTATGAACATAGAATACTCTCCAATCATCAATCATTATGCAGGAAAATACGCTTTCCGCCCCGGTAGGCCTGTACCGTGCCGACACGCTGGGGACAGGGTACTGCACCCTGCAGCGCTTCCCAAAGAGCCTCGGCATCCGCCGGGTCTGCGGCGATGAGCAGCCCGCCGGAGGTCTGGGGATCATAGAGAAGATCCTGCAGATGGAGGGGCGTATTGCCCGGCTCCACATGGTGCTCTGCAAAATTGCGGTTTCGGTACATTCCGGCAGGCAGAATGCCCATTTGCGCCAGCTCCGACGCTTCGTCATAGAAAGCTACCCCATCCACATGAAGATGGATCTCCACATCGCTGCCGGTGGCCATCTCCACAAGATGGCCCAGCATACCGAAGCCTGTCACATCGGTGCAGGCATGGATGCGGTAGTTTACCATAATATCTCTGGCAGAGCGGTTCAGTGTCATCATCATCTCCTGCACCCGCCCGATGGCCCCCTCCGGCAGCAGGTCTGCCCGCTGGGCGGTGGTCATCACGCCGGTGCCGAGAGGCTTGGTATAGAACAGCACATCTCCCGGCTTTGCGCCGGAGTTGGTGAGAAGCTTTTCCGGATGCACAAAGCCGGTGACGGCAAGGCCGTACTTCGGCTCGGGATCCAGAATGCTGTGACCGCCGGTGATGAGAGCGCCCGCTTCATACACCTTGTCATATCCGCCCCGCAGGATGGCGTGGACGGCTTCCCGGGGCAGGTCCTCCGGCACTGCCATGATGTTCAGCGCCAGCTTCGGTTCACCGCCCATGGCATACACATCGGAAAGAGCATTGGCCGCCGCAATGGCACCAAAGGTATAGGGATCATCATCAATGGGCGGGAAAAAGTCCACCGTCTGCACCAGTGCCAGTTCCGGGCTGACACGGTAAACGGAAGCATCGTCACTTTTGTCGAAGCCTACCAGCAGATTGGGGTCTTCCCGCACACGAATGCCCTCCAAAAGCTTTGCCAGCACACCCGCGCCAACCTTTGCGCCGCAGCCGGCGCAGGAGGCCAGTTTCGTCAGTTTGATATCTTCCATCATTACCGCTCCTTTAACACACCGGAAAGCTGAAGGATCGCTTCCAGCACGCCTCCGCCCACGGCCAGTGCCTTGTCAGAGGCCCGATTGCAGTAGTCCTCTACCCCTCTGGGGTCCACATCGCCGCATTTCATTCCTTTATAAACAGGCACACCGTCGGCAAGCAGCCCACGAAGGGTTCCGCCCAGCTTGCAGCACATGGGAACACCCGCTACCTCCGCGGCAATGTCGCCGGGATTGACCCGGTCGCCAATTTCCCGCACCTGACGGAAAATACCATCCGCAGGGGCACGGAGAAGGCGATCGGCACTGTGGCCCGCGATCACGCCGGGAATGCCGGTATTGGCCTGGGCGCTTCCCTTCAGGATCACTCTGCCCAGGTCATGCCCCCGCATGGTCTCCACCACTGCGTGGCAATCCACACCTGCGGTAAAGCCGGGGCCAACCCCCACCACTACCGGAGCATCGGTCAGCTTCGTGCCAAGATTTCGCTTGGCAAGGATGGCATCCACCACCCCATCGGGACGAAGGGCGGCGACAGCGCTGCCGTCAGGGTCCACCAAAACAGCGATCTCCCCATGCTCTGCCAACTGCCTTGCCTCATTTGCATCGGAGGCCAAGCGGGCGGTCACACCCTCCACGCACCAGCTTCCAAATAAAACTGCCTGAGAAAAACACACCGTCCGACGAATTGCCGTAGGTGCGGGCAGTTCCAGCATCACAAGCTTCATGCCGCTGCGCCAAAGCCGCAGGGCGATGCCTGTGGCGATGTCGCCTGCGCCCCGTATTACCACCAGCATGGCTCTGCCTCCTTTGCGTGATTCTTGTTTAAGATTATCATTTCTTCGCGCAAAGGTCAAGAAGCCGTTGACGCAATTCTCCCAGAATGCTAAAATGAGATAAAATGGAGCAAGGAGGGCACGGCTGTGGAAAAGATGCTTCGTCCGGTTTTGAAAATTCAGCTCTATGGGGAAGAAAAGTGCTTTGGCCCCGGCATTGCGGAGCTGCTGCGGCAGGTGGAGCGGCACAATTCCCTCCGGCAGGCAGCGCAGGCCATGGACATGGCCTATTCCAAAGCATGGACCATGGTGCAGCGCTGTGAAGGGGTGCTGGGTTTCTCCCTTCTGGCCTCCACCACAGGCGGCCGCCACGGCGGCGGTGCCGCCCTGACCCCGGATGCCAAAGACCTGCTTATCCGCTATGATGCCTACTGCGCTGCCCTGCAAAAGGAAGCTGCCCGGCTGTTTGACAAACATTTTGGGGGATAATGCTATGTACCCGCACCGACGACACGGTGCGGGTATTTTGCTCAAAAATCAAAATAGTCCGTGGGATTCAGGGAAACCGCGTCACAGCACAGTTCAAAGTGGAGATGATCCGTCATCCCCGCCTCCAAAAGAGCGGTGGTACCCACAGCGCCGATGGTTTCACCCTGCAGCACCTCATCACCCACAGCCACCGTGGGAACGGGGTCCAGATTGCAGTAGCGGGTCAGATAGCCGTCCCGATGGCTGACGGTCACCACGGTACCAAGGGAGTCATCCTCATAGATGGATGCCACCGTGCCATCCGCAGCAGCCCGAACCTCTGCACCCACATAGGAGCAGATGTCAATGCCGTCATGGGTGCGCCAATCCCGGGTGGTGGAGTTGTAGCTCAGATGCTCCATGGCATAAAGCTGTGCCAGATCACCTTCCACAGGCATGATCATGGTAAATGCGGTGGGTTCCTCCTCCGGCTCCGGGGTCACATCCGGCAGCACAGCGGCTGCATCCACGGAATCTCCCGCATTGCGCTGGGCAGGCGGGGTGGATTCCTCATCCGTGGGTTCCTCCACGACCTGGGGTACTCCGGCGGAAGAAAGCTGTGCTTCTCCGGGATCCTGCCGGGTGATAAAGAGATAGCCGGAAACGCCCACGGCCAGGGCGCAGATCAGTGCCACAATGTAGTAGCCCCGCTTCTGCAGAAAATCTTTAAAACGGTTGTTATTATGCATATCATGCACCTCCGCAGTGATTATCGCCGGTTTTTTCAGGGAATAAACACGGTGTGGTGCATTTTTCCAAACAAATACCGTCCGAGATGCCGAAAGCCTCCCGGACGGTACATTCTGCTTATTTTATTCTTTCCGCATGACGGCGAATGGCCTCAAAGGTTTCGGGGCTGAGATCATGCTCGATCTTGCAGGCATCTTCCCTCGCGATGGGCTCCGCCACCCCCAAAGAGATCAGATACTCCGTCAAAAGCTTATGGCGGGTATAGATCTTCTGGGCGATCTCCAGGCCGGATGGCAGAAGGACGATATAACCATCTTCATCCGTCTCAATATAGCCGCTTTCCCGCAGGCGCTTGGTGGCATAGCTGACACTGGGCTTCGTCACCCCAAGGTGGGCAGCGATATCCACAGAACGGATGAACCCATTTTGCTCCCGGAGCATCAGCATGGTCTCCAGATAGTCTTCAGCAGATTTTTGAATCTTCATATTCCTGCTCCTGTCATGGTCTTTTGTTCATCCTATCACAGAAAAGAGCAAAATGCAAGCAATCAGGACCTTAATCCAAAATCCTTCCGTCCGTGGAGATGGTCACCACCCGCCAGGGGATAAACTTGCCGCTGGCCTGCAGCGCCCGCTTGGCCGCCTGCTCAATGCCGCCGCAGCAGGGTACCTCCATCCGCACGATGGTCAGGCTCTTGATATTGTTGTTGGCAATGATGGCGGTGAGCTTCTCGGCATAATCCCCTTCATCCAGCTTGGGGCAGCCGATCAGGGTGATGTGCTTGCGGATGAACTCGTTATGGAAATTGCCATAGGCAAAGGCGGTGCAGTCGGCAGCGATCAGAAGATTCGCGTTTTCAAAATAGGGAGCCCGGATGGGCACCAGCTTGATCTGCACCGGCCACTGGGTCAGCTGGCTGGTGACAGGGGCAGCGGGGGCAGCGCTTACCGGAGCTTCCCGGCGGATGGCCATGGAGCGCATACCGGGGCAGCCGCCGGGGGTGGGCTTTGCATCCTTTGCAGCCTTGGCAGCCAGTACCGCCGCCTCATCATAGGCCGGGGCTTCCCGCAGCTCAAAGGTGATGGCGCCGGTGGGGCAGGCGGGCAGGCAATCCCCCAGACCGTCGCAGTAGTCCTCACGGGTGAGCTTTGCCTTCCCGTTGACCATTTCAATGGCACCTTCATGGCAGGCGGCAGCGCAGGCACCGCAGCCGTTGCACTTGTCTTCATCTATTTTAATGATCTTTCTCAGCATTGGAATCACTCCTGTATTGATTTTCTGACCACAGTATAGCATAATAGCAGAAATGGTTCCGTTGTATTTACAACAGAAATGAGGTTTTTATGGATAAATATCTGTCCCTCTTGAAACGCACCCAGCTGTTTGCCGGCATTGGGGCGGAGGACATCGCCTCCATGCTGCAATGCCTGCAGGCAAAGCTGCGCCACTACAAAAAAGGCGAGTTCATCTTCCGTCAGGGAGAGCACATCCGCCACATCGCCCTGCTGGCAGAGGGCTGCCTCCATGTGCAGCGGGATGATTACTGGGGCACCCGCAGCATCATCAGCGTCATTGAGGCGGGCGATATGTTCGCGGAGGGCTATGCAGGCCCGCAGTGCGGCCCCATCCCCAATGATGTTGTGGCGGTGGCAGACAGTGCCGTGATCTTCTTCGATGTGGGGCGGGTGCTCACCGTCTGCTCTGCCGGGTGCCGTTTTCATTCCATGGTGGTAAAGAATCTGTACTTCGCCATTTCGGAAAAGAATCGGAAGCTGGTGCAGAAGCTGGGCCACATTACAAAGCGCACCACACGGGAGAAGCTGATCTCCTATCTCTCCGAGGAAGCACGGCGTCAGAACAGCGGCAGTTTTGCCATTCCCTTTAACCGGCAGCAGCTTGCGGATTTTTTGTCCGTGGATCGCAGCGCTATGTCGGCTGAGCTTTGCAAAATGCGGGACGAGGGGCTGCTGTCTTTTGAAAAAAACAGGTTTACCCTCTTTATAAGAAGTTGACATATCAACATCCCTTTGCTATAATTACCGAGAAGTTGAATTGTCAACTTCTCATCGTGTAAAAAGGAGCAGCAGCTATGTTGGAACGGTTTGAACGGTTTTCCTTTGCGATTATGGAAATCTCAAAATATTGGCACAAACTGTCCGCCGATGAAATGGAGCGCCACGGATTGAGAAGTACCCACTCCGTTTATCTTATAACCATGGCAAAGCATCCCGACGGACTCACCGCCCCCCAGCTTTGTGAGCTTTGCAGCAGAGACAAATCCGATGTCTCCCGCATGATGCGGATGATGGAGAAGCAGGGCCTTGTCACCAAGGAAAGCGCCCATCAGCGCCGCTATAACGGCGTTTTCCGGCTGACGCAGGCGGGGATCGAAGCAGCCGATTATCTGAAGCAGAGAATCGCTCTGGCTGTGAGCCTTGCCGGCAAGGATCTGAGCGACGAAAACCGCACAATTTTCTATGAAGCCCTGACATCCATCGCAGAAAATCTGCGGCAGCTCAGCAAAGAAGGGTTACCTGAAGAATAAGCTGCCCTTATCAAAAACATCTCTCGGGAGAAGAATTACGAATCATGAAGATCAGAATCATCATTGACTCCACCGCCGATCTGATCCCCGCCGTCAAGGAAAGAACCACTGTGGTTCCCCTGACGGTGCATTTCGGCGCGGAAGAATATATTGACGGCATCACCATCACCCACAAGGAATTCTATGAAAAATTAGTGGAAACCGATGTGCTGCCCCACACCAGTCAGGCAAGCCCCGCTGCCTTTGAGAAGGTGTTTGAGGAAGTGACCAAAGCGGGAGAAAGCGCCGTGGTGCTTACCCTTTCCTCCAGACTTTCCGGCACCTATCAGAGCGCCATGATCGCAGCCGCCGATTATGACAATATTTTCGTGGTGGACAGCGGCTCCGTGGCCATCGGCAGCGGTATCCTCGCCCAGTATGCCCTGGAGTTGGAAGAAGCCGGCATGGATGCCAAAAGCATTGCCGAAAAACTGGAAACCGAAAAAGAAAAGATCCGGGTGGTGGCCATGGTCAACACCCTGGAATACCTGAAAAAGGGCGGCAGGATCTCAAGCGCCGTAGCCTTTGCGGGCAGTGTGCTGAACATTAAGCCGGTGCTCTCTCTCGTTGACGGCGAGATCACCATGCTGGGCAAGGCCCGTGGCTCCAAACAGGGCAATAATCTTCTCGCCACCGAGATCGATAAAGCCGGCGGCGTGGACTTTGACCGCCCTGTGCTGCTGGGCTATACCGGCCTGACGGATGCCCTTCTGCAAAAATATGTGGAGGACAGCAAGGCCCTGTGGCAGGACAGCACAGAGAAACTCAACACCACCATCATCGGCAGCGTCATCGGCACCCATGTGGGTCCCGGGGCCATCGCCGTGGCATTTTTTAAGAAATGATCCCATCTAAGGGATTTTTGGAGGCAAGCAATGAACAATTATGTGATTTTTACCGATTCCGCCTGTGACATCAAGCCGGAGCTTCTGAAACGCTGGGGCGTGGAATGCATCGACCTCAGCTTCCGCTTTGACGGTGATGACCGGGAATACTTCAACAGCGATATGGATATCCGCGAATTCTATCGCGCCATGCGGGAAGGTAGCGTCGCCAAAACCTCTGCCATCAACCCCGACCGCTTCCTTTCCACCTTTGAAGCGGTGATGAAGCAGGACAAGGATATCCTCTACCTTGGCTTTTCCTCCGGCCTCAGCACCACCTGCAATTCCGCCAGAATGGCGGCGGAAGAGCTGAAGGAACGCTATCCTGCGCGCAAGCTGCTGATCGTGGATACCCTTGCCGCCTCCGCAGGTCAGGGCCTTTTGCTGTATCTTGTGTTGCAAAAGAAAAACGAAGGTGCTACAATAGATGACGCTTACGCATACGCCAGGGAAATGAAACTGCAGATCTGCCACTGGTTCACCGTGGATGATCTCGTCTACCTGAAGCGGGGCGGCCGTGTCAGCCCCACCGTGGCGCTTTTGGGCAAGGCACTGGGCATCAAGCCGGTGCTTCATGTGGACAATGCGGGCAAGCTCATCAGCATGGGAAAGGTGCGGGGCAGAAAAGCCTCCATTGCAGCGCTGGCAGAAAAATGCACCGGTATGATCCAGGACCCGAAGGATGCTTCCATTTTCATTTCCCACGGCGACTGCCCGGAGGATGCCGACCTGCTGGCACAGATGGTCGAGGAAAAAACCGGCGCAAAGGTCTCCCTCATCACCCATGTGGGCACTGTGATCGGCGCCCATTCCGGCCCGGGCACTCTGGCCCTGTTCTTCGTGGGCAAAGAAAGATAAAACGAAAAGGATGTGCGCCAATGGCACTGACCGCTGTACTGTTTGATCTGGACGGGACTCTGCTCCCCATGGATCAGGACATTTTCATCAACGCATATTTTCGCGGCATCGCTGCAAAGCTGGCTCCCATGGGCTATGACCCCAAGGAACTGATCAATGCCATCTGGGGCGGCACCATCGCCATGATCAAGAACAACGGAGAAAAAAACAACGAAGAGGTCTTCTGGGATTACTTCTGCGGCATCTATGGAGAAAATGCCAGAGAGGACGAGCCCCATTTTGCGGCGTTCTATGAAACGGAATTCCAGAAGGTGCAGGAGGTCTGCGGCTTTGACCCCAACGCCGCCAAAACCGTTCGTTCATTGAAGGAGCGGGGCATCCGTGTCATTTTAGCCACCAACCCCATCTTCCCCGCCATCGCCACCCAAAGCCGCATCCGCTGGGCAGGCATGGAGCCTGCGGATTTTGAGCTGATCACCACCTATGAGAACATCGGCCGCAGTAAGCCCTACCCTGCCTATTACGAGGAAATTCTCCGCCGGCAAAATCTGCGGGCAGAAGAATGCCTGATGGTGGGCAACGATGTCAGAGACGATATGGTGGCGGAAAAACTGGGCATGAAGGTATTCCTGCTCACCGACAATCTGATCAACAAGGCGGATGTGGATATCTCTGTTTTCCCCAACGGCGGCTTTGACCAGCTTCAGGCGTATATCGACCATCTGATTCAGGAAAATTGATTCTGCAATCTTTTTCATTTCCATGTATACAAATGCCAGATTTTGTTATAAAATGGATCAGGCAAAAACCAAACCATTTTGGATGTTACTCCTGTATAGAGCAGAAAGGACCCTTCCAATGACCACTAAAATCGTAGCTGATTCCTCCTCTGACCTGCTGGAGCTGTCCGGCGTTGCATTTGAATCCGCACCGCTGAAGATCATCACTTCCGAAAAAGAATATGTGGATGACGCATCCCTTAATGTGCTGGAGATGGTGACCGACCTTCTGAATTACAACGGACGCTCCTCCACCTCCTGCCCCAATGCTAATGACTGGCTGTGCGCCTTTGGCGACGCGGAACAGGTCTTCTGTGTCACCATCACCGCCACCCTCTCCGGCAGCTACAATGCCGCAATGCAGGCCAAGCAGATCTATGAAGAGCGCTATCCCGGCCGCCGGGTATGCGTACTCAATTCTCTGTCTACCGGCCCGGAAATGGTGCTGATGATCGAAAAAATTCGGGATCTGATCCTTGAAGGCAAAGAATTCGACGACATCTGCAGCGATGTCACGAAATACACGAAAAAAACAGGACTTCTCTTCATGCTGGAGTCCATGAAAAATCTCGCGAACAATGGCCGCGTCAGCCCTCTGGTGGCAAAGGTGGCCGGTATCCTCAGCATCCGTGTGGTGGGCAAAGCCAGCGACAAGGGCGACCTTGAGCAGCTCAACAAATGCCGGGGTGAGAAAAAAGCGCTGGAGACCATCGTGCAGCATCTGAAATCCCTTGGTCTCAATAAGGGCAAGGTCCGCATTGCCCACTGCTTCAATGAAAGCGCCGGAAAGGCCCTGAAGGAGCTGATCCAGAAGGAGTTTTCCAAGGTACAGGTGGAGATCTGCAAATGCAGAGGTCTTTGCAGCTTCTATGCGGAAAAAGGCGGCCTGCTGGTGGGGTTTGAAAAGATCTGAGTTTCCTGATACATATCTCATCAAACGCAGAAAGGGATTCCACCTATGAAAGAGTATCTCCTGAGCAGTCTCATCGGCTATCTTCTGGGCAGCCTGAGCCCTTCCGCGCTGCTTTCAAAGCTCAAAAAGAAGAACCTGCGCGATCAGGGCACCCGCAATCTGGGTGCCACCAACACCATGCTCATTCTCGGCAAGGGTTACGGCGCTTTGGTGATGCTGTTTGACATTGCGAAAGCCTTCGCGGCAGTGAAGCTGGCACAGAAGCTGTTTCCCATGCTTGTTTGGGGCGGTCTGATCGCGGGATGTTCTGCGGTCATTGGCCATATTTTCCCCTTCTATATGAAATTTAAGGGCGGCAAAGGTCTTGCGGCCTACGGCGGCATGATTCTGGGATTGGATCCCCTGCTGTTTCTTATCCTTCTGCTGATCGCCATCGCCGCCATGCTCATTACGAATCACGCCATTGCCATGACCGTGTCTGCCACGATCCTTTTCCCAATGTTCTTCGCCATCCGCAATGGAGATCTGATCGCCTTTCTGCTCGTGGCCGCCATCAGCGCGCTGATCCTCAGCCGCCATACCGGCAGCATCCTTGAGGCGATCCGAGGTGAAGACACCAGTGTCCGCGCCTTTATCAAAGGAAATAAACATCAGTAAAATTTCTTTCAGAGCAGTTCTTTGAACCGCTACCTGTCAAGTAGACAGACGAAAAAACATAAATAGTTTTCTCCGGGATCTCAGGAATGGGATCCTGGTTTTCTTTCAAGCTTCCCACATCCGACCGGCAGGAAATATTGCGTTTTAAGGGAGACTTCAGCGAATTCGCAACCTTTTGCGGGCGAACACGGTTCGCCTCTGCGGAGAAAACGGATAATATCTGCAACGCGCCTACTTAGATGGATGTAGGGGACGGGTTTCCCGTCCCGCAGGAGCGGTTGCGTTTATAACGAAGGTTCCGGCGAATTCGCAGGCATTTGGGACAGGAAACCCGTCCCCTACGGTTAGACCTATAACCGCTGCAACAGATTCCAATGCAATCGCAGTACATGGTTAACACGAAAACTTTATATGTTGGCGCGGGAGCGCCAAGGCTCTCTTCTCAAGTCTGGCCCTGGCCATTTGGGAAGGGCAGCTTTGGGGCATTCCTGTGGGGGATGGTTTGCCGGCAGAATGGAAGAGCAGGAACCGCGGTGGTTCCTGCTCTGTTTATCTATTCGTCATCTTCCTCCGGAGGCGTCAGATAGTCCGGCAGCTTTTCCAGTACGGTCTGCAGGGTCTCATAGGTCTCATCGGAGACGCGGTAGACATAATCTTTTTCGTACAGGGCAATGGCATTTTCGATGTTCAAGACCTGATAGCGGTTCGGCTCAAATACACCAAAGTCAGCGCAGTAGACCGGGGTATAGCTGTAGCCGGTGAGGGTGGTTTTGCCGGTCCAGTTGTTGCGGGTGAATTCCAGATTCAGAACAAGACTGACCTGGGTGCCCGGCTTGGTGGCTTCGGCATAGAAGTTGCCAAGATCGTAGGCGGTGAGCACTTCCTTGGAGGTACCGTCTTCCAATGTGATGGTGTCGGTCTTCAGCTCGCCCACCAGATGGGAGTGGGTGCCGATGATGGCATCTGCGCCGTTTTCATACAGCAGCTTTTCCACCTGCTTCTGGGACTTGCTGATCTCCCGGCTGTATTCGCTGCCCCAGTGCAGCAGGGCAATGATGACATCCGGCTCCTTCTGTCGGGCGGCTTCCATGGCTGCTGTAATGCCGTCTGTGTCCAGCTTGCTGTAGTTGGTATCATAGTCAGAGTAGAGCAGATTGACGGCATGCTCCCCATCCTCAGGCAGGCTCATGTTGCCAAGGCCTTTGGTGAAGGCGATGAAAGCGACACGGATGCCGTTAACTTCCCGGATGGTGATGCCGCCGCTGTCCTGCCGGTCCTGTGGAGTTTTGAAGGTGCCTACAGGCTGCATTCCGGCCTGCGCGATGGTATCGATCGTGGCCTCCATGCCGTCCATGCCGCCCAGAATGGTGGCGGAATTGGCGGTCTGCAGCAGATCAAAGCCAAGACCGGCCAGCGTGTCTGCCAGTGCAGCGGGTGCGCTGGAGGCGGCGGAGCCGTAGGGAGTGCCGGAGAAGTTGCACTCTAAGTTGCCCACAGTGAGGTCCGCACTGCCCAAAAGCTCCGCCGCGCCGAAGAATGCGGGAGAAAAGTCATAACCCTCACCGCTGCGTGCATCGGCAAGCTGGGCATCGCTGATGGCAATGTCGCCCACGGCGGTGATGGTGACGGTGGAATACTTGTCCATCGTGGATTGGGCTTCGTCGATATTTTCTTCCGAGGATGATGTGGTGGGCTGATCGCTGAGCAGACCGGCCAGCATACTGGCGCCGTCATTCAGGATCAGGATCACCGCGCCTGTCAGAAGGGCGATGGCAAATAATGTGAGGACAGTGGACCATAGCCGCTTGCGGCGGCGCTGACGGCGCTGACGCTGCAGTGCTTCCAGACGGTCCTCAGAGGGGTTGGTCCGGGGGGTTTGTTCCATGGTAAGCTCCTTTATGGAAATCCGCAGCCGTTGCCGCGGGAAATCGAGATCTATGGGGAAGGCATAACCTTCCGTTTATATTCTGACATGAAATTGGGAAAAAATCAATCCCTTTCGGAAAAATGACCCATAAGTCGGCAAAGAATTTCTTGTACTGACTCTGCGAATATGATATACTCAATTTATCTCTACCCTTATAACAGCAGGCAGTCAAAAGACGCAAACACGCAGACCGACAGGAGGCACTATGAGCAAACGCAGGAAAAAGAAAAAACCGATAATAGGTGTGATCGCTGCGATCTTGATTGTTGCTCTGCTTGCGGCGCTGTGTGCCGGATTGCTGGGCACGCGGATCTATATGCGCCATACCGGGGAAGATTTCCTGACCGCCTTCGGGCATACTGCCCGGCTGGGAGTCAGCTATCTCTGGAATCTGGTTTCTCCGAAGGGGCATTCCGTGCCTGTGAACCCTTATAAGGCAACGGACTATTATTATCGGGGCGACCTGCTGCACTGCGCTGCCAGTGAGGTATCCCGGGCGGGCATTGATGTGTCCTCCCATCAGAAGGAGATCAACTGGCAGGAAGTAGCGGACGCAGGTGTGGAATTCGCCATCGTCCGTGTGGGCTACCGTGGCTATACCGACGGTAACCTCTTCCCGGATTCTATGGCAAAGGAGAATCTGGACGGAGCCTTGGCTGCCGGCCTTGATGTGGGTGTTTACTTCTTCTCTCAGGCTACCTCGGAAGCGGAAGCGATTGAGGAAGCACAGTTTGTGCTGGCGGCCATTGAAGGGTATGAACTTCGTTACCCTGTGTACTACGATTGGGAGGGCATCATTGAAGAAGCCCGCACCGATGATGTCACCGGCGAGGAAATGACCGCCTTTGCCGGGGCGTTCTGTGAAGAAATCGAAGCTGCCGGATATCGGGCAGGCGTCTATTTCAACCAAAGCTACGGCTACAACAGCTTTGACCTGCATGAACTGCGGGATTATGAATTCTGGTTGGCGGAATATGCCGACACCCAGAGCTTTGCCTATGAGGTAAGAATGTGGCAGTATGACTGCGAGGCTACCTTGCCCGGCATCGAAACCACCATTGACCTGAACCTGTGCTATTATGACTACCTGAAGGAAGAAGAACCCCAGGATGACGGCGCAACGCAAGAGGAATAACGAATGAAGAAGATTTACAGAAGTGTATTATCGCTGCTGCTGGCGGCAGCACTGCTGTGCACCTGGCTTCCCGCCGGTGTGGGCGCGCACGAAGCGGAAATGCTTGATTACAGTCAGGCGGATGAGATCTTTGATGGTCTTTACCGGCGTATTCAAAGCCACAAGACACCGATGGATGATGCCCGGCGGGCAGAGGCTGTCGAAGCCTATCTTGAAAATGCCGAGGGGGTAAAGCCCGGCACGGTCCGCCGCATGGGAAATGCCCTGACCTGGGAGACCGACGACGGTGTAGCCTGCCATTTCAGTCCCCGGCTTTACAAGCTGATGACGGAGGATGCAACGGCTGCGGCAGAACCCTCCGATAGCCGTAAGACCATGGAGCTTACCCCGCCTGCCGCGAAGTCCACCACAGCTTCCGGACGGGATGTCTACCTCTTTGCTCCCTATTATGGCCTTGATAATGATTTTGAAGGAGAGGATGGCTCCTACGATGAATGGGGTGGTATCCTTGCCCACTTCACCGACGGCGACTATTATCTCTATGAGCGGGAGGCAGCTACCATCGATGCCATCGCGGATGCGCTGGAGAATTCCGCAATGGTCATCATCGACAGCCACGGCAATACCGACACCGGTGATATCTACGGCACCTCCTCCTACATCTGCCTGCAAAGCGGCAGGGGCATCACTGCGGCAGACTATTCCTATGATCCCGCCGCAGGTGTCAGCCATGCCTACTATGCCGGCACCTCCGTCAACGGCGCAATGTCCTACTATGAAGTGGACGGCACCGCCATTGCCAACCATATGGAGCGAAACGCCTCCAACAATCTGCTCTGGAATGCCACCTGCTTCGGTATGACCACAGACGGCATCTGCGGCCCCCTGCTTCGTCGGGGGGTGGGTGTGGTCTACGGCTATTCCTGCGAGGTCTCCTTCGGCGGCGACCAGTGCTGGATGGAAGTGTTCATGGACGAGATGACCAACGGCAAGACCGTCCGGGATGCGGCCGCTTCCATGAAGCGGGAGTGCGGTGCATGGGACTACTCCCGTCAGATCTGCGAGGCCAACGGCTGGACCTCCTACTGGATCAACCATACCGCCGCAGACGCGGTGGCCAATGGGGAGGCATTTCCGGTGTTTGTCTCTGCCAGGGACTCCTATCCCGCCAATCCCAATGCGGTGCAGAATGTGTACAGCGACTGGCAGCTTCCCCGCATGGAACTGACGCTGGAGCTGCGCCTTCCCGATGGGGTGAAGAGTCCCAACATTGAAGGCTATGTATTCTATGAAGGCCGGCTTCCTACCCCCGCCGGTCGGCCCAGGAATCAGGAGCATGACTATTCCTTTGTGGGCTGGAGTTTTGTGGATTTCGCACCCAGCCAGACTTTGCCGGGTTCCCTGTATTCCCCGGGCCAGGAGTTCAGCTTCGGCTATTACGATGACAGTGACCCCCTGAGCTTTGGCGACAATTCTGCCGTGCTCTTCGGCGTCTATTCCTATCGGGACGGCAACCGTCTGCTGTATACCACCCAGGTACCGGATGGCCCTTATGATCCCTATGATCCTTCCGCTATGTTCCATGATATGCCCTACGGCACCTGGTATTATGACAGTGTCCGCTTTGCTGTTGCCGAGGAACTGGTGACCGGCTATACGGACGGTACCTTCCGCCCGGAAAATACCCTCAGACGAAGTGAAGCTGTGGCCATCCTCTACCGCGCGGCCGGTTCTCCCCCTGTGGAGCCTGAGGCGATCTTTGAGGATGTGGCCGTCACGGACTGGCATGCTGCCGCCGTGACCTGGGCCGTGCGGAACAATATCGTGAAGGGCGTTTCGGAAACGAGATTCGCTCCGGATCAGCTCGTGACCCGTGGACAGATGGCGGTATTTCTCTACCGCTTTGCCGGGGCTGCCAATGAAAGCACCGGTGCCATTGCCGCTTTCCCCGATGCTGCCTCCGTTCCCGATTGGGCAGCGAAGGAAATGGCCTGGGCGGTGGAGACAGGCCTCATCAACGGCAGCCGCATCAATGGGCAGGACTATCTGCAGCCCATGAGCACGGCCACCCGCGCACAGTATGTTACCATTCTGATGCGCTATATGACTGCTTGATATAGAGAAGGGAGAAAGAGAATGTTATCTGAAAATATTACCATCAATTCCGCCGGGCATCTTTGCTTTGCGGGACACGATGTATGTGAACTTGCCCAGCGCTTTGGTACGCCTTTGTACCTGATGGATGAAGGGCGCATCCGTGAAAACTGCCGGGTCTACCTCAATGCCTTCCGGAAGAATTTCGGCGAAAATGCCATGCCTGCCTATGCCAGCAAGGCGGCCAGCTTCCGCCGCATCTATGAGATCATGCGGGAAGAGGGCATGGGCATCGATGTGGTGTCCTCCGGTGAGATTTTCACCGCCGTGAAAGCAGGCTTCCCCATGGAGAAGTCCATGTTCCACAGCAACAATAAGACCGATGCGGATATCCGCTATGCCATTTCCTGCGGTGTGGGCTGCTTTGTAGTGGATGGCGAGGATGAACTGCTGCGTCTGGAGCAGATCGCGGCGGAACAGGGACACACACAGCGCATTTTGCTGCGCCTGACTCCCGGCATCGATCCCCATACCTATGAGGCCATCAACACCGGCCGGGTGGATTCCAAGTTCGGCACCGCCATCGAGACCGGTCAGGCCATGCCCCTGATCCGTCTGGCATTGGAGCAGAAGCACATTGAGCTGGCGGGCTTCCATTGCCATGTGGGTTCTCAGGTGTTTGAAGAGGATGTGTTCCAGCGCACTGCCAACATCATGGTGGGCTTTATGGCCGAGGTACGGGACGAGCTGGGCTTCACCGCAAAGATCCTGAATCTGGGCGGCGGCTATGGTGTGCGCTATGTGGAATCCGACCCTGCCGCGGACATTGGCGCCCGCATCGGCGAGGTGGCGGAGCATATCCGCGCTGTGGCGCAGAAGCATGACTTCCCCATGCCCTTCATCGTGATGGAACCGGGCCGCAGCATCGTGGCAGACGCGGGCATGACAGTGTATCAGGTGGGTGCGGTGAAGCGCATCCCCGGCTATAAGAACTATGTCAGCATCGACGGCGGCATGGGAGATAACCCCCGCTATGCCCTCTACGGTGCGAAGTATACCGTGCTTTCCGGCAATCGTGCGCTGGAAGAAGCTGACTTCCCCTGCGATTTAGTGGGCCGCTGCTGCGAAAGCGGCGATATTATCCAGCCGGAGATCCTGCTGCCCTCCGCCACCTGCCGGGATGATATCGTGTGCGTCTGCACCACCGGCGCTTATAACTATTCCATGGCCTCCAACTATAACCGTGTACCCCGTCCCCCCATCGTGATGCTGCGTGATCATGATGCCTATGTGGCGGTACGCAGAGAGACCCTTGAGGATATTGCAGCGCTGGATGTATAAGTCTAAAATACTTTCGGTATTTAACTTGCTAAACTATTGACAAATCATTCCGTGTGTGCTATCATTTTCACAATCCAAACAGGAGCGTAACGATATGAACCGTATGTTTACCGTTTTTGCATACTCTTTCTATTACTTTACCAACAAAAGTAATAGTATTTTGTGATGCGCTGAAACGGGAACAGATTCATATTCGGATCCTAAGAAACACCTGAAAGCCGCACAGAATACACTGTGCGGCTTCTTTGTATTTATCGATAAGGAAGGGGAAACACCATGATCGTCGTATTAAAACCGCAAACTACCCAGGATAAAATTGATCATCTCGTTGGCTGGCTCAACAATCAGGGCATTCAGATCCATCTTTCCGTAGGTTCTGAGTATACCATCATCGGCCTGATCGGAAATACGGATAAGGTGGATGTGGAACTGCTGGAAAGTCTTGATATGGTCATGGCGGTACGCCGTGTGGGTGAACCCTTTAAGCAGTGCAGCAGAATGTTCCATCCCGAGGATACGGTCATCACTGTGGGAAATGCCAAGATCGGCGGCGGCAACTTCTGCATGATCGCTGGCCCCTGCTCGGTGGAAAGCGAAGCGCAGATTTTGGAGGTGGCGCAAAAGGTGAAGGCCTCCGGCGCCCATATTCTCCGTGGCGGCGCCTTCAAGCCCCGCACCTCCCCCTATGCATTCCAGGGCCTTCGTGCCGAGGGCCTGACCCTGCTGAGTGAAGCCAAGCGGGTCACCGGCCTGCCCCTCATTTCCGAGATCATGAATGTCAATCATCTGCCTTTGTTTGAAGATGTGGATATCATTCAGGTGGGTGCCAGAAATATGCAGAATTTTGACCTCCTGCAGGAGCTGGGCCACATCAATAAGCCGATCCTGCTCAAGCGCGGCCTTGCCAACACCCTCAAGGAGCTGCTCATGAGCGCGGAGTACATCATGGCAGGCGGCAATGAGCAGGTCATCCTGTGTGAGCGCGGCATCCGCACCTTTGAAACCTATACAAGAAACACGCTGGATCTTTCCGCCGTGCCCAAGCTGCATGAAATTTCCCATCTTCCCGTGGTGGTGGATCCCAGTCATGCCACCGGCGAAGTGAAGCTGGTGCCCTCCATGGCATTGGCTGCCGCTGCCTGCGGTGCAGACGGACTGATGGTGGAGGTCCACAACGATCCCGCCCATGCCCGCTGCGACGGTGCCCAGTCCCTGACCCCGGAACAGTTCAATAAGCTGGCCGCTCAGGTGCGTGCGGTGCTGGAGGTGATCCGGTCATGACCGTCGGCATCGTTGGTCTGGGCCTCATTGGCGGATCCATGGCCAAGGCTTTCCGGGAAAACACCGATCATCAAGTATTGGGCTTTGATGCCAATACCGCAGTGGATGGTTTTGCACAGCTTTCCGGTATTGTCCACGGGGAGCTGACGGAAACTACAATTCCTTCCTGTGACCTCCTGATTCTGGCGACTTATCCTGCTGCGGCAAAGGAGTATCTGGTCAAAATTGCCCCCAACCTTTCCCACAATGCCATTGTGATAGATTGTCTTGGCACCAAGGAGCGCATTTGTGAGTTGGGCTTTGCCCTTGCAAGGGAGCATGGCTTCATCTTTGTTGGCGGGCATCCCATGGCGGGCAGTGAGCGCTCCGGTATAAAATTCGCAAGGGCAGACCTGTTTGAGGGCGCCTCCATGGTGCTGGTGCCCCCGGATGGCAATGATATCCTGCTGCTGCAGCGGCTCAAGGAACTGCTGAACCCCCTTGGTTTTGCCCGCATTACCGTGACCACGGCGCAGGAGCATGATCGTAGGATCGGCTTTACCTCCCAGCTTCCCCATCTGATTTCCAATGCGATGGTGCAAAGTCCCTCAGCGATGCTGCACTCCGGCTTTTCCGCCGGCAGCTTTCGGGATCTTACCCGGGTGGCGGAGCTGAATTCCCGAATGTGGGCGGAGCTGTTTTTGGAGAATCAGGAAAATCTGATAGAAGAATTGGATGTTCTGCTGTCCTCTCTTGGCCAGTACCGTGCGGCACTGGCGCAGCGGGACAGCGAAGGGCTGCAGTCTCTGCTGGAGGCAGGCAGCCGCAGAAAAAAGGAGATCAGTAAACAATGAAAACGATCCATGTCAATGCGTCACGCAGCTATGATGTCATCGTGGGCAGCGGCCTGCTGCGCGGAGCAGGCGAGGTCATCCGAAGCTACTGCCCCGGCGGCGTGTGCGCCATCGTCACAGATGACACGGTGGATGCCCTTTACGGTGCGGCACTGGAGGAAAGCCTCCGTGCTGCGGGAATCAAGACAGTAAAATATGTATTTTTCCATGGCGAACAGGGGAAAAACGCCCAGAATTATGTGGAGCTTTTAGAGCTTTTGGCAGAGAACCAGCTCACTCGCACCGATTGCATTGTCGCCTTGGGCGGCGGTGTGCCGGGAGACTTGGCAGGCTTTGCTGCTGCCACCTATCTGCGGGGCATTGCCTTTGTGCAGCTTCCCACCACCCTTTTGGCGGCGGTGGATTCCTCTGTGGGCGGCAAGACCGCCATCGACCTGAATGCAGGCAAGAATTTAGCGGGTGCGTTCTATCAGCCCCATGCTGTCCTCTGCGATGTGGACACCCTTGCGACTTTGCCGGATGCCCAGTTCCGGGCAGGCTGTGCGGAGGTCATCAAATATGCCGTCCTGCAGGATGAGGAACTGTTCAACGATCTGATGATCAGCGGCACCGCATTCCCCAGAGAGGCGGTGATCGCCCGCTGCGTTGCCCATAAGCGGGATATCGTGGCAGCGGATGAATTTGACCATGGCTGCCGTCAGCTTTTGAACCTTGGTCATACCGTGGGCCATGCCATTGAAGCGCTGAGCGATTTTGAAGTTTGCCATGGCGAGGCGGTTGCCATGGGCATGGGTGTCATCGCCCGTGCCGCTGCCGCCAACGGTCTTTGCAGCATGGATTGCGCCCGGGCGGTAGAGGATATTCTGGCCCGCTTTGATCTGCCCTCCAACAGTCCCTATGGAGCGGAGGCTTTGCAGGAAGTGATGCTTTCAGATAAAAAGCGGCGGGGTGACCGCATTACGCTGGTGGTTCCCCGGGGGATCGGGCAGTGCACACTCCATACCATTGCCGCATCGGAATTGACGAATTTCGTGAAAGCGGGTATACTATGAGTATAATTATAAAACCAGCCCGCCTTTCCGGTGAAATTGCCGCCATCCCGTCCAAATCCCAGGCCCACCGCATGCTGATCTGCGCTGCCCTGGCCTCAGAGCCAACCCTGATCCGCTGCCAAAGTGCGGGACAGGATATGGATGCTACTGCCCGCTGCCTTGAGGCTCTGGGTGCAAAGCTTCGATGGGAGGCAGACGGCTGCCATGTGACCCCCATTGGAGAAGCGGCGCAGGATGCTGTGCTAGATGTGGGGGAAAGCGGCTCCACCCTGCGGTTTTTGCTGCCGGTGGTGTGCGCTCTGGGAGTGAATGCGACTTTCATCCTCCACGGCAGACTGGCCCAGCGGCCTTTGGAGCCTTTGTGGTCAGAATTGCAGAGAAATGGCGCGAGGCTCAGTAGGGACGAGAGCACCATCGAGGTGTCCGGCTGCCTGACGGGAAGGGATTATACCCTTGCCGCCAATGTATCCTCCCAGTTTCTCAGCGGTATCCTGATGGCGCTGCCCATTTTGGGCGGCGGCAGCCTGACCATGACGGGAAAGCTGGAATCAGAGAGCTATCTTAATATGACAGTAGAAGCGCTGCAGCGCTTTGGAAGCAACATAAAACGAGAAGATACTACATTCTATGTACCCAATGGACCGCTCAAAAGTCCTGAAAGCTGCGCAGTGGAAGGGGATTGGTCCAACAGCGCCTTCTGGCTGTGCGCTGAGGCCATCGGAGGTCAATCCATCAAGGTAACAGGCCTTGATCCGGCTTCCCCGCAGGGTGACCGGGCGGTGGTGGAGGTGATCGCCGCCATAAGGAAAGGGAATGCGGTCATTGATTGCACCCAGATCCCCGACCTTGTGCCGCCCTTGGCGGTGCTGGCGGCTCTGACTCCGGGTAACATCCGTTTTGCGGGCGCAGCCCGCCTTCGGCTGAAGGAAAGCGACCGCATCACCGCCTGCGTGCAGCTTTTGCGTTCTCTTGGCGGAGAGGCGGAGGAACTTCCCGACGGTTTTACCGTGGAAGGGAAGCGAAGGCTTCAGGGCGGTATCGTGGACAGCTTTGGCGATCACCGCATTGCCATGGCAGCGGCCATTGCCGCGGCAGGCTGCGAGGGAGAAATTGAAATTTTGAACCCACAGGCGGTGGAGAAATCCTATGCCGCCTTTTGGCAGGACTATTGCCGCCTTGGCGGCAGCATCGCATGGAAGGAGGTAACATGAGCAACACCTTTGGCAATCGTTTTCGCTTTACCATCTGGGGCCAATCCCATGCCCCTGCCATTGGCGTGACCATGGAGGGCCTTCCTGCCGGAACTGCCATAGATTTTGACCGCCTGCAGAGGTTTATGGATCGCAGAGCACCGGGCGCAAAAGGAACCACACCCCGCAAGGAGGCAGACCGGCCTGAATTTGTGGCGGGCTTGGTGGACGGTATTACCTGCGGCGCTCCGGTGACGGCGATCATCTATAATCAGAATGTGCGCCGGGGAGATTATGATAACCTGCGCCATGTGCCCCGCCCCGGTCATGCCGACTATACCGCATGGGTCAAATACGGCGACAGCCGGGACCACAGCGGCGGCGGACAGTTTTCCGGCCGCCTCACCGCCCCCCTTTGCATTGCCGGCGGCATCTGCCTGCAGCTTTTGGAGGAAAAGGGCATAGCGGTCGAGGCAAAGCTGATTCAGGTCGGCCCGGAAAAAGACCCGGAGAAGTTTATGGCCTGCATTGAGGCGGCAGCAAAGGCCGGTGACAGTGTGGGCGGCATCATCGAGTGCTGCGTTTCCGGCCTTCCTGCCGGACTTGGCGGCCCCATGTTTGACGGCATGGAGAACCGTATCTCTCAGGCTGTATTCGGCATCCCCGGAATCAAGGGTATTGAATTCGGCAGCGGCTTTGCCGGAAGTGCCCAATACGGATCTCAGAACAACGATCCTTTCTATCTGGAAGATGGCAAGGTGGTCACCCGCACCAATGCCCACGGCGGCATTTTAGGCGGCATCACCTCGGGAATGCCCATTGTATTCCGGGTAGCCTGCAAGCCCACACCCTCCATCGCGATCCGGCAGGATAGTGTGGATCTTACAAATAATCAGGAAACCAAACTGTCGATTCACGGCAGACACGACCCCTGCATTGCCCTGCGAGCCATTCCCTGTGTGGAAGCCGCAGCAGCAGTTGCGGTTTATGACGCAATTTTGGAGGAATAAAAATGGAACTGAAAGAACTCAGAGAGCAAATTGATGTAGTAGACAGCCAGCTGACGGAGCTTTTGACCCGTCGTATGGATATCGCCCATGACATCGCCCTGTGGAAGCGGGAGCAGCAGCTTCCCGCATTGGATGCCCGTCGTGAGCGAGAAAAGCTGAACACCATAACCGAAGCTGCCCGGGAGGATATGGAGCAACCGTTGCGTGTCATCTATTCCCTCCTGTTTGAACTCAGCCGCACCAGACAGAATGCCCTTCTGCAGCCACAGACAGAGCAGATCGCAGCCATCCGGGATGCTATCGCCAACACACCCCAGCTTTTCCCCGAAAAGGCACAGGTGGCCTGTCAGGGTGTGGAGGGGGCCTATTCCATCGCAGCCTGTGAGCGGCTGTTCCGAACCCCCAGCATTACTTACATCAAAACCTTTGAAGGCGTTTTTTCCGCTATTTCCTCCGGATTGTGCGATTATGGCGTCCTTCCCATTGAAAATAGCTCCGCAGGCTCCGTGAAGCAGGTGTATGATCTTCTGGTGGAAAACAAGTGCTACATCGTTCGCAGCACCCGCATCAAGGTGAATCATGCTCTGCTTGCCCGCCGTGGAACGAAGTTGGAGAATATCCGGGAGATCTACTCCCATGAGCAGGCCATCAGCCAGTGCCAGGAAAGGCTGGCAAAGATGTTCCCCGGTGTCACCCTGCACTCCTGCAGCAACACCGCTGCCGCTGCCAAGCTGGTGGCCGGTTCTGACCGCAATGATATTGCCGCTCTGGCATCCTACCACTGCGCGGAGCTTTATGATCTGGCCTGCCTGCGTCCCGATATGCAGGACAGCGACAATAACCATACCCGCTTCATCTGCATTGCCCGCCGTCCGGAGATCTATCCCGGCGCGAATAAGACCACTTTGATGCTGACGGTGCCCCATAAGCCCGGTGCCCTTTATAAGGTGCTGGCTCGTCTGTACTGCCTCGGCCTCAATGTGCAGAAGCTGGAAAGCCGTCCCATTGCCAACCGTGACTTTGAATTCATGTTCTATTTCGACATTGAATCCTCCATCTATTCCACCCAGTTTGACCGTATGCTCACGGAGTTGGGCGAGGTATGCGAGGAGCTGCACTACTTGGGCAGCTATCTGGAGATGGTGTGATGGCAGAGTTTGGTCTTCTTGGGGAGCACTTGTCCCATAGCTGGTCACCGCAGATCCATAAGGCACTGGCGGGGTATGATTATGACCTGTTCTCCATCCCGCCGGAACAGCTTGGCGAATTCCTGCAAACCACTCCGTGCCGGGGTCTGAATGTCACCATCCCCTATAAAAAAGCGGTGATTCCTTACTGCGTGGAGCTGTCCCCGGCGGCAAAGCGGCTGGGCAGTGTCAACACCATGGTGAAGCGGGAGAACGGCTGGTACGGCGACAATACGGATTATGCCGGCTTCTGCGCCATGGCAGAACCATTCCCGGTGCAAGGATCCTATGCCTTGGTGCTGGGAAGCGGCGGGGCAGGGATCATGGCGGCCCGTGCCCTGCAGGATCTGGGCGCAAAGCAGGTGGACATCGTCTCCCGCCACGGAGAAGTGAATTATGTAAACTTAAACCGTGATGCGGACATTATCGTCAATGCCACCCCGGTTGGGATGTATCCCCAAAACGGACAAGCACCCGTGGACCTCAGAGAATTCCCCAACTGCAAAGGCGTCATCGACCTCATTTACAACCCACGGCGGACAAAACTGATCCTGGATGCGGAAAACCTCGGCATCCCGTCGGTATCCGGTCTCAAAATGCTGGTGGTGCAGGCGCAGAAGGCGGCAGAGCAGTTCTCTAAGCAGAAGATCGAGGATTCCCGCGCAAAAACCGCGCTGCGAAGCCTGCAGCTTCAGATGGAGAACATCATCCTCATCGGTATGCCCGGCTGCGGCAAGACCACTGTGGGAAAGCTCCTTGCAAAGGCGCTGAACAAAGACTTTTTGGATGCCGATCAAGTTTTGGAAGCGCAATACGGCCCCATTCCCGCCATTTTTGAGGCAAAAGGGGAGGAAGGCTTCCGGGTCTTGGAAACAAAAACCCTGGAAGAGCTGGGTAAACGCTCCGGCTGCGTCATCGCCACCGGCGGCGGTGCGGTGACAAGGGAGGAAAACTACTCCCTTGTCCGTCAGAACGGCACCATCGTAAGAATTGTCAGGCCTATTGACTGTCTTCCTACGGAGGGAAGACCCATTTCCCAAACAACGAAATTATCGGCCTTAGCCGCCCGGAGAGAACCCCTCTACCGGGCTTGGGCTGATTTCACCATTGAAAATACCGGCACCCCGGAGGCGGCGGTGCAGGCGATTTTGGAGGCGATCACATGAAATTTCTCATTCTCAACGGTCCCAATCTGAATCTTCTGGGTCTGCGGGAGCCGGAGATCTACGGCAAGCAGAATTATGCGGCGTTGGAGCAATTCCTTCGGGATACCTGCGAAGCAGAGGGCGTGGAGTGCGTCATCGCCCAGAGCAATCACGAGGGCGTATTGGTGGACCGCATTCAGGAGGCTTATGGTCTCTTCGACGGCATCATCATCAACCCTGCCGCCTATACCCACACCAGTGTAGCCATTTTGGATGCCCTTAAGGCGGTTCAGCTTCCGGCTGTGGAGGTTCACTTGTCGGATATTTCCACCCGGGAGGCATTTCGCAGCATTTCCTATGCGGGCATGGCCTGCCTCGCCACCTGTAAGGGACACGGATTTGAAAGCTATAAGGAAGCCATTCAATACCTAAAAACATATCTTTTGAAAAAGAAGGAGAACTGAAATGTACAATCAGAAAATGTATGGTCTGGGTGCGGTGCGCTCCGGCATCCGGGAACTGTTCGAGTATGGCCTGCGTCAGGCAGCCATCGTCGGCAAGGAAAATGTGTTCGATTTTTCCCTTGGCAACCCCTCCATTCCTTCCCCTCCCCAGGTAAATGAGGCTATTGCGGATATCGTCATGAACGAGGACACCCTGCAGGTTCACGGCTATACCTCCGCTCCCGGCTATGACGGGGTCAGAAAAGCTGTAGCAGACAATCTCAATGCCCGCTTCGGCACCAAGGTGAAACCCCAGAATCTGTTCTTCACCTGCGGCGCTGCCCCCGGCCTGATCTCTGTGCTGAAGGCGCTGATCGCCGACAGTGACAGCGAGATCGTGGCCATTGCCCCCTTCTTCCCGGAATACCGCCCCTTCACCGAGGCCAACGGCGGTAAGCTGGTGGTGGTTCCTCCGGATATGGAGAACTTCCAGATCAATTTTGCAGCTTTGGAAGAAGCCCTTTCTCCCAATACCCAGGCGATCATTGTTAACTCTCCCAACAACCCCTCCGGTGTTGTCTATACCCGGGAGACTTTGGAAAAGCTGGCTGCCCTGCTTACCCGTAAGGGCGGGGAATACGGCCATCCCATCTATCTGATTGCGGATGAGCCTTACCGTGAACTGGTTTACGGCGGCGTAGAGGTTCCTTTCATTCCCACCATCTACAAGAATACCATCGTGTGCTATTCCTGGTCCAAGTCCCTGAGCCTGCCCGGTGAGCGTATCGGCTATGTCTATGTTCCCGAGGATGCCGAGGACAGCAGCGCCATCTACTGCGCCGTTGCCGGTGCTGCCCGTGCCAGCGGTCATGTATGTCCCCCGTCCCTCATCCAGAGAGCGGTGGCCCGCTGCGTGGAGCAGATGCCGGATCTGGCAGCTTATGACGAAAACCGCACCCTGCTTTATAATGAACTCAGCCGCATGGGTTACACCATGGCAAAACCCGACGGCGCATTCTACCTCTTCATTCAGGCCCCCGGTGGCGATTCCGATGCCTTCTCCAACAAGGCAAAGGAGCATAACCTTTTAGTGGTACCCGGCACCAGCTTCGGCTGCAAGGAGTATTTCCGCATCTGCTACTGCGTGTCCAACGACATGATCCGCCGCAGCCTGCCTGTATTTGAAACTCTGATCCATGAATACAAGTAATATATGCATGTTTTGCATACTGAAAAGTCCGGCGAAAGCCGGACTTTTTGCGTTTTTCTCAAAAGTAATACGAAATCCGTATTCTGCCGGTTTGATGCGCCTTTGCTACGATAAAAAGCTTTTCAAAGATTTTTATCAAGAACAAGTATAAGTATGAAAGCATCAGCAAAAGACGGATGATTGAATGCTGCTGCATGGTATTTGCTTTGAGCCTGCCGTCAAAAGAAACAAATGCCGCAGCCATTGACTTCCAAATTATAGCGATATATAATAAAATTATTGCAGTACTATTTGCGTTCAGAAAGGAGCAGGATTATGAAGGGAATCAAGAAATTCATCGCCCTGACACTGTGTGCCGTGATACTGTTGGGCACCGTTTCAGGCATGGTTCCTACCCCCGCACAGGCCGCCGAGGCTTCCGAATGGAAATACGGTCTTGACGGCGCCATGGGGTGGAACGAGGACACCTACTATACCATTTCCAAGCGCACCAACAATGACAACTGGCGTCAGGGTCTGGCCTCCGCCAACGGCGAGATCGCTTTCATGGAAAGCGGCGACCCGGACGAGGATGTGTTCATCTTCAACAATACCAAGATCGTCTATGACGGCAATGGCCTGCACGAGGTCCCCTACTTAGCGGACATCATAGAGGAACAGCGGGAAGGTGCCATCAATTTCAACAACTGGGTCTGGAATCAGGCTGCCAATCAGTATGACGAGCAGACCTACGGCATCAATGGCGGCCGGGGCATGGTGTGGTCCCGCCCCTATCAGCCAGCGGCCCAGTACCGCATCAAAAACAATGACTTTACCGGCGCCAACCGCACCAACTACAACCGTTACACCAACTATGAGACGGCGGAAGTGGGCGCCCAGTGGAAGGATGCCCAGGGCAACGAATGGAACCGCCGCTCCTTCGCCTCCCGGGAAGATGATGTCATCGTCACCTACATTGAAGCCCCCGCAGGCAAGGATCTGAACCTCACCGTGACCATGGACCATATCACGGATATGCGCAACGAAGGCACGCTGGACTCCCATCCCACCACCGACTATGTGGTGACTCAGGAGGGCGGCAGTGTGGTCGGCTTCGGCACCGTGGGCAAGTATGTGACCCGCAATCAGATGGGCAGCCGCAATCCCAACAAGACCCTGTTCTCCTACGGCGGCTGGGCCTCCGCTACCCGCATCGTAATGGGCAGCGGCGGTAATGTTGCCTACACCGCGGCCACCCGTACCGTTGCCGCCAACAGCGGCTTTGCGGTGCAGCAAGCCTATCAGGCCAACGATCCTCAGCTGAAGATCACCGGCACCAATTCCGTCATGCTCATCACCAAGGTGGACCGTCAGGATGACGGCTGCAACGATGTGAATGATGTACGGCAGAAGCTGTATGACCGTCTGCAGGGCGAAATCGCGGAGCTCGTGGAAGAAAAGGACATTGAAAGCACCGAAGCAGGCTACCAGACCCTGCTGGCGCCCCACAAGGAGATCCACGGCGATATGTTCAACAATGTCCGCATCGACCTCTGCCAGACCGAGGCAGAAAAGGCCGACCGTTTGCTTACCAACCAGCAGCTCATCCAGAAACAGAATGAAAATAAGGACGAGATCAACAAGGCTTTCCTTGAGAGAGTCTACAACAACGGCCGCTATGGCCTCATCTGCGCCCACGGCTACGGCTCCACCCGCCTCAGCGCCATCTGGTGCGGCACATGGAACCCAAGCTGGAGCGGCGACTACACACTGGACGCCAACACCAACCTGCAGGTCTCCGGCCTGAACACCGGCAACATGATGGAAGCCGGTCAAGGCTACATCAACTTCATCGTCCGCATGGTGGCGGATTGGGAAACCAATGCCGAGCGCATCTACGGCATGGAAGATGCCATCCTTGGTCCTCCCCGCGTGGATGGCACCGGTCAGGGCCAGAGCTACCACTATGGCGATGTCTATCCCCATGTATTTGTCAACGGCATCACCGACTGGCTGCTGATCCCCATTTTTGAATACTGGCAGTGCTACGGCAACCAGCAGATCGAACTGGGCAAGGACATCGACTTGGAGCGCAACATGAGCGTGCTGGATTGGACGGAAGCGGATATTGCCCGCATTCGTGCAAACGGCTGCTACGATTTAGAGCAGGATGTGCTCTATCCCCTGTCCATCAAGGCCATGAACTTCTGGCTGCAGTTTGCCGACGAAAACTACTACACCGACGGCAGTGGCCGCCGCCATGTAAATGACGGCACCACCCTCAGTGATGCCATCGCCAAGGGTGATGAGGACGCCAAATACATTTTTGCCCCGGGCTATTCTCCGGAAAACTCCCCGGAAAAGGGCGGTGCAACGGTGCAGGCACTGGCCTACAATGTCACCATGGACATCTCCGCCGCCAGAGACTCCCTGTTCATCGCCAGAACCATGCTGGAGAAATTCGATCCTGAGAGCGAACTGTTCGCTCAGTGGGACGAGTTCGAAAAGCGCATCCCCGATTATCTCTACGAACCCAAGACCGGCGAACTGAAGGAATGGGCCTCCTACGATCTGAAGGAAGCCCACAACCATCGCCACGAAAGCCACGCCTACGGCGCATGGCCCGGCTATGAGGCGCAGGACAACGAAGCACTCCGGGAAGGCATTGCCATCGCCATGGATATGCGCTCCGCTGCCTACAACGGTCAGGAAGCAACGGAATCCCACGGCGCCACCCACAAGGCACTGGTGGAAGCCAGACTGAAGCGCCCCGTGGCACTGGAACGGGTCATGCTGTACCTGCTGACCAACGGCTATCAGTACAGCAATATGCTCACTTCCCACAACCGCAACAATTCCTCCTGCCTGTGCACCGACTCTGCCTTCGGCCTCATGGGTGCGGTGAACGAATCCATGATGTATTCCAACACCGGCATCATTGAGATCCTGCCCACCCTGCTTCCCAACCTGGACAAGGGCAGCATCACCGGTCTTCGTGCCAGAAACAACACAGAAGCTGACATTGCCTGGGATAAGGCAAAGCTCACCGCCGCCGTCACCCTGACCACGGATGAGGACGCCACCGAGCTGACGATCATGTGCGGTCTTGACTGGGAAAAAGCCACCATCGGCGGTAAAAAACAGACCGTCTATAAAGATGAACTGGGCAGACCCTACATCACCGTGGCGCTGACCAAGGGCACCCCCGTGGAGGTCTCCTTCTCCCTGACTCCCGAGGAAGCCACCGAGACCAGAGAAGCCTACGGCAAGATCGCCGCCAACAGCTATGACATTGCCAAGCGGGACTTTGGTAACGCGGAAGACGGCTCTATTGGCGAGACCCGCAGCCTTGACTACATCGCCTTCCGGGGCATGGACTTCGGCGTAGAGGGCAGCAAGCCCAGAATGGTTCTCACTGCCTCCAGCAAGCGCACCGAGGGCGGCCTGAACGGGGACGGCACCTGCATCGTCCGGGTCTACACCGACGACCCGGCGGACGGCTATCCCGCCTTTGCGGAAGTGGTCATTCCCAACACCAACGGCATCTACCAAGACTTTGAAGTGGAGCTTCCTGCAAGACTTACGGGTGTACAGGACATCTACATCAAGTTCCAGGATGGCGGCTGCAATCTCAAATCCCTTGAATTCTTCGCCATGCCCATCGCCAATGTGGAAGACGGAGAGGATCGCAGCATTTCCCGTCAGAATCCCCTCATTCTGGAGCTGAACACCGATTCCTTCTCTTATACTCTGAACGGCAGCGCCGTCCAGAGCGGTAAAAAGATTACCGAACCCGGCGAATGGACACTGGTGGTCAGACATAAAGAGGGCGGCGCGGTATATCAGACCATCCGCTTCACCACCTACATCTCCGATGCCAACCGCCTGCTGCCCAAAACCGTTTCCCTCAAGCCGGGCGAAAGCCTGATATTGACAGAGAATCTGAACGATCCCGATGTAAACCTGTGGCTGGCACCCCCCAGAGCCTCCGTCTTCACCGAGAGCAGCTTTATGACCCGGGTTCCCGGCGACAAGGATCAGATCACCGTGCCCGGTGCGGAGGGTACCTATGCCCTGGCGGTGGTAGACACGGACGGCAAGCTGCTCAGCCGCTCCGATGCGGTGGTGAAGGTATCCGCGTCCGGCCTTGCGGACATCGACTTCACCGATCCGGACAGCGCCAACAGCTTTGAGATCATCAATCCCAATGCCTCCTCCATCCGGGATGGTCAGGGTCTCTACATGATCACCACCAAGGACGGCTTCGAGCCTGCCAACGATCAGCTCTCCGGTGATGCCGCTTCCAACCCCAAGGATCTGGTCCTGATTCCCGTACAGGGCGATTGGGAAGCCACCTTGCAATTCAACTTCAGCCAAGCCAATGCGGACAACGGCTATTACCAGTTCTTCGGCTTCTACGCCATGCAGGACTACCAGAATGCAGCCGGCATCCGCGGCGGTGACGGCGCCATGCAGGACTTCCTGCGAAAGAACGGCGCTGTGACGGCAGAAACCATGAATTCTCAGCCCGGTCTTGCCTCCAACGGCACCTACTGGTACCGCATCACCAAGGAGGGCACCACCTACACCTGCAGCCGCAGCGAAAACGGCCAGGATTTCGACGAAATGTTCTCCTTCTCCAACGCCGGCATTGAAGCAAAGAACATCGCCATCGATGCCTATACAGGCATGACCGAAGGCTATACCTTTATGCTCAAGTCCCTGGTGTTCACCGGCAATGAGACCGCCCCCCACGAGCATAGCTATGAAACCGTGATCACCCAGCCCACCTGTGTTGACAAGGGTTATACCACCCACATCTGCATCCTGTGCGGCGAGAGTTATGTGGACGGCGAGACTGCCCCTCTTGGCCACAATTACGAGGGCGGCAAGTGTACCCGCTGCGGCAAAGACGATCCCAACCCCGGTTGCCCCGGTGCCATCTTCTCCGATATGCCCGCAGAAGACCATTGGGCACATCCCGGCATTGACTACTGCGTGGAAAATGAACTGATGAACGGCACCGGCGAGGGCAAGTTCAGCCCCGAGGGCACCCTGACCCGTGCACAGCTGGTCACCATCCTGTACCGTGTAGAGAACGAGCCCGCAGTGGAACTGAAGGGCACCTTCTCCGATGTACCCGCCGACAGCTGGTACTCCAAGGCTGTGGAATGGGCCGAGGCAAATGGCATCGTCAACGGCATTGGCGGCGGCAAGTTTGCTCCCGAAGCTGTCATCACCCGCGAGCAGATCGCAACCATCCTGTATCGCTATGAGGCATTCAAGAACGGCGCACCCAAGGTGGAAGGCGACCTGAAGGCATTCCCGGACGCATCCAATGTCAGCACCTTCGCCACCACCGCAATGGTCTGGGCCATTGAAAACGAGATCATCACCGGTGCATCCGTGAACAATGTCACCTACCTTAACCCC